>JADFFS010000028.1 GCA_022568195.1 Chloroflexota bacterium | reverse complement strand
GTCACGTCGGCCAACGGCCACTCAAGGACTTCGCCATCGTAATACCGCACCGACACAGTCTCCCGCAAGCGGTGCCCCACGATCACCTTGGCCAGTCCCTTAGGAGTGCCTACCTCTTCTCCGATGCGGGGCAGCGCCCGATTGACCTCCCGGTACTGCTCGTATTCGTAGCGTAAGCAGCAGCGGAGCCGACCGCAGGCTCCGGCTAAGCCATCGGCGCTGATGGGCAACGCCTGCTCCTTGGCCATACGTATGCCGACCGCGTCGAACTTGGTCAACCATGTCGAGCAGCAAAGAACACGTCCGCAGCGCCCGATACCACCAGTCAACTTGGCCACGTCCCGATCACCCACTTGCCGAAGTTCCACCCGGCACCGCAAGGTAGAGCTCAGTTCGCGGAGCAAGACCCGGAAATCGACCCGCCCCTCGGCGCCGAAGGTCACCCTAAGACGGGACTTGTCGAAGGTGTAGTGGGCCTCGACGATCTTCATCCCCAATTCCAGTTCGCGGGACTTGGCGCGGGCCAGCTTGAAGGCCTGCTCTTCCATCTCCTTGATCTGTTGCGACCTTCCGAAGTCCGAGGCCGTCGCTTTTCGTAGAACGGTCAGTAAGGGTTCATCATCCGGCTGGGCCATCAGCAGGATACGGGGTTCCCTCACGACCCAGGCGAACTCCTGCCCCTTTTCCGCTTGTACTACCACGTAGTTATTGCGGTGCATCTCCAGATCAGCAGCATCCGCGTAGCTAATAGGATCGGCCGTCCGTCATCGGATTCCAACCACTCGGGTCATTTCGCAATCCTCACGCCAGGTAGATTTAGCATTAGAGGTTCCAGGGTCAACCGGGGGCTGGCGTTGCGGTCCAAACTCTTACACCACCTTCTCCACCTCGGCCCGAAGTACCTCATAGGGAGTCGCCCCGTCGTCCCTATACGAGATATGCCTTCCCCGGTTAATGATGATCGTTGTACCCAGGCTGTATACCTTGAAGAGCTTTAGGAGCCGTCCGTCAGGGTCGGTCGCCCAGGTTACATCGGCCGCTCCCTTACTCTTCCAGAAATCCTTCCAATCTGCCAGTGAAGCAAATGGGGCGGTGTTAATGGCCACCACCGAGAGCTTCCGGTCTCGATACTCCTGCTGAATCCTGCCCAGGGCCGGAGCCTCCAGCCCGCAGGTGGGTCAACCTGGGAAGGAAAAATAGAGCACCACAACTTCGCCACTGTTGTCGTCCAACGAGAAAACAGACCCCGTCCCGGTGCTGACCGAAAACGATGGAGCCAAGGACTCCGCAGTTCCAGCGGCAGAAGCCGATGCCGGAAGTGACGAGTTGTCGATCGGGGGCCCTGCCGGCGAGCCTTGACAACCCGTCAGGACAGCACCCAGCGTGAGCAGCATAGTAATTGCTAGAGGGGCCGCTGGCGCCAACTTCATTTCTTTCCCGGCTTCCCCAGCAACGAGTGGCGGGGTCCTTCTCGCAGCTTCGGGTTGACTTGGAGTTCATTATGTTTTCTTGAACGCACAAACGCGGCAACAGCTAGGACAGCAGGCACGGCCAGACAACAGCCTACGGGAATTAGGACAATCAAAAATCCCATGGTTCATTCCTATCGGGGCAGCATTAATACCGTCGCCTCACGCAAGGGCCTTGTCCAGGTATCGCATCAAGTCCCCCTTGGGCCGGGCGCCAGTGATCCGCTCGATCGGTTGCCCTTCCTTGAACAACAGCAAGGTGGGCAAGCTAAGTACGCCGTAGCTGGATAGGGTTTCAAAGTTTTCTTCGGTGTCGACCTTTACGAACTTGATCTTGCCGTCGTACTCGTCGGCCAAGCTCTCTAGGATTGGAGCGATCTGGTGACAGGGGCCGCACCATTCGGCCCAGAAATCCACCACGACCGGGAGGTCAGACTTAAGCACCTCCTGCTCGAAGTCGGCATCTGTAACTTCTTGTGGTTTAGACATTGGATCGCTCCTTGCTTGCCTTTATTGGTCGAAGGCTACAGCGTCACCACACGGTACAGAAGCACGCCGCCGAATAGAACAACCAGGTAGGACCCCATGGCGGTCAGGAAACCATTGGTGAGCCCGTCTGTCTTTTCGCGGAAGGCAGTCATATTTTTGGAAACCTTGCGCCGGTCCATCCCGGAGGTAATGAGGGCGCCGATAACGACTGCCGGTAGTACCCGGCCCAGGCCGTAGACCCCCAGAAGGATTGCGCCATATAGAGGACTGGCCGCTGCGGCAACCCATCCCAGAAGGATGTAGTAGGTGGGCATCGGGCAGCCTATTCCCAGGCCGGCCCCCATGGTGCTACCCAGAACCAGCGACCGCCTGTAGGGCCTGTCCTGGTCGGGCATGTCGGGGTTTTTGAGCTTGGCCGTGAGGCTAGGCAGGTGGATGACGCCGAGCTGGCTCAGGGCATAGGCGATCGCAAGAATGCCCAAGGACGAGTAGAGGACCACGGCAAAGGTCATCTTCGCTTTCATCGAGTCTAGCAAGCCTAGGATGGCATCCCCGCCAAAGCTGAGGCCGACTCCGAGGGCCGCCAGGGGCAGGGCGCTTGCCGCAAGAAAGGTCAGGCTGAGCGCCGTGCGCTGGCGCAGCCCCCTCCGTGAGTTGAGGATCGACGGCATGGCAAACACAGAGGGAAAGCCGCAGGGCAAGACGATCATGGTGGCGCCGATAATGAACGCTGCACCGAACGCGATTGCGGCGCCGGGTCCACCTACCGAGACGGCCGAGCCCGAGACCCCGCCAAAGATATTGGTGCTGCCGTCCAGCACCCCAGCCTGCCAGCTAATAAGGGCCAGCACCACGCCGACGGTCAGGGCGAACACGAACTGCCATTTCTTCCCTAGCCGTGCCAACACGGATCCGCTTTGTTTCGTGATTGTAGATACGTTAATCATTGTGAGTTTCCCTTGTTCTTGGGCCCCAGTGGACTAATCCTCCGGGAAAAAACCGACCTCTTCCAAAGCTTCCCGGATCTGGTTTAGGCCGACAACCGACTCGTCGAACTGGATGCTTACCTGTTTGGCTTCAGCGTCGATCTGGGTCACTTCCACACTTGGCAGGGGCTTCAGGACCCGCTTCACCGTGTCACCACAGTTGCTGCAGTGCAGGGCCGGGATCTTCAGGGTCTCTTGTTTTGTCATTGTGATCTCCTTATCGCAGTGCTTTGGGCAGGTTCCTACTCCACACAACAAGCCATGACGGATACATCGCGTGTGAAGGCCTGGGCAACGCGTTTGATCCCTTCGCTGAGGGTGGGGAAGACGTGCAGCGTGTCGATGATGTCGTCCACGGTCAGGCCGAACTTCACCGCCAGGGTGGCCTCGTGGATCAGGTCGGCAGCGTTGGGCGAGACGATATGTACCCCTAGAATTTGGGAGGTCTCCGGGTGGATTACCATCTTGAACACCCCGCGGGTCTCCTTGATCACGTCCGCCTTGGGGATCCTGTTCATATAGATGGTCCGGCAGGAGCAGGCATGGAACCGGCGCATCTCCTCTTCTTCAGTGAGACCCACGCTGGCCACCTGGGGATTGGTGAATACCGCGTGGGGGACGTGGTCGTAGTCTATGGACTTGTGGGAGCCGGTCAGCGCGTTCTCTGCCGCCAGTGAGCCCTCCCGGGCGGCCACCGTCTCCAGGGCCATCTTCCCAACGCAATCGCCGGCGGCGTAAACGTTGGGGTTGTCCGTGCCGTAGTCCTGGTTAACCTGGACGAAGCCGTTGGCCCCAACGGACACCCCGGCCTTGTCTAGTCCCAGGGCATCGGTGTTGGCCTGGATTCCGGCAGCCAATAGACACACCTCCTGTGCGTCCAACTCTTCGGTCTCGGTTACCAACGACCGCCGCCGCCGGGCGCCCTGGCCGTGGCGGATAGTCACCAATTTTCGATCGCCCTTCTGGCGCATCCCCTCGATAGTTACGCCGGTCTTGAAACGGATACCCTCCTCCTCCAGAGCCCTCCGAATCTCCGCGGCAATCTCGGGCTCATGCCTGGGCAGTATGCGGTCCATGGCCTCCACCACCGTTACCGTGGTGCCAAAGTGGGCGAACATCTGGGCGAACTCCAGGCCCAATGGCCCGCCCCCGATGACGATCATCGAGTCGGGTATCTTGTTCAGCTGCAAAGCCGTCACATTATTGAGGCAATCTGATTCTTCCATCCCAGGCACGGGCAGCCACTTTGTGGAAGAGCCCGTGGCGATGATGAACTTATCTCCCTCTATCTCCTCTCCCTCCACTTCCACCTGGTTGGGAGAGATGAACCTGGCCCGGCCCTCCAGGTAGGTGACGCCCTCCATGGAGTCCACCACGTTCATGTAGTTGCTCTGACGCGCCTTGGCCACGATCTCGTCCTTTTCCTGGATGGCGGTGGCCAAGTCGAAGGCCGGCTTGTGGCCATTTTGCAGCGCCCTGAAGCGAGGGTGCTGACCGTAGTACAGCTCGTCTCCCATCGTCAAAAGGGTCTTGGTGGGCATGCAGCCCACGTTGACGCAGGTACCCCCGATGGGGAGCCCGTAGTTGATCATCATGACAGTCTTGCCCAGATCGTTTGCTTTAGTGGCGGCGGCGAAGGCGGCTGCACCCCCGCCGACGATTACCAGGTCATAGTTGTCGTGGTTGCTATGGGCCACACTGTTACTCCTCATGAGCCGGATCAACCGGCCAACAACTCTTCCAATCTCTTGCGGTCGAAGCCGACCACCACCTGCCCATCTATTACCGTCACGGGCGTGGTCATGACTCCGATCTTCACCAGCTCTTCCATGGCGGTGGCATCGTTGATGATGTCCCTCCGCTCAAATGCGACCCCTTTCTCCGAAAGAAACTCTTCGGTTCGCTGGCAGAAGTGTCAACCATCGGGTTGGATGTATATCAGGATAGCTTTGGCTGCCATAACTCCTCCGATTTCCATTCAGTACCTTAGGCGTGCACTGCCCAGTGGTTCAGTCCACCCCAAACTTGACGGAGTTACTTTGATCCCGCTCTGTTCGATGATGGAGCAGATGTTGCTCCCGACAGGCCGACAGTCCACCAGACTTGTCGCCTGATCTCTCAGCGATTCCAGCTCCTCTTTGAAACCGAGGAGGTCCTGAATGACCGTCTCGATTTGAGTCACCTTTTCCTGTAATAAGGACCGCACGTGCACGCAAGTTGGCTCGCTCCAGTCGTGTAGGTGCAGGATCCCTTTGATTTCGTCCAGGGAAAGCCCTAGGCGTTTCGCTTTGAGAATGAACCCCAGTCTGTCTACGTCTGGCTCGGCGTAGGACCGGTTCCGGAGTCAGTTCTTGGGGGATCCGGGATGAGGCCCTCAGCCTCATAAAACCTGATGGTTTTGGCCGATAACCCGGTGGCCTTGCCCAACTCACCGATTTTCACAAGTGTCCTCCTTGGGCGACTGATTTGGATTATAAACCTTCCATTCGGATGGAATGTCAAGAGTAGAATTCAAAACTTCTCAGACTTAATGAACCGGACTCTCTGATCTGTCCATGTCCAGGATGAGTCACCCGTGAGGAGTGCGGGCCAACCCCTGCCGCACCCACCGGGCGTTCAGGCCTACCAACCCCTTCAGGTGCTTAGACGCAGTGACGAATGGCCCCTTTCAAAAGGGGCCGTTTGACCCTGTGTGCGGAGCTCCAGCACGTTTAGCATTAATATATCGATTACAGATATAATTTGGCTCACGTTATCACGAAAGCGGATATAAGGCACATCGACAATGTCCGTGGGCCAAGAAATCCGGTAACTAGCTGGGCTAAGCATGGCCCGTCAAGGCCGGCAAACGGTTTCCTTCCGGGAACAGGCGCATGCTGGCCGGAAGGCCGAGCAGGCAGTACCAGCGACCGAAGCGAATCGATTTGGGAGGGCAGATGTCAGAGGAAATCGAAAGACTTGAGAGTCCAATAGATACGATCTATCTGATCCACAAGGCCCTTAAAGCAGAAGCGGTGTACATCGAGGACATGGTAGATCACCTTGACACCGGCGGCAGCCTTCAACCCTTTAAGCTGGCCTTCAACGCCTGGGCAACGGCCCTGGTATACCACGCGGAGCAGGAAGAGCGTTATATGACCCAGTCCTTGAATCAATCCCAGTCTACATCCAACGGCAGGCTTGATGACAACGGGCGGGCCCGGGATCTCAAGTGCTGGAAGGAGTATCCGGCCACTGATGATTCCTCGCAGGTGATGGAAAGCGTGCGAAGGGCCATGGCGGCCCAAGAAGAAGAGTTGCACCAACTCCTGGTGGACAAGGTGCAGAACGTGCTCAACGTACTGTCGGATGACATAGGGACAACCAGTGTGATCGCCCGTACCAGGCAGCACCTGTACCAGCAGGTAGTGGCTTTGCGAATTGCGCTTGAAGACCACCTGGACCTCGAGGAGGCCTTCGTCTTGCCCGCAGTGCGCCAGCAAATGAAAGAGCAGCAGCAACTGGAACTAGCCAAGGTAATGCTTCTAGACCAGGACGCCCAAGATCCCCGCTGGATGATCGATTGGGTGCGATTACGGCTGTCCCCGGGGGAACGGGCACTGCTGGGCGAAATGGAGACCCGCCTGGGGGATTTAGCCAGGTGTCCGCAATAATGCAAGCGGGTGGTTTCAGGCTGGCTCACTCAACGATCAGTGCCCCGGGGGATGGCCGGGCTAGGACCGGTTCTGGAGATAAAGAAAAGGAGGTCCCAAGATGGCTCAAGAAATCACCAAACTCGACGACCCCATCGATGTAATGTATCTGATGCATGCGGCTTTTGAGGCCCTGTCCCAACGGGTGGAGCGCCTGGCGGCCGAGGGCCAGGACGGTGGCGATTTGGGCGAATTTCGCGAGTCATTCGACTTTTGGGTAAAGCAATTGCTTTACCACGCCACAACGGAAGATACCTACATGACCGCGCCACTGGTCAACTGTCAGCCGGCTCGGGAGAGCGAAGCGGAGCACGCGGAGCTCGCCGAGCAAGGTACAGAATTGATCGCCTACTTGGACAAAGGGGATGAAGCGGGAATATCCGACAGCATCAGGACCGCTGTTCTGGCCCTGGAAGAAGCGGAGCACAAAGAACTGGCAGGCCGGTTGGAAGAAGTGGAGGAATTACTGAAAAAAGAGATCGGGCGGGACAAAGTGCTGGCCCGGACCAGGAGGCACCTCTACCAGCGGGTGATGGCGCTGCGTGTTTTGGAGTTCGACCATTTCGAGAACGAAGAGGCCTTCGTTCTATCCCTGGTGCGGGAGAGGATTGCCGAAGAGCAGCAGCTGGGGATGGTCAGGCATCTGTTGATCGACGATGAAGCGGAGAACCCGCGTTGGATAATCGATTGGGTGGCCGAGGAGCTGGCTCCGGCCCAGCGAAACCTGCTGGCGTCGCTGGAGTCCCGGTTCAGTGAGGTCCCGATCGCATCCGGATAACTCTTAAACACCAATGGCAGGAGGAATCGCTGAACTGAGCAAACGAAAGGAGCGAAGCTGATGAATACGCCGATACTTAGCCGGGAGACCGGATCAAAGCCCTCGCTCGGCAGTAATACACGGGCCACCTATCCCATGTACAGCAGAATCCTGGTCCCCCTTGACGGGTCCCTCCTGGCCGAGAGGGTACTGCCCTATGCCCGCGTTTTGGCGAATGGCTTTGGGGGGCGTGTTGAGCTGCTATATGTGTCCAGCTTCGCACCTGAGGGACTCTCCGAACACGCCCACGGCCGCTACCCGCACCAGATCGACGCCAACCTGCGTGCTGAGGGGTTGGACTATTTGCACCGTGTCACGCCATCGATCAGTTGTGTGGGGGTCGAGGTGTCCTGCACGGTAAAAGCAGGAGACCCCGAATCGTTGATAGTAGAGGAGGCCGCGAAAAAGCCTGACACCCTAATTGCCATGTCCACCCACGGACGTTCGGGGGCCGCCAGGTTGATGCTGGGGAGCGTGACGGACAAGGTGCTGCACTCCACCAGTGCGCCGGTTCTGGTGATCAGGCCCCGAGATGGGAAGACCCCTGTCCCGGAGGCCGAGCTGAAGCATGTCATTGTTCCCCTGGACGGATCGCCCCTGGCCGAGCAGGTGCTGCCCCACGTGGTATCCCTGGCCAAAGCCCTGGGCCTCACCGTGACCCTGCTTAGGGTCGCCACCCATCGCCAAAATGGGCCGCTTGTGCACTATCTAGAGGCAGTCGCGGAAAAGCTGCGAGGAGCAGGCCTTCCGTCGGTAAAAAGCCGTACCATCGGCGACCATCCGGCCGAGACTATCGTCAGCGTGGCCCGAGAGACGCCTCATAGCATGGTGGCCATGACTACCCACGGCCGATCGGGAATCAGGCGAGCGGTGCTTGGCAGCGTCACCGACCATGTAGTGCGGCACTGCGGCGAGCCCGTCTTGGTCATCCGGGCAGCCGACAAAGCCGTCGTGTGGGAACCCGAGCGAAAAGTAACGGAGGTTGGTCCCACTTTGGGACACCGAGAACCTTGGGAACGAGAGCTACCCTGAGACGCAGTGGACCACAGTACGAAGCCTGGAAAGCCCGCCAAAGTTGCGGACATCGTTCGAGACTCAACATCAACCTGCCCGGTGTGAGAATTGCAATATGACCCGAGTGACAGGCATACGCTGGCGCCAGGCCGACCCCATCACCTACGTGGACGCTGCTGATCTGGAGCTTCGCCGCAACAACTACGTGGTCGTCCAAGCCGCAAAAGGAGAGGAGTTTGCGTGGGTTGTCCGGGAGCCCCGAAACTTGGTCTTGTCCCAGCCCGACGACGAGCCCCTGTTGACGGTAACCCGCAAGGCGACTGCATCGGACTTCGGGAGGTGGCAGCAAATCAAAGAAATGGAGCAGGACGCCTTCAAAGTCGCGCGTACCAAGGCCCGGGAGCTCGAGCTAGGTATGAAGATCGTGGACGCTCACTATACCTTCGACCGGTCGCGTCTAACGGTAACTTTCGGCGCTCAGGGCAGGGTCGATTTCCGGGTCTTGCTACACGAGCTGGGTGCAACCATGCGGTGCCGGGTAGAGCTGAGGCAAGTGGGGGACCGGGACGTGGCAAAGCTGACCGGCGGCATCGGCCGGTGCGGCCGGATGCTCTGTTGCAGCACCTGGATGTCCAAGTTCGACGCCATCTCCATTCGAATGGCCAAGGAGCAGGCCTTGCCCATCAGCGCCGACGGATTGGCCGGGGCTTGTGGTAGGCTCCGCTGCTGCTTGAGATACGAGTACGAGCAATACCGTGAGATTAATCGCGCCATGCCGCGTATCGGCGAAGAGGTGTCGACGCCCAAGGGGATGGCCAAAGTCATCGTGGGGCATCGGGTCAAGGAGACGGTGTCGGTCCGCTATGCCAACGACCAAGTGCTGGAGTTGCCTCTGGCGGAGCTTGAAAGGATTCCCACGTCCAAAAGCTGACCCCGCGGGACGGGTCTACAACCCGTGCCGGATACCCATGGGCTGTCCAGGGGATGTAAGATTAGAGCTAGCCCGATGGAAATTCCATTTCGTCGCACCAGCTGTTATTGATACGAGGTTTGATGACCGGGATTGGTCAGATCGTGAAGAAGATCGGCGAAAGGCCGTCCGGTGTCGTACTGATGAGTAAGCCCATCGCTTTGGCTGAATTGCGAGATGCACTGTAGAAATTCGGGCGTAACTGAACCGGTAAGAAGCGAGGCGGCCCGCGTCAAGATCGACATGAGATTCAGGAATTATTGGGAGAGGCCGAACCCCACGACTAGGCTTCTAGAAAGGCAGATACGAGCCTGTCTCAGTCTGCTCACGGCCGATTATTCAGGCAAGTAGCAACTCGGTTTTTTCCTCCCATAGGGCCTCCAGCACAGCTCCTGGCGACATTGGCAGCTGTGTCATTCTGCGTCCCAAGGCATGAGAGACGGCGTTGGCCACCGCCGCTAGAGGGGGGACAATGGGCGCCTCGCCCACCCCTCGCACGCCATAGGGGTGGCCTGGATTGGGCACCTCTACTATCACGGCGTCGATCATGGGCAGGTCCAAACAGGTGGGGATGCGATAGTCCAGCAAGCTGGTGTTGAGCATCCGGCCGTCGTCGGACATGTAATATCCTTCATGGAGGGCCCAGCCGATCCCCTGGGCGGTGCCGCCTTGAATCTGGCCCTCAACGTTGCCAGGGTGTATCGCTCTGCCGGCGTCCTGGAAGGCGGTGCACCGCAAAACCTGCACCTTGCCCGTCTCCGGATCGACCTCCACGTCTACCAGGGTGGCGGTGCAAGAGCCGCCCACGCCCTTGGGGTATACGTTGCCCCGCCCGACCACCGGCCCGCCCGTAATGTTCATGCGGGCGGCTAACTCTTTGAAGGTCAACCGCTGTTCAGGTATTTGATTCTGGTACACTACCCCGTCGCCGTATTCCACCAGGCATGCGGGTACATGCCACTGCAAAGCTGCACGCTCGATAAGCTGCTGCTTAATATCCTGTGCTGCCTGGTAGGCCGCCCAACCGGTCTTAAAGGTCATGCCGCTTCCTGAGGTGCTTGAGGTATAGCCTACGGTATCCGTGTCGACCACTTGGGGCTGTACATCTTCAACCGGGATGCCCAGCGCCTCGGCCAGCTGCTGTGCCACCGCCACCCGGCTACCGCTAAGGTCCACGGAACCCATGACCAGGCTTAGGGTTCCATCGGGATTAACGTTTGCCACCACACTAGACTGCCCCGTGTTGTTGCGCCAAAAGCCAATGGCCAAGCCTCGGCCTCGGTTTTCACCATCCAACGGCGCCTGGTAGTGAGCATGGGCCTTGACGGCCTCTAACAAATCGATGATGCCGATGGGTGGATTGCGGATGCCATCCGCCCGGCGGGTCCCTTCCCTGGCCGCATTGAGCAGCCGAAATTCAACCGGATCAATGGCCAATTCTTGGCTCATCTCGTCCAGGAGGCTCTCCACGGCAAAGGCGCCGATGGGAGCCCCGGGCGCCCGGTAAGCCCCGGCCTTGGGTTTGTTGGTGACCACGTCGTAACCATCGATGAGGAGGTTAGGGATGTCGTAGGGGGTGAACATGGACCCCATGGCCCCAGTAATAAATGCCCCAGGATATGCGCCGGCTTCCAGGGCTACGTAGGCCTGGGCCGCCGTGATTTGCCCGTCTCGTGTAGCGCCGAGCTTCACCCTCACGTAGCTGCCTCCGGTGGGCCCTGTGGCTGCCAGCACCTCGCTGTACCCCATGGCCATCTTCACCGGACTGCCGCTCTTCTTGGCAAGGAGGGCCGCCAGGGGCTCCAAGTAGGAGGTGAGTTTGCCACCAAAGCCGCCTCCCACCTCCAGCGGCACGACTCTTACACTGCCTGGCGGTATCCCCAAAAGCTGAGCTGTGGTGTCCCTGACCTCGAACGGGGCCTGGGTGCTGCACCAGATGGTCACCCGGCTATCTGGGCTCCACCAGGCGGTGGCGTTGTGGGGCTCGATATACCCCTGGTGCACCGTGGCGGTTCGATATTCTCGCTCTATGACCACGTCGGCTTCCCGGAGACCCGATTCCACATCTCCTAAGGTGAACCGCTGGTGTCTCGCCACGTTGGTTCCCCGGCCCACCTCAATATCCAGGCCGGAGCCCGGCAAGGTATCGTGGAGAATCGGAGCCCCTGGCCGCATTGCATCTTCCACGTTGGTTACGGCGGGAAGGGGCTCGTAGGCCACGTCTATTAGCCGCAACGCCTCTTCGGCTACATGGGCGCTGGTAGCCGCCACCGCCGCCACTGGGTGGCCCATGTATAGGACTTTTTCCCCAGCCAGGATGTTGTCGTGAAGGAACTTGAGGTTGAGTACGCCGGAGTCCGCATGTTTTGCAGATTCTACCGGTAGGGGTGCCAGGTCTTTAGAGGTGACCACAGCCTTCACGCCGTCATGGGCCTCGGCTTTGCTTGTGTCGATGGACAAGATGCGGGCGTGGGGATGGGGACTGCGCAGGACCTTGCCCCATAACATGCCAGGAAGACGGATATCGGCCCCGTACAAGGCTTTGCCGGTGACCTTGTCCATTCCGTCTTGGCGGATCGGCCGCCGGCCAATGGCGCTGGACGTAAGGCCTCGGGCGTCCGATCTCTTATTTACGGCTGTAATCATAGTGGTCTCCTATGAGCAAACCGGTAGGCCAGCTACCCTCAGGCGGCCAGTATGTTCGGCTTCCGGGAGGTGTTGGCCGTGGTTGTGTCGGCTCCCGCTGGCAGCGTCGATATGGGCCGGTCCATTGTCGGTCCCTTATAGACATACCGAAGTTTTGCCTCATCCACTCCGTTAAGATGGTGCCCGCATTGCAGGCACGATACATACCGGCCATATTGGTCTCGTTCCTGGAATAGGTCGCCATGACACCGCGGACAGCTCTTCAACCAAAACATTTTGCGGTCCCTCCCGACTCAACCTTTCAGGCCAAATTGATTCTTGATCTGAAAGCCGGTCCTGGAACATCTAGCCGGTGCGTCTCACGTAGGCAGGCCCCGCGGGGAGTGCTCTAGCGGATCTACATTGTTTGCCTCCCGGCCATAACAGTAGTACCGGACCCCCGGGAACGGCACCCAATAACACCAAGATTCGTTGCTATTGGAATTGCCCTCCGTCCTGAACTCGTCCTTCCGGACGTCGTCCACTGGCTTTGGCTTCACCATGTCGGATTGCGGACCCGACTCGCCTTTAAGTCCGTGCACCCTTTGGTGCGATACCACGTTTGCCACAGCGGTACCTCCTGCGTATCGATTGGTCGCAGCATCGAGCATGCCGCCCGCCCGGATTCCCGGCGCGGCACTATCCCTTGGCGCTTAGCAACATGGGCGGGTCTGCTTTCCAAGACTCGCGAACACCTTGGGGAAACACCAATATCAGAGACGGGTCCGCGTGTCTCAGGGCAGCGTCGGCCGAGCTGCCAAGCAGCCCGCGGCCCAAAACCGCGTTCTTATGCACCAAAAGAGCGATCAGGTCACACTCACGTTCTCTGGCTTCCGCCAAAATCTGCCCCGAGACAAGTCCGGACACCATCGCTGGCTCCGCCTCCACGCCTCGCAACTTCAGAAACATCGCTACCCCTTTCAGGTAGCGCATAAGGCGGGCGTCACGACGTTCCCCGGAGGGGCCGAAACTTCCAATGTGAGGCTGGGGGAACCGCGCACCGAAGGGGTGAACCACACCCAACAAAGTCACCTTCGCTCCGTGATCTCGGGCTATCCTAGACACCCAGGGTAATACGGACTCTGCAAGTCTCGAGCCATCGAGCAGGACCAAAATATTCCGGTACATGCTTTCGATCTCTCCGTGATCGCCGTCTCAATACCACCATTGGTTGCGGTCTCCCAGGGACAAATCCATTAATACAAGGTCCTGATTATTGCCCCGAAAGTCCCGGATCCGCTCCGGCAGGACGGCGACCGTCTTGAACCCGACACTGCGGGCAGCATTGATGGCGGGCTCCTCTTGCCCCGCCACCAACTCGAAGGTCACCCGGTGCAGACCAAGCTCAGAGGCGGTGTCTAGCAGCTCCCTGATGAGTCGGCGGCCCAGGCCCACCTCCCGATAGTCTGGGTCCACCACCACTCGGATCTCACCCACGTGGCGCCGCGCCGCCGTCCGGCTGCGGTGAAGGGTGGCGTCGGCCACGATCCTGTCCCCGTCGAGGGCTACTATCGGTATAACTCTGCCGAAGTCGATGTTGCCGGTCCAAGCGCTAATCACTTCCGGGGAGGTGACGTTCTCCTTCAAGTAGAAGCGCTCTTCCTCCGGTATTCTCTTGAAGAAGTCGAGCAGATGGACCTTGTCCCCGGCTTGCATTGGACGTATGGAAACGACTCGTGTCTCGTCCCGCAGCATGACGGTCTTGGGATAGGCTTCTGTATCGGGCATTGCCGTGATCATGGCTCCACCTCCCCGATCTCTACGTCTAATCCGGTGAGCTGGACTACAGGGCTTGGTCGCCGCGCTCCCCGGTACGGACGCGGATGGCATCGGCCACAGGAGTGACGAAGATCTTTCCATCCCCAATGTCCCCGGTGCGAGCCTTTTTGATAATGGTGTCGATGGCCTTCTGAGTATCGGCATCGCTGACCACAAGCTCGAGTTTTACTTTGGGCAGCATTTCTATAGAATATGAGCCCACGCCCCGGGGACCCGCCACCAGGACTCCCTTTTGGGCGCCTCGGCCGGTGACGTGGGACACGTTTAGTCCCACCAGACCTGTCTCGGCCAGTGCGTGTTTAACGTCGGTCAGCTTTTCAGGCCTGATAATGGCTTCGATTTTGTTCATTAGGTCTTCCCTTTGAGTGGGGGTTGTCCCCTACTTGCCTGGCCGGTGCCCGCCAGCCTCCACGAGCAGGGCTATCCACCGGGCCAGGTTGGGCGTGTCCACCTCTTTGAGAAGGTACCCGGAAACACCGGCTTGATACGCCAGCCTGCGCTCCTCCGGGTCAATGTAGGATGTCAGGATAGCAACCTTGCCTCCGTTGGTACTGGCGCAGGCCCGCCGGCAAATATCCATGCCGTCGGCCCGTTTCATTTTGGTGTCCAGCAGCACCACGTCCGGGCGCAATTCCTCAATTTGGCGCAAGCCCTTATCGCCATCGCAGGTCGTTCCGACTACTTCCAGGCCTGGGAGGGAGGCGAGGCGCCGGGCCAGCATCCGCCGTGCCCGAGTATGTTCATCGATAATGAAGACGCGAATACTCATTTCCTCCTCAGGATAAGGCCGGCGGCTGGGTTTGGTGAGTGCCGTTGGTAATCCTTTTCCCGGTCCATTTGGGTAAAAGAAAAGGGCCGTACGGATTCATCCCCTCTCCGTACGGCCCTTTAGGATTTCGCTCCCGTGGTTGTAGAGGTTTCTACTCGAGATAGCTTCTCCTGGCCCGGCGATCTGCTAAATAGGCAGCTGCCTGGGACCTCCTGGACACCTCCAGCTTGCCCAGGATGCTGCTAACGTAGTTCTTCACCGTCTTGTCGCTGAGGTGGACCTCCTCCGCTATTTCCCGATTGGTCTTGCCCTCGGCGATGGAGTCCAAAATACGCCGCTCCTGGTCGGTCAACTGGGCAATGGGGTCGTCATCGCTTCCCCTACGAACCCGCTCAAGCACCCCGGCAGTTACTTTAGGGTCCAGCAGGGATTGGCCAGCCCCGACCTGCCGGATGGCCTGTACGATCTCTTGAGAACGTATTTCTTTCAGCAGGTAGCCCGAGGCCCCAGCCATGATAGAACCCATGACGGCCTCCTCGTCGCTGTAGGAAGTCAACATCAGGACCTTGACGTCAGGGTTTTCCGCCCGGATATCCCGGCAGGCCTCGATACCGGTGCCGTCAGGCAGCCGTATGTCCAGCACCACCACGTCGGGGGATAGCTCCCGGGCCTTCTCCACGGCTTCCTCCGCCGTTCCGGCCTCGCCCACCACCAGCAGGTCCTCCTGCCGGGACATGAGCATAACGAGCCCCTTTCGGACGATGTCGTGGTCGTCTACTACCAGAACCCTTAAGGGTTTAACCGTCGCCATGATTGTTCCTTGCCACGGTAGGATTGGTACCTCCAGCCGCCGAGAATGGGCCCATCCGCTGGTCTGCGGGAATGACTACTTTCAGCCGGGTCCCGCTGCCGGGAGAGCTCTCGATCAGCAGCATCCCTCCCAGGCGTTCCGCTCTGTCCTTGATGTTTGGCAGCCCATACCCCCGGCCAAGCTCCGACTTCTCCAGGTCAAAGCCCTGCCCGTCATCCGCGATGTCCAGGCTTAAATTGCCGTCCGAAACGGCTAGGGATACAGAGACCGTTTTGGCCTTGGAGTATTTTTCTATATTGGAGAAAGCTTCTTGGAATATGTGCCATAGGTTCACTATGTATAGCTCGGACAGGCTTGCCAGTTCCATCTGCACGTCCAGGGTAACAGAAACCCCAGTCCGATCTTCCAGGTATAGGATCAAGGAATCCAGAGCTTCGTCCAAGCTTCTTCCCTGAAGTTCCCGCGGCCGAAGGTCCATGATGTAGGAGCGTATGTCCCCGATGGCCTGGTTCAAGTCGCTCACCACTCCCTCGATTCGCGGGCCGACCTCGCCGGGCTCCCTGTCGGCACGGCTAGCGATGTCTTCCAGGGTCAGGCCCACGGCGTACATTGACTGGATCACGCCGTCGTGGAGGTCCCTGCCGATACGGTCTCTTTCCTCCGCTACCGCCAGGCGCCGGGACTGTTCTTGCTGCTGCCGGTTAAGCCGAATATTCTCGATGGCCACCGCCAGTTGGTCCGCCAGAGTCTCCAATGTCTTGGCGTCGCTGTCATCGAAGGCTTGGGGCTCCATGCCATCCACGTTAATGACAGCCACCACCTCGTCCAAGACTGTCACAGGCACAGCCAGCACGGCACACGACTCGAACCCTTCGATCATGGACGAGTACCTGGGGTCCACGGATACATCGCTGCACAAGACCGTTTCCCCGTTTTGCGCCGCCCAGCCGGCCAAGCCTTCACCGATTGCCCGAGTGGTCCCCAAGGGGACGAACCCCTGGATCAGCCCGGCTACTGCCCGAACTTGAAGGACCTGGTTGGCCCGGTCCACCCAGAATACCTGCACGCTCGGGTAGTTAAACCCCTGGCGCAGCAACTCGGCCACCGCATGAAGCAACTTGTCTAAATCGAAAATACTGGTCAGTTCCCGCCCGGCCCGGTTCAAGACGTCCAGTTGGGCCGACCGCCGCGACTCGTCCTCGAAAAGACGGGCGTTTTCAATGGCAACCGCCGCCTGGGCCGCGAACAGAGTCACCAGATTTTCGTCGTCCTGGGAAAACTCCTCTGCTCCAATTTTGTTGGTCAGGTAAATGTTACCCAGGACTCTGCCTTTGTATACGATGGGCACTCCGAGCAAGCTTTTCATCTTGGGATGATTGCGCGGAACCCCCACCGAATCCGGGTGCGCCGCAAGGTCTTTCAAGCGCAGGGGTATGTCCTGACGTAGAACCGTCCCCAGGACTCCCTGCCCCTCGGGGATTCTCCCTATGCGGTCACGGCCTCTTTGGGTGATCCCCGACGTGATGAACTGGACCAGTTTGCCGTCTTCTCCCAAGACGCCCAAGGCGCTGTAGGAGGCGCCCACCAACGCCCGGCTCAGGTCGGTAGCCATCTGCAGCACCGCGTCCAAAGATAGCTCCGAGGTCAATGCCGAGATCGCATCATACAGACTATGCCCCTGGCTCTGGTCCTGGGGGCCGTCGGAAGCTTCGCCGCGACTGCTTGGTCCACTTGCCATCCGTACTTCTCCCAAATCCATTATATCCGCCTCGGGTGGCCTGCCGAAAGTCACTAATCCCACTGGGCCATTTAGCCGTACAAATCGGGTCTATCGGCCTGGCAACCACGTGCCGTTTGCCACTTTGTCCCGATCGGACAGGGTGCTAAGTTGAATTTGTGAAACAAATCACATAGGGCCACGGAGAGGTTGGCCTGATGAGGATCGAGAGACCGGATACGGGATTTCTGGGGCAACCACCAGGACTTAGCGCAACCGGGGTCGCGGTCTTCACGAAGACTTCACTTTTGTGCAATAGCCAACAAGCATTTAATCAAATTGGAGGTATACAGATGGGTGCAAAATTTAGGATAGGGATTCTGATTCTGGCGCTGTTGTCACTGGCAACTATCGGGGCCGTGGCATGGGGTGTCACTGTCGCGGCCGAACAACCAAGCAACCCTGGTCCCGCGAAAGTTACGTTAGGTGACGGGCCCGCGGGGATAGCAGGCAGCCGGTTCACAGATCCAGATGTGGAAATCAATCTGACCGCCGATGTGTTTCAGTGGGAAATATTGAACGGAGAATTTGCTGAAGTCTGGGGTTACAACGGCCAGTACCCGGGCCCTGAAATCCGGGTAACGGAGGGAGACAAGGTCAGGATCAACCTCACCAACAACCTACCGGAGGCCACGACCATTCATTGGCACGGTATGGAGGTCCCCAACGACCAGGATGGAGTCCCTGGCATCACCCAACCAGACATCGAACCCGGCGCTTCGTGGACGTATGAGTTTGTCGCGCCTAAGCCGGGCACGATGATGTATCACACCCACTCCAATACGATGGTGCAGCTGTCCAGGGGGCTATTCGGGGCGTTTATTGTGGAGCCGCGCGGAGGTCTGCCCCAGTATGACCGGGAGTACACGTTGCTGCTACACGAGACCGCAGGGCTGTACACCATCAACGGCCACTCCTTTCCTAAGACGCTCGAGGACTCGCTTCTGAAGATCAAAACGGGGGAACGTATCCTCATTCGGATGATCAACGCAGGAAATTTGCACCACCCCATGCACCTTCACGGCCACCAGTTCAAAGTGGTACAGCTCGATGGCAATCCGCTAACGAATCCGCTGGTGGTCAATACCCAGGACATTGCTCCAGGACAAACGGTGGATGTGGAAGTAGTCGGCACCAATCCAGGGACTTGGGTGTTCCACTGCCACGTGATCTCCCACGTCACCAACAGGGGAGTGTACCCCGGTGGAATGCTCATCGCCCTTGACTACGAGGACCATACCTCCTACTTCGATGAGCAGGCAGCAGCGGCCAAGTAGCGCGCAGCTTACCGCGAGAGCGCCTCATGCGTAGCGGAACGTACAGCCAGAGCCTAATCGATCCTAGCCTATATTAGCTGAGACTGCTCAGCGCAAAGCACGCACCCTTAAGAGAGGGAGCTAAGGAGGAGGACCAGATGTTCAGATCAGTTTCGACCAACCGGTACATACGCTTGCTACCGAGATTGGTACCCCTGCTGGCGGTGCTTGCCCTATTAGCGGCCTGCGGGCAGACCGCGGCAGGCGCCGTTGCGCCTCCCCAGGAGCGAACGATCTACATGGCGGCCATTGAACCCAAGGGCGGAACCACGGTGGACAAAGAGCCATTCCCAGCTCAGTCCCTGCCGCCCGGTGGGGGTTACGGGCTAAAAGCCCCGGACGATACCGGCCGGTGGCAGGTGGAGACCTACCGGTTCGACCCAGGCACCGTGGTGGTGAATGAAGGCGACACCGTCACCCTGGAAATCGTAGGCATCAATGGTAAGGAACACCCCATCACCCTTGAGGGTTATGGCCTCAGCACTGTGCTGAAGCGGGGCGAAGTGCAAAGGCTGACATTTCTAGCCGACAAGCCTGGAATCTTCCGGATCATGTGCGACACCCACAAGCCTTCCATGGAAGCGGCGTTGGTGGTGCTGAAGCGCTAGGCACCGGTTTCACCGGTTAGCAAAAGAATAAGGAGCTAGGACAGGAGGAGAGATGATGAGCGCACCAAGAAGGATTCCATGGTTGGCCGGAGCAATGCTGGCCCTTGTGGGGCTGCTGGCTGTGGCTTGCGGAGGGCCTCCTCCGGCAGTGGTGCCAGCCGCCGATGAAGCGGGCCCGATTCCGGCAGTCAAAACCATCGTGCAAGTGGGTAATCCTCAAGCCGTGGCTCCGGTTGAAGCAGCGCCGTCTGGGTGGGACACCAAATGGTCCCAGATGATGGGAATCCGTCTTTTGCAGACCTTCGAACCAGAAGGACCTGCCCTGTGGGACCCGGCGGAGCACCCTGTGGTGTACTTCGCCTCCGAGGGCCCCGGCTACGGTGGTCTGCTTAACGACAGCGTGTCATTGCCCGGCTACCAGGCCATCGACGCCAAGACCCACGAGGTCCTGGCGGCGCCCCACTTCGACATAGGGAGCGTAGCCACAGAGGGTGCGACGTTCGAAGAAGTCCAAGGGGCGTACTTCGAGCCCCACGGAACGGGCGTCTCTCCGGACGGCCGGTTCGTCTACCTTCCCACGGCGGCAGGGACCAGCTTCAGAGGCGCCAAGGAGGCGGGGCGAATGCTGGTGATTGAGGCCAGAACCGGCCTCCTGTCCCAGATCATTCAGGTGCCGGGACGGCCCCACCACATCAAGTCCTTTGTGGACAGTCAGGGCAACGACCGGGTCCTGGCCTACTCCTGGAACTACGGCGCTTACATCTTCGACCCCAAGGACAACAACCGAGTCGTCGGCGCCGTGCCCAACAGCATCCTCAACGGCAGGGGCTACCTGGCATTCGTCGACCCCAGCGGCAGGTGGCTCTTCTACACCGTCAGGCCGCCCCGCGGCGTGGAGGCCCAGGGGACCGTGGCCATCATCGACACCGAGAACTGGCAGTACGTGCGGAACATCGGCGTCGAGGACTCCAGCCCCATCTTCGTGGCGTTCAGCGGCGACGGGACCACGGCCTACGTCACCGGCGGCCACCACAGCATCGTGGCCAAGATAGACATGAGCGAAGAGGACCCAGCGGACTGGGAGATGGTTAAGACCGCCCGGGCCGGGACCGAGGGCCCTTACGGTCTTAACCTGAACTGGACGGAAGACCTCATCATCACTATCGGCAAGGGCGAAGGCTCCCATAACAAGGGCATCACCGTCGGCCTAGTGGACCCGCGGATGGTGGGCAACGCCCGGCCCCTAGGCGAGGTTTACACCGGCTGCGTGCGGGCAGACCACGGCATCTTGAACCCGGACCCCGAGGCCAATGAGTTGTGGATTAGCTGCAACTCGAGCTTCGAGACGGTGATCCTCGACCTGTCCAAGGAGCAGACCAGGGGTGAATTCAGCCCGGAGGGCTACGTGAAGGCCCGCATACCGAGTCCAAACGGGGGCAGCACCCACAATGGCGCCTTCGTGGCATACAACAGCGACTGGACCGGGCGAGTCCAGTCCGACCAGAACGGCCTGCATGACGCCGCCCTCCAGACCAAGAGAGCCATTCTAGCCAAGACTGCCCTCACCAGGTAGGCGGGCGGCATAACCCCGAGCACCCGGCTCTCAGGGGGCAGGGTGCTCGGGGGGCACTACGCATTGGCAAGGAGAAGACTCAGATGGCAAGACGATGCGTTCTCGGCGCCATCGCGGCCCTGTTTCTGATAGCCGCTGCTCTAACCGCCTGCGGAAGCATCGGTGAGGCACCGGAAGATCCGGCCCCAAGCTCGACTCCGGCGGCCACCCTGGCGGTGGCCACATCTACACCGGCTCCGACGCCCACTCTGCAAACTTCGGGCGCGAAAATAGCAATGGTTGGCGGTGACGACGAGATGGGAGCAGACCTGTTCCAGCTTGGTGAGAGGATCTTCCAGAAGGACGCCGGGGAGGGTGTAGGCTGCTCGTTCTGCCACGGCGCCGACGCCAAGGGATCCATTGGCCCCAACATCCGAGGAAAAACGCCCGACGACATCCGGGGGGCCCTGGCGCGTGTGGACGCAATGAGTTTTCTCCGGCTGAACCAGAAAAAGATCGAAGCGGTTTCCGAGTACCTGAAATGGCTGGCCACCCAACCGTAGCGAGATGAAAGTCGTGGAGATGATGAATCACCGGGTGAAATTTGGGACGCGGCATCTAGCCGTCCTGACGCTGTTCTTGCTCCCGCTCTTGGCGTGCGGCGCCGCCACCGGACCAGGCGTGGAGTTCAAGCCGGCGGTTGGGGAAGCGGGGAAGACGGTTTCTGTGAAGGCCATCCCTGGGGGAAACGAGGCGGAGCCCCTATCTCCCCGGCTGGGGTTCGTTCAACAAGGAGGCGTCACCGCCATGAAAAACGGCGGCCGTGTCCCGCTGAGCGAGGACAAAATCGCCGAAGTCTTTCTGGCTCCCTACCCTCCCGATTGGCAGACCGACCTCAATCTCTTCCTGCTGGACAAGGAGACCTATCAACCGGTCACCGACGTGGAGGTGGACCTGGAATACGAAATGGTCTACATGGACCACGGGATCGACGGGCTACCAGGCACCAAGGTCGCGGACGGTCATTACATCCTGCCCCTATCCTTCCTGATGTACGGGGACTGGTCGGTGGACGTGACCCTACGGCTGCCAGAGGGGAAAAAACATCTTCGTTTCATAGTGAAGTTCTTCCCGTAAGAGGTGTATCCGGTGGGCGCTAGATCACCAATACATTGCAAGGCTGGAGGCCTCTTCCTGCTTGTGCTGGGGCTGCTCCTCCTGGGAGCCTACACCAACGACCAAGCAGCCTTGGCTCACGGAAAGGAGCTGAGAATCCGGGTTTCTTCCTTTGTGCCTGACACCGGCGAGCCCCTGAACCGGCTCTACCGCGTTGAAGTGGTATATGCCTACGACGAAGACCCGGTTGTTGGCGCCAAGGTATCGTTCGTGGCATCCAGGCTGGGAGGCGGCCCGCCCATGGAGCCTTTGCGCTTGGAGCCCCTCAACGAGCCGGGGCTCTATGTCGCCGAAATCGATTACCCACTGTACGGCTCATGGAACGTAACCCTCAGTGTTGCCGAGGCTGGAGAGGGGGAGACCAGCTTCGTCGAAGAGGTAGTTCCTGCCGATCCGGCCAGGGACACCGACGAGGTGCGTCAAGAGGCATTACAGCTCTTTTTCAGTTTCGACTGGCGGGACGTCGCTGCTATCGCGGTGCGCGTCGCCCACTCGTTGGCTGCGGTGGTTTGGTTTAGCTTGACTGGGGTGATCTTGGTCGCGCACTGGTTCCTACCTCCAGCCGCCCGGCCTGCTGTTTATCGGCGTCTGGCCGGAATTTTTCTTCCGGGCACCGTCATCAGCCTGGGCCTGCTGATTGCCAGCGGTATCTACAGCGGTATTTACAGCGCCCCGGTCAAGGCCCCAGGGATATTCGACTTCGACGTGATGTGGCGTATCCCATTCGGTACCGCATACCTGGCGACTATCGCTTACAAAACCTTGGCTCTAGGAGCCTGCGTAGTGTTGGCGGTATCCATCGCAAGGGTACTGCGGACCGCGTCCTACCCAGTCGTTGCCGGCGCCGATGACTCCGTGGCCATTAGGACTATCGCAGCGCCCGCAACCAAAACAGCACCCCTCGGAAATGACAGAAGATTGTACCGCCTGGCGGCAGCCAACGCGTTGCTAGGCGTCTCTCTTGCGGTGGCGGTGGCGGTGGCCATCTACCTTCACTATATCAGCCACTTGGCGATATTTCTGCCAGATTAAAAACTACCGGTCGTCAGAGTAGGATGCTATGGAAACTGTCGCAACACCCAGGGTACGAAAGATCATCGAAGGAATTCATCTCCCCTTACCCAAGAATAGGAAGGGGTGGGCGATACTGTTGCTGGCAGTGCCGGTCTTGTTTCTTCTGACTGCGGGCCTGGCCCAGATATTCCACATCGACTTCAATGGGTCCGATTCCCGGCAGGCACCGGGGCCGGTCTTGGAATGGCGCGATATGATCGGCGTTTTGAACCGTTACGCCGAACGGCCCGTGGACTCGGGGGAAACACCAAGTTTGCAAGTCCTCCTGGCTACTCCCCAGTACTTCGGGGCCCTCAGGCGGCAACCCCCCGCCAACGCCGTGTCCGAGCCGTCGCTTCTGTTCTATGTGACCGAAACCGTTCACATCGACGAACTGCCGTCGTCGCCGCCCAGCCCCATTTTAACGGCTGGCCCATTGACCCGCCGGCCTGACGAGTCCGTGGTTCTGGCGGAGTCGGAGCATCACCGCAGCACGCTGCTTCGCTACGCAACGACCGGCGCCGACGGTACCGTCATCCTCGGCGACGGCGATGTCATCGAGCTGGCATTTTCAACGGCCGGCGGCACGGGCGCCGAGGACAACCGGGTTCAATGGACTTTGCCGTTGGCCTATTCCGCTGACTACTCCTCTGCCGAAGTGGCGCACGGAACACCCACCTCGGGCCTGGTTACGCCAGCTTTATCAGGCGTCGCCGTCCTGGCTATTATGGGCGGCCTGCTGGCGGCAATGTGGCCTTGTCTGTTCCAGTTAACCGCTTACTTCATACCGGCGATGGCCGGGATGAGCATGCATCAAGCATCCAATGTGCAAGGCTTAAAACCGAGAGTTGGGGTCGTAAAGGTCGCCCTGTTCTTTGTCCTGGGATTCACCATCATATACACCATTGCAGGTGCGGCGATCGGCTACGGGTCTCAGCAGCTATCTAACATGGAATCCTTCTACTACTGGCAGCGTTACCTGAGCATCGGAGCAGGGGTGATTCTCTTCGGGCTGGCGTTACGGGTGGCGGCCCGGGTCCGGGCCCCGCTGGTATGCAAGATGCCCATCGTCTCCCGGATGGCCAACAATGGGGTGAACTCTCCATGGGAGAGCATGCTGGTGGGGGTAACTTTCGCCACCGGTTGCATGACCTGTTTCGGATCGGCTGTCCTGATCGGAATGGTAGTGTACGTGGGCCTGGCGGGGTCACCTCTGGTAGGGGCGACGCTTCTATTCCTTTTCTCCCTGGGAATGGGAGTCCCTCTGGTGATTGGAGCATTGGCGATGGCCAGGGTCCTTCCACTGCTATTCAAGATGGAGAAGTTGATGCCGTGGATGGGGTTGGCCAGCGCCACGATAATCGCCGGGTACGCAGTTCTTCTCATCAGCGGTAACTTCATGGCCGTCAGCGGCTGGTTCTACCGGCTATTGGGCGTCACGCCGACGTTCTGATAAATCCCATGCTCTCTCGCAAGAGGCGGACCTAGCGCCCCTCCCAGAAATTGCATCCCCGAGGGATCTCCAGGACTTGGGGTGGGATTCAAGACTGAACCGCATCCCGGAGTAAGACTCGACAGTGAACCCCTACAAACCGGGTCTATCGGCCTGGCAACCATGCTGCACCTCCTAACGAATGCTTCGCATCGAATACTAGTGAAGGATTTCTATTGGAGGTTGTGATGCTTAATAGATCAATGCGCTTCCCTCGGCCCATGCTCCTTCTTGTGGGATTGGCCCTCTTCGCCCTGGCGTGCACCTCGGCCGTCCCGACTCCAACATCAATTCCCACGCCAACAGCAACTCCCACGCCGACCGCCACCCATACTCCGTCCCCAACGGCCATAGTAGCACCGGCCAACACCCCGGCGTCTGCCCCTACGGAAGTTCCCACGAAAGCCCCGTCTGTAGCGCCCACCCAGGGTCCGGCAGCAGAGGCCACTGCCATCGGAGGCAGCGGCATAGAAGGAGGAGACCCGGAGTTTAACGCGGCCGCCCTAATCTGGCAGGGTTATTGGCTGTCCCGAAACCACTTCGGTCCTTTCGTGATGGCATCGGGCATGGGCATTCCCTTCATGCCGCCCATGGAGATGATGCAAAACGCCATGAAGATGGTGGCCCAAAATCCCGATGACCCTCTACAAATTCCCCAGAACATGCTGCCCTTGCAAGCCGTCTTTGCCTCGGGCAGCACCAGCCTGGTGAACGACCCCCGGGACTTCGGACCCTTGGACCTGGAGGGTTTCCGGCTGGACCCGGCCACATTCGACAAGACAATCAAGGTCCGGGCCCAAGGCGAGACCATGCTCAAGCTTACCCAGTGGGCCCACAACTTCTCCAACCAGCATTTCGGAAAACCAACCGACGACTTCGGCGCCCTTCAAAGGTTTCTCGGGGTGATGGTGGCCATGCTGTCGCAGATGCAAGGGCAGTACGCCATGCAAAATCTGTTGAATATGGACGACGGCCTGTATCGCGACTCCGACGGAACCTTGGACTACACCGGCAATTGGGTAATGCTTCACACCCTCTCCGACGTGTCGGTGTTGACTGGCGAAGGAAGCCGGTACGCCAACCCCGATTCCCACCCCATGTTCGAGGAAGCAGCCACGGGCCTGTTCCAGGCCTTAAAGGACCGGGACCCAGAGACCCCCGTAGAGGCGGCAGCCGCCATCCGCGCCTTGGTCTACCGGTCGTGGACCGCCGAGGACTCGGCAATCGCGGACGCGGCCATGGCCCAGGCCAGGTCCATCGCCGACGGCACTCTGGTTGGCTTCACTTCGGACGACGTGGTGGAACAAGCCGCCGCCATCGTTGGTCTGGTCTCAGTGGGCGTGGCCGCTAAGGAGGACCGGTATCTGGACGCCTCGGATACCCTATTCCAGACCCTTTCCGGCGACTTTGATCCGGCCCACGGCATCTTCAACTCCAAGAACGTATACAACGTCGACGATGTGGCCTGGATCATTGGGGGCTTGAATTACCTGGTGCAGCGGGGAAATGCCGGCACCAGGAGCCCAGCCGCCGACATGCTGCTGGCTTTTTACGAAGCGACCATCAGCCAGGGTGGAATGCAGCTCTCCGCCCCACCGGGCAAAAATGGGGTGATGGCTGGCGAGTTTGAAAAGGACCTGCCCAGCGTGGTCTACTACCACCCCGCCGACACTCCGCCGCCTCCCATGGTGATGAAGCTCCCAGTACCGGCGGAGGAGATTACCTGGGATGGCAGTACCTGGTCGGTCACCAGCGACCGTTTGGTCACCGCAGGGGCCATGCACCTGGCCAACGAGCTCAACTGGCTGGGCCCCCACCTGGGTTCCATACCCTTCCCTCCTATCGGGCTAAGCGGCTCTTAGAGTCCCGGCGTTGCACCGAAGTAGCACCGGTGCTCTGCCCGCTGCGCGATCGTTGTTTAGAAGCCAAACTGGGAGAGGAGGAACTCGCATTGGAAGCCGAGTTGGGGGGAAAGCAGTGTGAGGTGTTCGGCTGCGGCCGGCGAGCCTCGGGCTCCTATGCGATAGCGCCGGGCACTAGGATACGATTGTGCCGCCAATGCGCCGAAAGGGAGCTGGTCCTGCCCGACGCGGCCAACGAACCCACCGATTTTGCCGGTACCAGGACCGACCGCACTAATGGGCAAACCCGAGAAAAGTGACCTTCGGCACATTTTCTACTGTCCATTAGGCCCTGGCGGGAAGGGGCCGCCTCCCAGAGCATGGTGAAAATCATTACCGAAAGCACGCCTGATTTGGGTTTGACGGTGGGGGAGACCCCGCCGATCAAATATTTTTTACGCTTAGGAGGACAGACATGGACATCGGTAAGACCCGAATCGAGGCCGGAGCGGTTACTTTCGCCATCCATCATAGGTACCTGGATGGCGGCGCGCCCCATTCCCAGGGCGCCGGCGGACGCGGCGGCGGCAACGCCACCCAGGGTGTCTGCATCCAGGTCGCAGGCAACATCGACGATAAGGAAACGGAGCTTTTGCGCTTCGACTGTTTCGACAGTGACGCCCACTACCACTACGGTCCGGAGAACAAAAACGAGCGCATCATGCTGGACCCGACGGTGACCCGTAACCCTATTGCATGGACCATAAAGCAGTTAAAGATCAAGCTTCCGGATATGCTTGAGCGGGCGGGTTACAAGGATTTGGCTAATCAACTGGATTACAACCTGGTGGCCCAAAAGCTAAGGGAGGTGGAGGCGGCGGCCCGGGAGATGGACGCAAAAGAGAGGAACTACACCCGCCACAACCGAGGTGATCCGGTCATCGAGGCCGGTAACATCCGGTTTGGGCTCGAGATGCGTACTGTAGAGCCCGATGGTGGCCCGGCCATTCATGTGTTGGCCGACGTGGCCGACCAGGAGATAGAGTTACTGGCCTTCGACTGCTTCCGCATAAACCCCCATTATCACTACGGGCCCAGGTACAAGAACGAGCGAATCTTCATCGATACCACACTGGTGGCCGACTCCCTGGATTGGGTGCTAGCCCAGTTCAAGGATGGCAACCTTCCGGCCATGATCGAGCGGGCGGGCTATCCCACCCTCGCCATCGGCCTGGACCGGGCCCTGGTGGCGAGAAAGGTCATCGAGGTGGAGTCCACGATAAAGGCTATGACCCAGGACGATCCTAGATAGAAGCCAAGGCAGAATTTCCGGGCCACGCCTGGGGTCACGGTTTGGGCAATTGAAGACGCCGCAGGAACTTCCAAATCCCTACAGCGTCTCCATCTCCGTCTGAGGATATGTGACCTTTGGCCCTTGGGTCAGGGTCCGTCCGGCCCTATTACGCCGGTCCTGGCCAAAGTAAACTGCTATTGAAGGGAGCCTGACAAAGGCGGA
>JADFFS010000173.1 GCA_022568195.1 Chloroflexota bacterium | reverse complement strand
AGCGATGTAGAAACCCAACAGGGTCTGCATCGCGGAAAGGTACACGCAGGCCAGGGCCACAGCCACACCACCCAATGCCAGGGGCCAACGAGAGCCTACCCGGTCCACCAAGCGGCCGGTGAAGGGCGCCAGGGACGCGCCCAGGATGGCTCCCAAGCTGGTAGCGCCGGAGATTTCCGTCCGGCTCCAATCGAACTCTTCGGCCATTGGATTGACGAAAATGGTCAATATGGAGATGGCCGAGGCAGCGTTGGCGAACTCCATGCTCCCAGCCGCAGCCACGATGAACCAACCGTAGTAGACCCGTCTGCTTATGCCGATCACCGGTTAGACGCTTCCCAGCTTATTAGAAATTTTCAGGACACCCCACTCTTGCCGTGAGCCGGTTGTCTCGCAATTCTACTCCCGTTACGTTGGCTCTCCGTTACATAGGCTCCAACGATCAACTGACTGGCAATCTGCCCAATCCCCATGGCACTGCCCGGTAATACTCCAGACCAGGTCCCCTGTTGACGATCGCGGCTTTCGGATGCCCCAGGCGGATAGTATGATGAATTATCGGACCAAGGATGAGTAAGACATGACCGTCGCATCTCGCAGTCAATACAACATCACCATTCACGACCTGCCCCGCAGCGAGCGGCCCCGGGAACGGCTGAAGGAGTTCGGCCCCAAGTCCTTGAGCAACACCGAATTGATCGCCATCCTGCTGCGCACCGGTTTGAAGGGCGAAAACGTACTGTCTCTTTCCTCCCGGTTGCTTGTCAGGTTCGACGGGTTGGCCGGGCTGGGACGGGTCACCTTCTCCGAGCTATGTTCCGAGCGCGGCTTGAGCGAGGCCAAGGCCAGCCAGCTAATGGCTGCGCTGGAGTTGGGGCGCCGCTTCGTTTCCCTGTCGCCCGAAGACCGGATGGTGATTAACTCGCCTCAAGACGTGGCGAACCTACTCATGGCGGAGATGTCGGTGCTGGACCAAGAGCATCTGCGGGTCCTGCTGCTGAACACTCGGAACGAGGTGTTGAGCGTCCAGGAAATCTACGTGGGGAACGTCAACTCCTCGGTGGTCCGCCCGGCGGAGGTATTTCGTCCGGCTGTACGTGACAACGCTCCATCGATAATCGTGGTGCACAACCACCCGTCCGGGGACCCCACGCCCAGCGCCGAAGACGTGTCGGTCACCAAAGACCTGCTGTCGGCGGGGGCGTTGTTGGGCGTGGAGTTGTTGGACCACGTGGTGGTAGGCAGCGGAAACCGATACGCAAGCCTCAACGAGATGGGGCTGGCGTTTAAGTAAGCCAACGTGAGACCAGAACGCGCCTGGACCCGAACGCTCCTTGAATAGAGTCTGCTGTTGCAGCATCTGATGATCGCCACCGCGTTGTTGGTCTTCGCCGGGCTGGGGCTGATCTTCGTCAGCTTTTCCGACGCTGCGGCGGGAGCGGCAACCTTCGCGGTGCTGTCCTACACCATCATGCTTTTACTCACCGGGTCAGCCGGTGGTTTCGCCGGGGAAAGGGAGGACTACACGGGTTTCCTGGGACCCTTACTCGGTCCGGGCTGGCCCGGCTTCGGGTTCAGAATCGCGCTGGCGTCCTCCGCACCTATCGTGCTTCTGCTGATTGTCGCTCTGCTACCGGAGCTGAACGACTCGCTGGAGCCCAACGAAGCACTCCTGCTGGCCTCCACTTTCGCCGTTTTCTGGCTGCTGATGTCCATGGCTCTGGTGGGCGCCGTGCTGGGCTTTCTCTGGCCCGCCACCGGGGCCTTCCAGGCGGTGTTGGTGGGCGGTGTGGTGGTGTTGACCCAAGGCCTGCTGGCTTGGTCCATAGCCCGCGCCGGCCTGGATTCCCTGTTGCTGGCCCTGTATACCTGGATGGTCTGGGTGTCGGTCTGCCTCGTCGGGGCATGGGTCGGAGGGATTCTGCGGGAAATAAGCGATCTTAATTTGCGATTGATATTGGACCGCCATCAGAATGACCATACCGGCCTGGCGGTGGAAAGTCCGCTGGGAACTCCGAGGGAATAGAGACCACTCCATCTTCAACGTTATCGCAGGAGACAGAATGTCATACTTCAAGGACGTACAAAACAGGGAAACAATGGAGCTGGTACCCGGTGTACGGACGCGCACCTTTTGGGGCGAGAACATGTTGCTATCCATGGTGGAGATCGACGCCAATTCGGAAGTGCCCGCCCACACTCATCCCCACGAACAAGCAGGGGTCCTGGTTGAAGGGGAGATGGAGATGGGGATTGGGGGTGAGGTCAAGGTGCTGAAACCGGGAGACATGTACGTCATTCCCGGTAATGTGGAGCACTATGCCCGGTGCGGCAACACCCCGGCCAAAGCCCTGGACGTGTTCAGCCCGGTGCGTGAAGAGTTCAAGTACTAGGCGTTATCGCCGGCTCCCCCTAGCCAGCCAACTTGACAGTAGGAGCACGGGGGTTTTACGATTCTAATACGGCCAACGGGGAATTTGCTCCAGGCAGGTCCCGGATTCGTGGCCAGGTTGGTCCGCGGGCCCGTTGCCACGGCAACTCCCCGGAGGGCGACGGTCAGGGGATATAGCTCAGTTGGGAGAGCGCGGCGTTCGCAATGCCGAGGCCGAGGGTTCGAGTCCCTCTATCTCCACCAAATGCCCCTGTAGCTCAGAGGATAGAGCGGCGGCGTCCTAAGTCGCGCGTCGGGGGTTCGAGTCCCTCCAGGGGTACCATACAGGAGCGTAGCTCAGTCTGGTCAGAGCGCTGGTCTCCAAAACCAGTGGCCGGGGGTTCGAATCCTCCCGCTCCTGCCAAACTTCATAGCTAAAAGCCTCTGGATCGATCCGGGGGCTTTTCCCTTGCGGTCTGGCCACAAACCGTGGTGAGAACGACGGGACCACCAAACCCAGATTTCCCTCCGCGGCCAACACCAGGGAAAAGCCCACAACCGCTATGACAGGGATGAACGTTATCGATTCTCCGGACATGGCTGTACCGTCCCACTAATCCCTGGGTCCGGCTACGCGGTCTGATGCTGCGGCTAGATGTTGGGTTAGAATGGGTATAAGGTTGAGAAAACCAAGGAGGATAGAAATTGGTAGTGGTCCGCCGCTTGATGTCGCTGATGATTTGGGGTGCTGCCTTGGCCGTCCTGGGCATCATCGCCTGTGGGCAAGATCCCACTCCGTTGCCACCGGCGGTGTCGCCTACAGCCGTGTCCGCGTCCACGGCCACGGTAGCCCCAACCGCCACGTCCGTGCCTGTACCGGACACGCCGAGCCCCACGGAACCGGCCGCCACCGCGACGCCCCAGTCCGCGCCCACGACTGCGCCAACACCAGTTCCTTCGCCGACCCCTACAGCACCGCCACTGCCATTGGACCTTCTGTCCCCTCGGGATGGCTCTATCTTGGAAGTAGCCGCGGTCCGGGTTCTTGGCAACACTCAGATCGGCGCAGTGGCAACCATCAACGGCGCTCCGGTGGAAATCGAAGCCGATGGGCGCTTCCAGCGCGACCTGGCGCTGGAGGTGGGGCTCAACACGATAAATGTGGTGGTCACCGACCGGTTGGGGCGGGCCGAATCCCGAAACGTCGCGGTATTTGTTGTTCCCACCGCCGCCCCGTTGCCCTTCAACGTCTTCTACCCTTGGGATGGGATTGAGGTGCGGCAGCGCGACCTTCCAGTATTGGGCGTCTCAAGACCGGATGCCGTGGTGGCGGTTAACGGAGTCCCCATGGAAGTCAACGCCCTGGGAATTTATTCGGGCATGCTAACTTTGGACGATGACACCAACCTGGTCGAGGTTTCGGCCACAGACATCGATGGGAACGTCCGATTAGAGACAATTGTGGTGTTTTACACGCCCTAAAACCGTGCCCCGATGTCAGGGTCCGTTCCTAAACCACGGGCCTCGCGACACGGACAGTTGGTCCTAAAGAGCCACATTCGCGACCCTCAAGGCGTCGCGGACAAGAACCAACTGTTACTGGAAATCGGCCCTTAAGTGGCTTGCGGCAGGGCAGGCACGATGAAACAATTAAGCCTTCTCATTCGTATTTGAGAATAATGTAGGGATAGATACGCGAAACCGATGAGCTCGATGATGGGTGCTTTTCCGGTCCTAGAAATTCATCAAGAGCTATCAAGGAGGCAAAAATGGGCATAACTAGATTTACCCTCGTGCTGGCTGTAATGGCCTTGTTGTTCGCCCTTCCCGGCATGGTTCTGGCCGACGAACCGCCGGTGCCGTCTGTTTTTGGCGGCACGGCGACCCTGGACGGCGCTCCTGCGCCAGACGGCACCACCGTGAGCGCATTGATTGACGGCACGGTGGTGGCGGCCACCACCGTGGAGAACGGCGCCTACGCCTTTACCATCCCTCAGCCCCCGGACGAATCTTACTCCGGCAAGACCGTGACATTTTTGATCGGAGGCGCCACGGCAGCGGAAACCGGCATCTGGGAAGCTGAGGGTGGAGGCGTGCTGAACCTGTCCGCGTCGGGCGGACAGATCCCTCAGGTGACTGCGGAACAGACTCCTCAGGATCCGGTGGTGATCCTGCTTGATGGTGGTACCGCCGCAAATGGCCCAAAGCGCAAAGCCTTTGTGGGAGTGGTGGAGGGTGACCCCTTTCTCAATGATGTACTCGCCGATTCAGTCACGATCAGCCAAAAAGGTAACAAGGGCGAAATCACCATATCCCTTGCCAATCCTGACATCAAAATCAAGAAGCCGGGCGGACCGCGGGTGAGGGGTACCTTTAGCGATGGCGCCCGGGTGGTGATACAAGCCCGCAACGAAGATGACGGTTGGGTCGCCATACGGGTTCTGGTAAAGCCCGTGAAACCCGCACATCCGGCGTTCACCGGCGCTGTTGTTGCAATATCAGAGGGCGTCATTACCATCATGCAGCCCGACGGCTCAACAAAGCAGGTTGAGCTTGAGGCGGGAGCCACCCCACCTGCAATCGGAGAGCTGGTGACCGGTTTCGCCGGTCCTGCTGGTGATGACGGCGAAGGCGGCGCGAACAAGCCTGCCAAGGCCAAGGGCCTGGTGAAGGCCTCCAAGATCCGGGCACGCCTGGAGGGGTTTCTCCAGGAGTTGACCACCGACACGGGCGATCTTCCTGAGGACGCAGCCGAGGCAAAGGCAAAGGTAAAGGCAGCGCAGGGAAAGGCGGAGGCAGCGCGGACCAAGGTGGACACAGCGCGGACCAAGGCAAAGGCAGCGCGAACCAAGGCGGAGACAGCGCAGGGAGCCGATGCAGCAGAGGTAGAGGAACTGGCCGCGGACGCAGAGGAGGAGGCTGCCGAGGCAGTAGCCGACCAAGCCGAGGCGGAAGCCGAACTAGCCGAGGCGGAGGCTGAAGCAGCCGCAGAGGCAGCGGAGGCTGAGGCGGAGGCCGCCGATCGCCGCGCCCAGCAGGTGGCCGACGTTGCGGCCATCCTGAATAGCCATACCAACAAGCACCTAAAACTCCTCGAAAACCTAAGTAAAGAGAACCTGCCGGCGCAGGCTAAGGCCGGCATGGAGAAGGCCCTGGCCAACGCCCAGCGTGGCCGCAGCGTGGCCACCCTGAAAGCGGCGGAGGCACGAGCTAAGACTGAAGACAAAACGCTGAAAGCCCTGGCGAAAGCCGAGGAGAAACGGGTGGAATCCCTGGCCAGAACGGAAGAGAAAAGGGTGAAAGCGCTGGCCAGAGTCGAAGAGAAAAAGGACAGAGCGCTGGCCAGAGCCGAAGAGAAAAAGGACAGAGCGCTGGCCAGAGCGGAAGAGAAAAGGGTGCAAGCGCTGGCCAAGCCCGAGGGGGAAAGGGGAAATGCCTTAGCCAAAGCCGAGGAGGAAAAGGGAAGGGCCTTAGCCAAAGCCGAAGAGGAAAAGGAGAATGCGCTAGCCAAGGCTGAAGAGGAACTGCAGAAGGCCCAGGCCGAACAGGACCGGGAGGCCGCCCAGGCCCGAGCCGAGCGAGACCGGGAGGCAGCTCAAGGCCCAGGCAACAGCCAAGGAAGGGGCCGGAGCCGTTAAATCAAATTAGTGTCGCCTGACCGGCTTCCAAGGTTCGTCGTAGCCTTGCCACCGGGAACAGGATATACAACGTGCAGGGGCGCCCCAATACAATCGGGGCGCCCCTACATTTAGGCCTCAAGGATTACCGGAAAGAAGCCCCGTCAGCCGGCTCCCTGGTAAATCTTGGTGTCTGGGTTGAACGCAGCAACCGCGAACCAGAAAGAATTGGTGTGGGCCACCGGCGTCAGCCTTTTGCCGGCCAGTTCACCCTCGGTTGCTTCGCCCAAAATGCTCCAGGTACTGCCGGTTTCGTTGTCGATGAACCTATCGTCCCGGCTTTGGAAAGTGAGTTTCCGCCCGTCCAGTTTGGCGTCGAACAACACCGCGGCGCCTATTTTTTCGGCCGACCCGATAAAGGCGTCTCCCAAGGCGGAACGGGTGCCGGGCTTGAAAAAGACCACCAGGTCGCGGCCACCTACCGTGTAGTTGACCACGCGCTCCTTTACCAAAATGGAGAATGGGAACGCAGCAGCATCGTCGCCAACCGTGACCGTGACCACCCTCTGCATGGGCAACAACCGCCCATCGGTTTCACCGCGAAACAGGAACGGCGGGTTGTCTACCCTATCGTAGCCAACGTACGGGTTCTGACCGTAGCGGCGGACGTTTCCGGTGTCTCTGGAGAGGACCTTGCCGTTGGGATTGGCGGCCTTGAAGTCCTCCCAAGAGATGATACTGGCGGGCATGAAAGTGAGACGCCTCCCGGCCAATTGGCCGATGATGCCCTCGCCGGTAAGCTGCTGCCACCAGGTTTCGGTCTGCCGGTCCCACATAACCAGGTCGCTGTTACGCACCTTTCCCGAGGTGCCGAAGGTGTGGACCACTCCATCCAAGCGCCGGTCGAACACGATGGCCGAGTTGCACAAAGGACAGAAGGTCACCGCCACCGGCACGCCTCCCACCACGTCGTTCACGATCTCGTGCCAGGTCAGGATTTGAAGAGGATAGGCCCGGGCGTCGCCGTTGAGGCTAAAGAAGACCACCGGCTCCAGGGGATCTATATATTCGTCGGATTCCTCAAAGGTTGTGAACTTGGGATCGTCGATCGGCGGAATTCCATCTCGGGGAGGTCCGCCTGACAGGATGCTAGCAAAGGGAACGGTATGCCTGCTGAAGTCGGTGGTCCATCCAGCTGAGGAGAGTCCCGCGGCGCGCATCTTGTCCAGGAAATCCGGGTCCGGCTGGACCACGACCGCTGGCTTGGGAGCCGCCGTGGCTGCGGGCTCTTGAGCGGGAGCTGAACCGCCGGTGTCGCTTACCCCAACCGTTGGCTCTGGAGTTGCGGCGGCATTTGGCGTTCCCCGCGCATACTTGATGGATCCTTTGACCCCCGGACTCCCCTTTGAAGTAACATCGGCAAAGGTCAGATGCAAGACGCCGTCACCATCCAGGGCCAAGGATACCTGCTGTCCCAGCGGCGGGTCGCCACCGTTGAGCACGGTTTCAATTTTCCACTGGGAACCTTCCTGCCGGGCTATCTTGATGACCTTCTCGTCGGAGTAGGCCAATATC
>JADFFS010000172.1 GCA_022568195.1 Chloroflexota bacterium | reverse complement strand
GAGCTAACTGATTACGCCCGATCTCAAACGGTCCAGCGCCTCCGCCAGATCATCAGGGAGTAGGGAATCGAACTCCACAGCCAGTCCGGTCTTGGGATGACGGAACCCCAGGTGGTGGGCGTGGAGGAAGTGGCGGTTCAACAGCGCGCTGGGCCTTCCGTAGACCGCGTCCCCCAGTAGTGCATGTCCGATGTAGGCCAGGTGCACCCGTATCTGGTGGGTTCGCCCCGTTTCCAGGTCGACCTCAAGCAGGCTATTGCCCGCCACATATTCCAGGACACGGTAGCCGGTGCGGGACTCCCGGCCTCCCATTACAACCGCCATGCGCTTGCGGTGGCGCGGGTCCCGGGCGATGGGCGCATCGACCCGGCCGCTCCTCTTCGCAAGCTCTCCGGTAGCCAGGGCCATGTATCTTTTTTTCACTTGCCGGTCTTTCAGTTGGTCCGACAGAGATTGGTGGGCTTGCTGGGTTTTGGCCACCACCATCAGCCCCGAGGTATCCTTGTCCAACCGGTGCACGATCCCCGGCCGTATGACCCCTCCGATGCCTTTTATGTCCGGACACCTGGCCAGCAATCCGTTGACCAGCGTCCGGTCTGGATGGCCGGGCCCGGGATGGACCGAAAGGCCCGGTGGCTTGTCTATAACCACGATTTCGTCGTCCTGGTACACCAGGGTCAGCGGCATCCATTGGGGTGTCACGTCCATTTTTCTGGGAGGTGGAACCGTCAGGGATACCAGGTCTCCCCGGCGCACCCTTTGGGAGGGCTTTGCTAAAGAGCCATTCAGTCTAACCTGTCCCTCGACAATCAACCGATGGAGTTGGGCCCGGGTCAATCCCGAGCGGGTCCCGGCAAGAAACTGGTCCAGACGCACCTGGCCCACGTCGACCGTAAACTGCCTGGTTGTGGCCGGAGGCGCCGTCACTGAGTGGGACCTCCGGGCGGTTGCTCCCAAGGCCGCGTGAAACCGGTCTCCTGACCCGTCGAAGGACCGGAAATACCAGCTTTGTCCTCTCGGAGAACAGAGCTCGCTAAGTCATCTTGGCCATCGCCCTGGTCCCGTGACGCTGGGGTGGACCCAGGTGGCGCGCTATCGCCAGTGGCCGAGGAGCCGCCGGCCGATTTCTCTGTGGTGTCTCTCAAGGGTTGACCCGGTCCGATGGCAATGTTTGGCCCCGGTAGGTCCACGCGTTCCTTGACCCCGCAGGTCGAGCACCGCCATCCCTTGGAAATGGCCTGCATTTCTCCGTCGCATACCGGACACCAACGGGCGCCGTCGCCGAGATTGGCCCCGGAAATGGTCCCACTGGTGGAAGACCGGTCACCCGCGGTGTCCAACCCCCGGTGGCGCTGGGGCCCCAGGAATATCCAAGCCAGTAGCACCAGGCCAATTACAATCGAGGAATCTGCGATGTTGAACACCGGCCAGGGCCCCACGTCCAGAAAATCGGTGACATGGCCCAGCCGTACCCGGTCCAGAAGATTGCCGGCGGCCCCCCCCAGTTGCAGTCCCAGACTGAGCCGGAGGCCGTCGCTGGGCCGGCGTTGGCTGCGATAGATCAGGATCAAAACGCCGATGCCGATGAAGGCTACCAGGATGAGGGGGAAATTTTGGCCTTGAAACAGTCCGAATGCACTGCCGGTATTATGGGTGTGCGAGATGCGGAAGAACCCCTCGGCTGGGAACGAGGTCCTGTAAGGCAGGAACTCCCGCACCAAGAACTTGGTGAACTGGTCAATCAGAAAGACCAGGGTAGCCAATTGGAGAAGTAACAGGTCTTTGTAGATTCGCGACGGCGTGCTTGCCGCCGCATCAGGGGCGTTGCCGGGCTCTGCCATTGACAGTTACTTCAGTTGCTCGGAGAGATACCGCGCTACCGGAGGCGCAAGCTCATCTTCGAAACCATTCCAGGAGTGGTCCGCACCAGCCACAATTTTAATGTCCGGGCGCTGAGAGAAGGAGTCCAGTGCCGGCTCCAATTGCTGGGATGCAACCAACTTGTCCTTGTCACCGGAGATGATAAATGTGGGGCGCTTGCTCTTCTTCAGCGGCGAACTCTCCAAGGCTCGCAGTGGCGGAGAGATCAACGCTATGGCGGACACCTTTTTGTGCAGATCGGCTTTGCCAAGGATTACCGACGACCCGAAGGAATAGCCCACCAAGCCCAGCCTGCGTCCATCGACCCCTGGCCAAGCCTTCATAAGCTTCAGCGCCGCCAGCACTTCCAGATACTCCAACTCCCCTTTTGTGTGCTCGCCTTCGCTGTTTCCAACACCCCGGAAATTGAATCTCAGGGTGGCGAAACCCTGCTCTACCAGGGAATAGGCCAGGCTTAGCACCACATTGTTGTCCATATTGCCGCCGAACAAGGGGTGGGGATGACAAACCACGACGCCTGGGAAGGGACCCAAATCTCCCTCGGGTTGGGCCACCACTCCTTCGAAACTCAGGTTCTTGGCTTTGAAGGACACGGCGCTCTGACGCACGGCTACGGCCTCCGAGTGTTTCAATCTTAGGGTGTCTCCATCTTATGAGAGGCGAAGGCGTTTGGCAAGAATAGCCGTCAGCACTCCGCCGTCAGCTAGCGGAGTAGCCACTAGTACTACTTCCGCGTGATTATGATAATCGCTGACATGTAGGCAGGTGTCATTCCGAGAAGCGAAGCGACGAGGAATCTGGGGTGGGGCCGATCCACACATCCCCAGATTCCTCTCTGTGGTCGGAATGACATTTGTCGTTTTCCAATTGAAACGGTGTTAGCAACTCCGCAAGTGTGAGGCGCTTCGCCCATTTCATCACCGAAGGGATGGTGGGAGAGATTACAAAACAGCCGCTAGAAAGCGTGAAGCCTACCGGCACCTGGCTGACTGCTGAGGGCTGAAGGCTGACGGCTCGCTAAATTCTTGCTAGAATACGCCTCTACTCTTCCGCGACAGGAGTCCAGAATGAACGTAATCGACCTGCGAAGCGACACCGTGACCAAACCCACCGATGAGATGCGCCGGGCCATGGCCGAGGCCGAGGTGGGCGACGACGTCTACGGAGAGGACCCCTCCATCAACCGTTTGCAGGAGCGCGCAGCCGAGATTCTTGGCAAGGAGGCCGGACTTTTCATGGCCAGCGGCACCATGAGCAACTTGGTCGCCGCTTTGACCTATTGCCACCGGGGAGACGAAATAGTCATGGGCGATCAGGCCCACATGTTTTGGAACGAGTCGGCCGGCGCCTCGGCCCTGGCCGGCGCCCAGATTAGGCTAATACCCAACGGCGAGCAAGGCCGAATCGACCCGGCGGACCTGGAAGGGGCAATCCGCCCCGGCGGCAACCTGCACTTTCCACCCACGACTTTAGTCTGTCTGGAGAACACCCATAACCGCTGCAGTGGCGGCGTCCTGACCCCCGAGGACACTGCCGCGATAGCCCGTGTCGCTCATGCCGCGGGAGCCAAGGTCCACTTAGACGGCGCCCGCATTTTCAACGCCGCCGTATCCCTGGAAGTGCCCGCCGACGAATTGGTCAAGGACGTGGACGATGTCAGCTTCTGCTTGTCCAAAGCCCTGAGTTGCCCGGTGGGATCGGTCTTGTGTGGTACCCGGGAGTTTATCGATGAGGCCCGCAAGTGGCGAAAGATGGTGGGCGGTGGCATGCGCCAGGCCGGGGTCCTGGCCGCCGCCGGTTTGGTGGGCCTGGACACCATGATCGAACGGTTGGCCGACGACCACGCCAATGCCCGCCGTCTGGCCGAGGGCCTGGCCAACATCGACGGCCTGGAAGTGGACCCCGAAAGCATCCAGACCAACATAGTGATTTTCGACGTGGACCCGACCGTGGGCTCGGCGGCAGAGGTTATCGCCGCCCTTGACCGGGAAGGCGTCAAAGTGTCTTCTCCGGGACCCCACTCCATCAGAATGGTCACTCACCGCCACATATCCGGAGAAGACGCAGACGAGGCGCTGGTCCGCACCTCCAAAGTGGTCAGGGAGATGAAATAGGCTTACAGCCATCAGCCATCAGCCATCAGCCATCAGCCGTCGATATCGCATTTTAGGCTCGGCAGCGTACAACCCCTCGCGCTGAGGGCTGATAGCTGAACGCTGACCGCTATTTCGGAGGCTTGCCATGGCCGATCTCGACCTGGAAAAGAAAGGCACCGCCCTGCTGATCGCCGATTTCTATGACGAGATGATGCGGTCGCTGCCCCACGCCGTGGACCGCAAGGTGGTGGACAAAACCCAGGCTCTGCAAAAGGCAGCCCGGGACGCCGGAATCCTCGTCTGCTATTCGGCCACCGTGTTCCGGCCCGGCTATCTGGAGATCAGCGATAGGAACAAGACCTTCAGCCAGCGGAAGCAGTCGGGACAGCCTGCCGTCAGCGACCCTACACGGCTGATCCACTCCTCGGTTCGGCCAACCCATGGGGAGGTGGTGGTGGGCAAGCACCGGGTCAACGCCTTGTTCGGCACCGACTTGGACATGGTTTTACGCTCCAACCAGATCGAAACTTTGGTGATCCTGGGCTACGCCACCAGCGGAGTGGTGCTGTCTACCGTGCGCTACGCCGCCGACCTGGACTACCGGCTGTACGTCGTGGAAGACTGCTGCTCCGACCAGGACCCGGAAGTCCACGATTTTCTCACCCAACGCATCTTTCCGCGCCAAGCCGATGTGGTTGTTTCCGAGGACGTGATCCGGGCCTTTGGGTGATCCAGGCCAACGGTAGTCTGGCCGTGAACGTAGGGGCGCCCCGATGCAGTCGGGGCGCCCCTACACTTTGTTTTGGGTGCCACCTTCTCCTCCCCACCACTCCTTTAAACGACGGCCGATCTCCTTTTCCGACCCCTCCTCGGTGGGTTGGTAGTACCTACGGTCTTTGAGGGACGGTGGCAGAAAGTCTTGCTGCACGAAATGGCCGGGGTAGTCGTGAGAGTAACGGTAGTCCTTGCCATAGCCCATGCCACGCATCATTCCGGTAACTGCATTGCGTAGATGTAGCGGCACCGGCTCGTTGGTCCGCTTGCGTACGTCGTCCAGCGCCTGCTCCAGCGCCATGTAAGCCGAGTTGCTTTTGGGCGCCGTGGCCAGGTAAACCGTGGCCTCGGCCAGGGGGATCCGGCCCTCGGGCATGCCCAAAAAGTGCACCGCTTGCTGGGCAGCCACGGCCATCGCCAAGGCCTCGGGTTGGGCCAGGCCGATGTCCTCGGCCGCCAGGATAACCAACCGCCGGGCAATGAACAGGGGAGGCTCCCCGGCTTCGATCATGCGGGCCAGCCAGTACAGTGCGCCGTCGGGAGATGATCCACGCACCGACTTGATGAAAGCGGAGATGGTGTCATAGTGGCCTTCCCCCGCCTTGTCATACATGGGAGAGCGCCGTTGCAGGGCATCGGAGACAGTCTCGAGGTCGATGGTGGCGCCCCGGTCCGGTCCCGACGTCATCGCAAAGGCGGCGGTTTCCAGGGCGTTGAGGGCCACCCGCACGTCCCCATTGGCCACATCGACCAGCTGGTCCATAGCCGCCGGGTCCAACGTTAACCCCAAATCTCCAAGTCCTCTCTCACCGTCGGTTAGAGCCCGTTGGACGATGGTCTTGACCTGCTCGGGGGGTAAACCTTCCAGGGTGAACACCCGGCAACGAGACAGGAGGGGCGCGATGACCTCGAATGAGGGGTTTTCCGTGGTAGCGCCGATAAACGTGACGGTGCCGTCCTCAACGTGGGGCAGGATGACGTCCTGTTGGGCCTTGTTGAACCGGTGAATCTCGTCGACGAACAGGATGGTCTTCTCTTGGTACATCCCCTGGCGCTCTCGGGCTTCGGAGATGATCCGGCGAAGGTCGGCCACCCCGGCGGTGACGGCGCTGACCGCTTGGAATGACGCCTGGGTCATGCCGGCCACCAAGCGGGCCAGGGTAGTTTTGCCGCTGCCTGGTGGACCCCACAGGATGAACGAGGGCGGCCGGCCCGCGGCGATGGCCCGGCGCAGCACCCGGTCGGCGCTCACGATGTGCTCTTGGCCCACGAATTCGTCGAAGGTCCGCGGACGCATCCGATCCGCCAGAGGAGCATCCTTGGCTGCCTGCTGCTGGCGTTGGTGGTCGAACAGGGACTCGGGTGTCGTCATGGAAAGCCCTCGATGGTGAGCTATCAGCTATCAGCGCTCAGCCATCAGCTTTTGGCTGACGGCCCTTTCCAACTTGCATCACATAGTTCCCTATCGCTGACGGCTGATACCTGACGGCTATCGAAAGTGGGGCATAACCTCTTGGGCGAAAAGCCGCATCGACTTCTCGACTTCCTTGTGGGGAAGAAGCCCGCCGGTGTTGAACCAGCACATGAACTCCTGAGGATCGTACAGCTCCTGCAATGACCGCAGCTTGGCCACGCACTGCTCCGGGTCGCCAATCGCGGCAAAATCGTCAAACACGTCGTCGTAGCTCAGGTTTGCCGCCCGCCGGGTGGCTCGTGCCCGGTTGGCGCGGATTAGGCCCAGGTAGTTGTTAAAGCTCGGCTCGGGTATCGCCCGGGCCTTTTTGCGGTCCTCATTCACGTACACGGGAACGTTCACGTTGACTCTTCTGGTAGAGAGATCATGTCCGCAGTCCGAAAGGGTTTTCCGGTAGACCTCCAGCCCGGCCTGGGCCCCTTCCACGGAAACTACCATAGGCGCCACCAGGATGTTGTGGCCCATGGACCCCACCAACTCGAATGTGTCCGGACTGTTGGAGGCGATGTAAACGGGAGGATGCGGCTTTTGCAGCGGCTTGGGCATGACCCGCAATTCATGGGCTTCGTAATGCTCGCCCTGGTAGGAAAACTCATCGCTGGTCCACGCCTTCAGGATGAAGTCCACGGCCTCCCGAAAGCTCTGGCGCCCCTCCTGGATGTCCACGCCGTAGCCTTCGAACTGGCGCGGGTTGGAGCCTCTACCAATTCCGAAAATCGCCCGGCCACGGGAAAGCACATCCAAAGTCGCAGTCTCCTCGGCCAACCGCAAGGGATGATGTAGCGGCACCAGGTTCACCGCGGTGCCCACCTTGATCTGCTGGGTAGTCTGGGCGATGGCCGAAGCTACCAGCAAGGGAGCCGACATGATGGAGAAGCTGGGATTGAAATGCAGCTCCGCCAACCAGGCGCTGTCGTATCCCAGTTTGTCGGCCAGTTGCACTTGGGCCACCGTATCGGCATAGCGCTCCACCGGCGATTGGTCCTCCGCGCAGGGAAGTTGATAAAAGACACCGAATTCCACGCAAATGCTCCTTACGAGCCATCAACGCCCAGCACTCGGGTTAGGCGGTATAGCTGACGGCTGACTGCTGTTGGCTACAACGGAATGTTGCCGTGTTTCTTGGCGGGCAAAGTGTCCCGCTTGTTTTGCAACATCTCCAGGGCTTTGATTATCTGGGGCCTGGTGTCGGCAGGGTCGATCACCGCGTCGATGAAACCCCGGCTGGCGGCGACATAGGGGTTGGTAAATTTTTCCTTGTAATCGGCAACCAGCTCCTCGCGCCTCCGGTCTGGGTCATCCGAGGCGGCGATCTCTTCCCGGTAGATTATGTTAACTGCCCCGTCGGCGCCCATAACGGCTATCTCGGCCG
>JADFFS010000171.1 GCA_022568195.1 Chloroflexota bacterium | reverse complement strand
GGGCCAATGGTTACGGTCATTACCGCTTGGTACTCGTCCTCCCCCACGGCGTTCAAGCCCTCGCAGCCGGGAATGCAGCCAGCCAGCACCGTGGGATCGGTCAGGGAGTCCCAGACCTTGGCGGCGGATGCAGGAAACGTGTAGCTTCCAGAGACTTTCATAGGCTTCCTCCCTGTTATGCCCTAGAACCGCTCATCGGCCAGCAGGACCAGGTTCAAGAGCACCTGAGCGCCGTTGGCGCAGTCTTCGGGGGTAGAGAATTCTTCCGGAGCGTGGCTGATGCCGTCGACGCTGGGGACGAAGATCATGGCCATGTCGGCTATGGAGGCTATGGCCTGGGCGTCGTGGCCCGCGCCGCTGGGCAACTTCTCGGTCGCCAGGCCGCACTGGCGGGCGGCTTCCTCCACCATTGCCTGCAACTTTGGCTGTACGGGCACCGGCGGGGTGAATCTCTGCCGGTGGATTTCCATGCCGACTCCGTCCTCGGCAGCGACGGCAGCGGCGGCGCGCCGCAGCTCCGACTCGGCGGCAGCCAGGGCGTCCATCTCAGGGTCGCGGAATTCAATCCCGATACGCACGTTTCCAGGAATTACATTAACTGCGTTGGGGTGGGCTTGAATTGCGCCGGTGGTGGCCACCCGGCACACCTCCGATTCCCCAGCCAGCCGCTGCACTGCCAGAACCAAGCGGGAGGCGCTTACCAGGGCATCATTTCGGGCCGACATGGGGGTGGTCCCGGCGTGGTTTGCCTTGCCGGTAATCTCTACGTCAAAGACCGCCCGGCCGGTGATGGCGGTGACCACTCCGATGGGCGTTCCGGACTGGTGCAGTGTAGGTCCCTGTTCGATGTGCAGTTCGAAGTAGGCGGCCAGCTCGCCGGATTTGCGAGCAGCTTCGTGTATCCGGGTAAGGTCTCCACCGATGTCCGCCAGGCAGGGACCCAGCCCTATTCCGTCGTCGTCGACAGCGTTCAGGTCATCGTCCTCCAGCATCCCTGCCATGGCCCGGCTGCCGATGAGCCAGCGGTGAAAACGGGTGCCCTCTTCATTGGCAAAAATCACCACTTCCACTGGATGGCGTAGCTCCCGATTGCTGTCGGTTAGGGTCTGTACGCACTCTATGGCCGCCATCACCCCCAATGCTCCATCGTACTTGCCGCCGCTGGGCACGGTGTCGGTGTGGGAGCCCATGGCGATGGCAGGCAGTCGGGGGTCGGACCCTGCTTTCCTGCCTATGACGTTGCCCCCAGCGTCGATACGGGTGTCCATGCCGGCCCGCCGCATCAACGACATAGCGTATTCCCGGCCAGCCACGTCGGCGGGAGAAAAGGCTACGCGCTGCATGCCCAACGGCGACTCGCCGATTGCGCCCAGTTCTTGCAGGCTTCGCTCTAAACGCCTGGCATTGATGCTAGATTGGGGCATGGCGCCGGGACCTCTCGCCGAAGATTGGTCTATAGCGCCTGGTCATCGGCTGCTCCGCCCGGACAAACTAGAACAGCCTAGAGAGGGCTTCGGTTGGCAATCCGATGGGATGTTCCGGCATTCGGCGCTGGTGGTTGGAAGAATGCGGCTCTTTTGGTTCGGGCCGGGCGGGCACTCCAGTAGTTTGACCGAATAGCTATCCAATTCCCTTCTGAACACTCGCAGGAACCACCCCCGGTGGAACCCCATCTCTACGGCACGGTCCACATCTAGACCGGAGGCGACCCAATTGCCCAAATGTGCGTTAGCGATGCCTCGAGCAGCATACACGTCTCGGAATCGGGGCACAATGCGTATGGCCTCGTCAAAATCTTCAATGGGGCGCCGGTATTGCTCCAGACCGTTGTAGACCAGACCCCATTTACCATAATAATCCTGTAGCGAACCAGTTAACGAGACCGCCCGATCAAAGTCCTCGACGGCTTGCTGGAACTGTCCCAGTTTGAAGTAGGCGAAGCCCCGGTTGGCGTAGGCCAAACCGGCTTGGGGAGATAGGCGGATTGAGATATCCAGGTGGCCGATGGCTTGTCCCAGCCGTCCCAGGTTGAGGTTGACGTATGCGCGGTTGTTGTGAGCAACGGCATCCTGGGGATTCAAACGGATCGCTTCGTCCAAATCTTCGATGGCTTTCTGGAACTCCCCTTGCAGAGCGTAGGCTGCTCCACGGCTGTTGTAGGCCGCTGCATTGTGGGGGTCCAACTCCAGGGCCTCGTCCAGGTTGGCGATGGCCCTGCGGAACTGGGCCCGGCTTCGGTAGGAATCGCCCAGCTGGTGAAACGCCTGGTCAAGCTGCGGGTTTAATTCCGTGGCCCGCTCCCACTCCGCGATGGCCGCGCCAGGGCTTTCCAACCTGGCGTAGGCGTTGCCTTTTTGATAGTGGGCAACAGCATAGTCAGGGCTCAGCTGGATGGCTTGATCGAAGTCCTGAAGTGCACGTTGGGGCATGTCCAGGGAGGTAAACGCCCGGCCCCGCCCAACATGGGCTTGGGCCATCCTGGGCGAAATCTGCAAGGCCCGGTCGAAATCCTGTATGGCGCGATGGGGTTGGCCCAGCTCAATGTTGGCCATGCCGCGGGTTGAGTAGGCCTCAGCAAAGAGGGGATCCAAGCTAATGGCTTCGTCAAAGTGTTCGACGGCCCGCTGGGTCTGGCCCAAGGCTGCGAGCACCGAGCCACGTTCGTAGAAGACCCGTGCGAGGTCTGGGTCGGCCAACCCGGCAGCATCGTATTCGGTCAATACCTCGGTCCGGGCGGCCTTCTGCTGTAGTTTATCTCCAACGGGGTCCGCGTCTCGGCCTCCTGATCCTAAGGAACAGCCGGACAGCAACATGGAGACAACGGCCACAACGAACACCGGCGCCAGCAATAGGGGAGCTTTCATGGCCCAGCTATTCTACACCAGCACCTTGAAGCCGTAGCTGGGCATGTTTAGCTTGCCCTCGCGGAAGCGGGACATGCGCAGGGGGGAGATGTCGATGGTGGTGGCCCGGCCGTCCAGCACCAACTCCGCCATCAGAACCCCAACCATGGGGGAAAGCTTGAAGCCGTGGCCGCTGAACCCGGTACAGACGTATAAGCCGTCTATCTCCTCCACCCGGTCGATCACTGGATGGGAGTCGGGCGTGCTGGTGTACAGGCCGGCGTAACCGGTGCTGTACTCGGCTTCCGCCATCACCGGTATCCTGCGTACCAGGCGGGTCCACACCTCTTGGATAAAGCTCTGGCTGGGTCTCGAGGCGTATATTTCCGGGTCTTCCACCACTTCCTCTATGTTCCCGTTGCCCACCAAGGTGAGATCGGCGCCCTCCGGCCGAAAGTAAATCAGGTTGGTAATGTCGCCACCCCCGGGATGGTAGGGCAGCTTATCCAAGGGGCGCTTCAGGTGAATCACTTCGTGCCGCGTGGCCTCCAACGGCAGGTCGATTCCGTGCTGGAGCAGGAAGCGGCGGCTCCAAGGGCCCGTGGCCACTACCGCCAGCGGAGTTTCAATACGCCCATCGGCGGTGCTGACGGCTACGACCTTGCCCGAAGGGGATATTTCTATGCCCGTGGCGGGCGATTGTAGCTGGATTTGAGCGCCCAGCTCCCGGGCCCTGGCGGCGTAGGCCAAGGCGGTGCCCGAGGGGTCGGCGTGGCCCGATCTGGGTTCATAAGCTATGGCGGCGCAATCGTCCACGTAAAAAGCGGGGGCAATCTCATTCACATCCTCCCGGCTCACGATGCTGGTCTCGATACCCACACTTTGTTGCATCGCCACGTTGGTCCGGAAAACATCCAGGTCGGTGTCACCCGTGAATATCAGATAGCCCGTCTCAACGAAACTACAGTCTCCGCCCACGGTCTGGCCGAAATTCCGGAATATCTCCAGGCTCTGCCAGGCCATGCGGGCGTGGACTTCGTTGGAGTAGTGCATACGCACGGCGCCGGACGAGCGGCCCGTGGAGCCGGAACCCAGCAGGTCCCGCTCCAGCAGCAGCGTGTTCTTGAGACCCCGGGCAGCCAGGTTGTACAGGATGCTGCATCCCATCACCCCGCCGCCTATGATTACCGCGTCGGCTGTTGTCGGCATGTTTGGCCCCTTGATGTAGGGTTCAAGAGCGCTGGTAGGCTTCGAGGAAGTTGGCTCTGGAGATAGAGGCCTGGGTGCAGATGGTGCGCAGAGTCGATCCCTTGATTGTGGCGTGGTTCGGCATTGTCAACGGCGTTCGAGTTCCATCAGAATTTTCGCGGATCATAGAAATGTGCTCGCCAGTGCGGACCACTCGAAACCCCAGAAGCTCGAAGGCTCGGATGACCCGCCGTCTCTGAGCGTCCGCTGGAAATCTCAGCATTCGGGCTAAACGTCTGCTTCGGTCACATAAGCGTCAAGTATGGCGGATTGACCGTCAAGAACCTCCCGGCCGAAGGTCTCTATGTGAAAACGTATAGCAGACTTCACATCTAATAAGGCAGCTTCATCGGTGTCGCCTTGGCCAACCACGATGCCATTGAGTCCCAGGGGATAAGCCACATATCCGTCCGAGTGTTTCTCAACAACGATCTTGAATTGACTCATATCCAATTCTCCGAACTGAGAATAACCAAGAAGGTGCTTAACGAGTGAAGATTCGCCGATCTGGAATGGGCGGACCTGCTAACGGAATTATACTCTCCGGAGCAGGGGTTGCCTGTACCCGGATATTGCCCCTTGTCCCGGCAATTAGCCGGTATATAATAGCCTCGACCACGAGAGAAAACTTGTTGGAATCCAGGCCAGAGGAGGAAAGCTGATGGGCGCGACAGAGACGATTGCCAAGTGGATCGTCAACACCACCTACGAGGATATTCCACCCGACGCAATCCGGGTGGCCAGCGAGTCCTGCTTTGACTTGCTGGGAGTTATCCTGGCGGGCTCAACCCAGCCGGTGAGCGAGATCATCCAGCAATACGTTGCCGACCAAGGGGGCTCTCCCCAGGCTACCGTGTTGTCTTCCGGGGTGCAAAGCACCATGCCCAACGTGGCCCTGGCCAATGGGACCATGGGGCATGCCCTGGACTACGACGACTTCGGCGGGTTCGGCCATCCCACGGTGGCCATTTTCCCCGCCCTTTTAGCCATCGGCGAGAACACCGGAGCCACCGGCCGGGACCTGATGGAGGCCTACGTGGTGGGCTGCGAGATTGGTCTGGCCTTGCAACACGTCACCAAGTACAACCAGATGGACAAGGGGTTCCACGCCACTGCCGTCATTGGACACATGGCCAGCACGGCAGCATGCGCCAAATTGATGAAGCTGGACGAGCAGCAGACCACCATGGCCCTGGGGATGGCTGGTTCCATGGCGGGTGGCTTGATCCACAATTTCGGCACCATGACCAAGCCGCTGCATGCCGGGTTGGTGGGCCGCGACGCCATCACCGCAGCGCAACTGGCCCAGCGAGGTCTCACCGCCGGCGACAAGATCGTGGAGCATCCGCTGGGATTCGCCAGGACGGTATTGGGACAGGGCATCTACGACCTGGACGAGATGGCGGAAAACCTGGGCAAGCCCTTCCGGGTGCAGGATGCCCTGATGGTCAAAAAGTACCCCTGCTGCGGCGGCAACCACTCCATGCTGGACAGCCTCTTCAGCCTGATGCGGGAGCATAACTTCACCTACGAGGATGTGGAAAGCGCCGAGGTCGACCAGCCCTACCTGTCCATCGTGATGATGTATGGTGAGCCGGCCGACCCGTTGCAGGGCAAGTTCAGCTCCCAGTACAACGTGGCGGCGGCGTTGGTTGACAACGAGATCGCCATCGATACATTCTCCGCCGAGAAACTAGCCGATCCGGCGGTCCAGGAAACTATGAAGAAGGTCCGAAACCGGGTGGTGGCCAAGGCGGTAGAGGGCTCGGTGGATTTCGAACAGGGCATCCCCATCCGCATCACGCTGAAGGACGGCCGGGTTTTCGAGCATACCACCTCGCGGCAGGACATCCTGGGTAGCCAGCACAACCCCTGGGGCTTCGACAACATCAAGAGCAAGTTCCAGGTGAATGCCGGGATGGTGCTGTCTGAGAGCGGCGTCGCCGATGCCGTGGACACCTGGTCCGACATTACCCAGGTGACCGACATAGCCAGCGCCCTCAAGCGTACCCTGGTGAAGAGCGGGGACTAGCAGGTCGGGAGGAACTGCCCCACCGGGACCGCAACGGATTTTTTCCGACCGCCCTTCCGGGATAGGACGGGCCAACGATGGTGACCTTGAGGTGCCCAGCTCTGGGCCACGCAGTGCAGGAGACGTGACGGAGGTTAATCATGGCTACACGAATCACACCGGTCCGACCCGGCGAGTCGGACGACCCGGAAGTCAATCAACTGCTCACGGATGGGAAGGAAGGGTGGTGGCAAGACAATGAGATGTTCGGAGTAATTGCCCGCCGGCCGGGGCTCTTGAAGGCCATTGTGCCGGTCTTTGTCGAGTTCTTCGGCAAAGGCATCGTTGAGCCCTACCTATTAGAAATGATGCGAATCAAGACCGGTGAGATCAATCGATGCACCTATTGAAGCACAGTACGTGTTGCCGCGGTCAGCGGCGAAGTGGAGCCAAAAGAGGTGTGCATCATCGGTCACGTTGACGAGAGCGGTCTGACGCCTCGTGAGGCCACCGCGGTCCGGCTGGCGGAGCGCATGGCCCGTGACCCTCATGAAGTGGACGACGATTTTTTCAGCCAACTGCGCCAGCACTTCACCGACGAGGAGATCGTGGAGGTGGTCTTCGCCGCATCGATCTTTAACTGGGGCAACAAGTTTAACATCACCATGCGCATGGACGCGGCGCCCGATGGCTCCTACGAAACGGGCATGCGCTACCCCTAGCGGTTGCCACAGCCAACGAAATGACCAACCGGGCCTGTTCGGCCCCAAGATTCAGGCACCCATCAGCGCCAACTTTCGGGACAAGCTCGTGGCCCTGAGTGGCCGCCAGCCGTAGACAAACGTTTGATAAACGCATAGAGAAGCGGAACAATGGCACAGCAATCGAACCCCATTGAAATGAACGAGGCTGCGGCCCAAGGATTTCGTCAACGGCTGTCTGGCGTACAGTCCAATCAAATGAACAGCCCCACACCGTGTACTGAGTGGGACGTCCAGGCGTTGATCAACCACAACATCAATGCCACAGGGTTTGCCGAAGGTGTGTACCGGGGGAATGTCACCGTAAATCCCCAAGACGTGAGCGGACCATTGCCGGGGGGAACGCCCTGGAATTGCTCGACGCAGGCATAAGCAATGTCCTGGACGCGTTGAAGTCTGCAGGCTCCCTTGATCAACAAATCGATACGCCTTTCGGACCGATGACCAGGGGCGTGTTCCTCATAGACATGACCTGGGACCTGCTGGTACATACTTGGGACTTGGCCAAAGGTACTAACCAGAACACCACCCTTGACTCGGGTCTGGTGGAGGTGATCTATCACGCCTTTGTGCCCCAAATGGATGGGTTGCGCCAGATGGAGTTCCAGGGGATTAAACCCATGGGCCCGGAGGTGTCGGTGCCGGCCAGCGCCAGCTTGCAAGACAGGTTTATCGGTATGATGGGGCGTCAGCCCTAATCTGCCAGCGATGCTCTGGCGGCCGTGAATCACCGTTGGCCGCATGAGGGTCGCC
>JADFFS010000170.1 GCA_022568195.1 Chloroflexota bacterium | reverse complement strand
GTATCAACCCAAACCCTTCGTCCTTCTGCTGAAGGATCAGGCCAGGTTCCAACTTTCCCCCATCAAGGGGGAAGGGACATCTGGTTGGGCTTTCGTGTGTGGATGCTAATCACAATGTAGGGGCAGGTTTAAAACCTGCCCCTACGGTCATTCGGGGTCATCGTTGCCCACGGGCCTAGCCCCGGCCTACAGATTGATCGAGTGTTCCTCGTAGTCCTTTACTTTGTTGTAGATCTGTAGCCGGTGGCGGGCTGCTTCTAGGACGAAGATGCGGTCGTTGGCGTCAACGTTCACGGCTACCGGACGGCGGAAGCGCCATTCGGGCTCCATGTCGGCCCGGCGGCGCGCCTTGATGATGTCCGGGTTGGCGTCGATATAAGTTTGGGTCCACGGGGACGGGGTTTGAGCGTCGCCGACCAGGGTAGTGACGAATTTGCCGTCAGGGCCATAGACCTGGACGCGGTGGTTGGCCCAGTCGGTGATGTAAACGTCGCCTTCCGAGTCTACAGCGACTCCTGAGGGGTGGTCCAGGTCTCCCGCCTTGGCGTCGGTGCTCCCGAATTGGACCAGGAACTTGCCGTCGGGAGAGAATTTTTGCACCCGGTTGTTGCCCCAATCGGCCACGTAGACGTCGCCATTATTGTCCACGCAGATACCCCAGGGGGTCTCGAGTTCGCCTTGAGCGCTGCCCTGACTTCCCCAATTGGAGATGAACTTGCCATCCTTGGTGAATAGCTGCACTCGGTGGTTCTTGCTATCAACCACGTAGAGGTTGTCATCGGCGTCGAAGGCGATACCCGACGCACCCGCGAATTCACCGTCGCCGGCGCCGGGAGTGCCCCATTTGCTTAAGAACTTGCCCTCTTTATCGAAGACCGATATGCGGTTGAGCCGCTCGTCGGTGGCGTAGATATTTTCGTCCCGGTCCAAGTCTAAGGAAACGGGCCATATAAACTGGCCGTCGCCGGAGCCGAAGCCGCCGAATTGGCCTAGGAATTCATGATCGATGGTTATCCTAGAGATGCGTTGGCCTACTTCTTCAACCCCACGGTTGATGATGTACATGATGCCGCCTGACCCCAACGCAAAGTCCTGAGGGGTCCAAAGGCCTTGGCCGTTCATCGCGTACATGCCGATGCAGTAGTTGTAGTCGAAGACCCGCCCTGCGGCGACTGTGGTCAGCATTGCTTCCTCCTGTCAGCCGGTCCGATCGGTTTCGGAACTTGATCGCTTTCAGATCTAGACTCAAATCGCTTCCTCTCCCTCTGGGAGAGGACTGAGGTGAGGGCACCCCCATCCCTTCGTCCTTCTGCCGAAGGATCAGGGCAGGCTCTAACCTTCCCCCGTCGAGGGGGAAGGGATTTGTCCTCGCCCCCTTTACGGGGGAGAGTTAGAGAGGGGGTGCTGGTCTATGCATTAAAATCATCTATAAACAGTACTAGGAGCCGGCCTCGACCTCCGCCAAAAACTCCATCACCCGATGGACGTACTTTTCCGGAGCTTCCGAGTGAGGGGCCACCTCGGCCCACCGGCAGTTGGGAATCAGGCGATGCACCTGCTGGGCGACGGCTCGGGGATGAATATCGTTATTACCGGGCATGATCATGGTTGGGGTATGAATGCTCTTCAGGGTCTTTTCGGTCATCCCCAGGGACAGATACGGCCCTTCGAATAGCGCATAGATCGTATCCCGCATAACCTGAGCGAAATCCTGGGGGTCCATGTCTTCCAGCGTCTTACGATACTCCGGGTCGTATTGGGCTCGCTCCGGAGTAAAGGGAGAGAACCGATCGTCGGGATCGAAGGCGTCAACCGCCGCCTTTATGCCTTGGTTCAATGCCATGTCCGCGCTCTTGAACAGTTTCATCGCCAAGTACGAGTCGCAAATGACACCGCCGGCGATGTTGGATGGGAATATGGCCCGGACCCGTTCAGGATCGCGCAGGGCGCAGCCGAAGGAGATGGCGGCCCCAAAAGACCCACCACCAAGGTACGCCGCGTCTATACCCAGCACGTCCATGAGCCCCATCACGTCCTGGCAGACCATATCCCAAGTCTGCACCACCAGGGGACTGCTGGACTGGCCGCCGAACCGCCGATCGTAGGTGATGACCCGGTGCTCCCGGGACAATTCCTCCATCACCGGCCCGTACCCTGCCAGCGTACCCTGAAGCCCTCCGGCGGAAAGTATGATCGGAGGCCCGCTTCCGGCCTCTTCGTAGTAGATCTCCGCGCCGTTGACCTTTGCGCTGGGCATGGTTTACACCCCGTTACAGGATAAGCCAAAGGACCTGGATCGGTAAATTTCGCATGGACGGGACGATTGGGCGGCCCTGATTTTACACCTTTCCGGCTGCGATGCCCATGAGGCAGCCCGGCATAGGTTGCGCCAGGCCGATGGCGGCTCCATCATGAGAACATCGTCGATCTTGGAGACTAAAACGTTAAGGAGGCAGACTGTGGCAACGCTGGACGAGTATGCCAACAAGTACCAGAGCGTGCGCATGGAGAGGACGGACGGTATCCTCCAGATTACCCTGCACACCAACGGGGGCAGCCTGCAATGGGGTAGCATACCCCACGAGGAGTTGCCCCAGGCGTTTCACGACATCGGCAGCGACCCGGAAAACAGGGTGGTTATCATGACCGGCGCCGGTGAAGCTTTCACCGGTCCTCCGGGGACCAGGGAGTCCCGGCCAAGGCGGTCCCCCAGCCAGTGGGACAAGACCTACTGGGAAGGCAAGCACCTGCTTATGAACCTTTTGGACATCGAAGTTCCCATGATCAGCGCCATCAACGGCCCGGCGCTAAGGCACTCGGAGCTGCCTCTGCTTTGCGACATTGTGTTGGCGTCGGAAGAGGCTACGTTTCAAGACTCGGGACATTTCATCAACGGGCTGATTCCCGGCGACGGGATGCACGTCATTTACCCAATGTTGCTCGGGCTGAACCGGGGCAGGTATTTTCTGTTGACGGGGCAGACCATCGATGCCCAAAAAGCCTTGGACTGGGGCCTGGTCAGCGAGGTATTACCCAGAGACGAGCTGTTGCCCAGGGCTTGGGCCTTGGCCGAGCAGTTGGCCCAACAATCGCCATTGGTGCTGCGCTACAGCCGGGTTCTATTGACCCAATACGTCAAGCGGGTGATGCATGACCTGTTGGGCTACGGTCTGGCCCTGGAAGGGCTGGGGTCGGCGGACACACTGGAGCAACAGAGTTCCACAGGAACCTAGCTGAATCTTTCAGCCCGGCTAGTCAGACACCGGGGACAACCGGTGGAGACCGCGGCTAGAGGCGGCGCAACCGGGGCATGATAATCCCCAATACCAGGGCCGAGCCAGCCAGGGCGGCTCCGTTGATCAGAAGAGCTATGCGGGAGTTGGCGGCGCCGGCCAGGTATCCTAACTCCAACTGTCCCACCGGCGCGGTGCCCAGCCCGACCACCCACACCCCCATGGCCCGCCCCCGCTGCTCGTTGGGAACGCTCATCTGCAGCAAGGTGTGGTGCAGGATATCGGTGCCCGAGGCCATGACGTTGATGAAGGCAACGATGACCAACGTCACCCACAGGTTGGGAGCCTGGGACAATAACATTTCCCCTCCACCAAACAAGATCAGTATCACCAGTAGCAGTAGCCCCCGCCGCCTGATGTGACTCAGGGCAGCCGCCACGAATACACCCAGCGCGCCGCCGACGTACCTGAATGCGGTTATCAGCCCCAGCCCCGCCGCCCCAACGTGCAGCACTTCCTTGGCCAGTATTGGCAGTACCACCTGGTGGGAAAATCCGAAGATCTCCGCCGCCGACGTGGTAACCATCAGCACTAACAGAGTGGGGTTCGTTCTGAGCGCGTTGACGTAGCTCACCAGGTTTTGCCACAGGGGCTCCCGTTGTTGCGGCGCGGCCTGGCCGGCCCGGCGCAGCCAATACAGAGGGACGACACCCAGCAGGTACCCTGCCGCCATGGCCAAAAAGGAGGCGCCCGGTCCCAACCAGTGGATTAACCCGCCGGCAATCAAAGCGCCGGCGATTCCGCCAACTCGTTGAGCCATGGAGATCAGGGCGATGCCATTGATAGCCCCAGCAGACCCTACGATGTCGAACACGTAGGTTTGACGGGCCGTCATGTAAAAAGCCTGGAAAGCGCCAAGGAAGAAGGTGATCAGCATCAGTTGCCAGATTGCCAGGCGGTCAATGCTGACGAGGAAGCCCAGAAGACCGGCGCACAGGGTCATTCCAACCACCGAGGCCCGCATCAGGGACCGGCGGTCCCATCGGTCGGTGATGACCCCGGCGACGAATCCGATCACCAGATTGGGGGCGGAACGGGCGGCAAACACTAAGCCCACCATTCCGCCGGACCCTGTCATTTCAAACACCAGCCAGCCCAGGAGCACCTGCTGTATGCCCTGCCCCAGCTGGTTGGAAACGGTAGACACCCAGAGCACGCGGAAGTCCGCGTAGCGCAACGCCGCCACCAGTTCGTTGTAACGCCCCGAGTGTGCGCCGGGGCGTCGGGCTTCAGAGTTATGCATCGTCGTCGTATACCATAGGCATCCCGAAGTGGCTAGTACTGCTCCAAATTGATTGTGGAGGATTGGCCGGCTCAGACGCCCTGTCATTCCGAGGAGCGGACCGACGAGGAATCTGGGGTGGGGCCGTTCCACCCATCCCCAGATTCCTCCCTACGGTCGGAATGACATTGGTCGCTTTCAAGTTGAAATGCGGTCTAGGCGCAACCGGCAAGGCAAGTCCTGAGTCTAACACAGTGGTTCTGAGGCAAGGCCAGCCGAGAACCTCTAGGCGCGGCAGGAATGGAGCAGGGAACCCGATGGGCATGACAATGAGCCGCTGTAGCTTCCATGGGACTTGAATATTCGACCATATTCTGTCAACATGTTTTCATGAGGATAGGAGCGTTTGAGATACACGAGCCCGTCCCGGAGTTAAAGGAGCCCCACGTTTTTGCCATGGTCCGCCCTTGGGTTGACGTGGGAAGCGTTGGCACCCTGACTCTGAACCGGCTGGAACGTTATTTGGGTTCAAAAGAGCTTGGGAGGCTGGTCCGGCCGGGCAACTTCTTCGACTTCACCAGGTACCGGCCCACCATACGAACGGTCAAGGATAAGCGTGAGGTCAAGATACCCAACAGCATCATCCGCTACGCCCAGACGGAGAACGGCCCGGACTACATGTTCTTTCACCTGCTGGAGCCACACTCCAACGGCGAAGATTACACCGACTCCATTATGGAAGTGGTGAAGCATTTCAACGTCAAACGGTACTGCCGGCTGGGGGCCATGTACGACGCGGTGCCCCACACCAGGCCGCTGCTGGTCACCGGCTCGTTGGGTGACGTACCCCAGATCAGGTCGGTACCCAACTTCCGGGTGCGGCGCAGCAATTATCAAGGTCCTACCACGATAATGAACCTGTTGTCCGAGGAAGTGGAAGGGGCCGATATCGAGTCCATCAACTTCATGGTGCACCTGCCCCAGTACGCGCAATTGGAAGAGGACTACGCCGGCACCTCGCGGATGATTGAGGTCCTGTCTTCGGTGTACGAGAACATCCCGGCGGACCTTGCCCCGGTGCGGCGCGGACAGCGCCAATACCGTGAGTTGAATGCCACCATTGAGCGCAACACCGAACTAAAGGAATTGATCAAACAGATGGAAGCCTACTACGACGCCCAGTTGGACGCCGAGGAAACCAAGTCGGAGCAGGAAGCCCCGTCGTTGAGCCTGTCTCCCGAGATCGAGAAGTTCCTCAGCGAGTTGGGCGAGCGCCTGGAATCCGACGACGAAGAGTAGACTCCCCGGCCCGCGCTGTCCCGGCTGATCCACGGTTTCTCCGTTATTCGGTCACCCTAACTTGCTGACATTGGTGGTGCTCGGCCTATGGCTTCTCACCAGGAAAACAGGGGCGTCATATTCTCCGGGATGCGCCCTACCGGACCTCTTCACCTTGGCAACTACCTGGGGGCGTTGCAAAACTGGGTTGGCCTGCAGCAGGATTACGACTGCATCTACTGTGCCGTAGACATCCACGCCCTGACCACCATTGAAACCTCGGAAGAAAGCGCCCAGATCCAGCCCAACATTCAAGCCATGGTGCTGGACTGGCTGGCCGCCGGCATCGACCCCCAGCGCAGCATCGTCTTTGTTCAGTCCCATGTCCCCGAGGTAATGACCCTGCACGCCCTGCTCAGTATGGTCACTCCCATGGGCTGGCTACTGCGGGTGCCCACCTTCAAGGAGAAGGTCCGCCAGATGGACGAAACCGAGGAGAGCGTCAACTACGGCCTGGTTGGCTATCCGGTGCTGCAGACTGCGGACATCATCCTGTACAAGGCCGACACAGTGCCCGTTGGCCAAGACCAGGTGCCTCATCTGGAGCTGGCCCGGGAGATCGTGCGGCGCTTCAACAACCGCTACGGTGACACCTTCCCCGAGCCCCAAGCCAAGCTCACCGAAGACCCCTTGATCGTGGGGCTGGACGGCCGGCAGAAAATGAGCAAGTCGCTGGACAATCACCTGGAGTTGGCCGCCACGCCGGAAGAGACCGCCCGGCGGGTCATGACGGCCTTCACCGACCCCCAACGCATCACCCGTGACATACCGGGCCGCCCCGAGGTTTGCAACGTTTACTCCCTGCACAAAATCTTAAGCCCCGCCAACGAGGTGTCCGCGGTTTACGACGAGTGCACCACCGCCCAGCGAGGCTGCGTGGACTGCAAGCGGCACCTGGCGTCCAGCATCAACAACTACCTGGAGGAACTGCGGGAGCGGCGCCGGGAGTACCAGCAACGTCCCGACTACGTTCGCGACGTGCTGGCCGACGGCGCCAATAGAGCCAGAGCCATCGCCCGGGACACCATCGAAGAGGTCTACCAGAAGATGGGGCTGGCCTAGCTATCAGCCCCTTTTCCCGCTACAGAATGCCACCAGTCTAGGACTCAATCGCCATGGCCTCTCCAAGCCCTGAGTTACCCCCCAAGTCTCGTTCCGGCAGGGAGGCCTTGGACGTTGCGCAGGAGGCGGCCCGGGTAGCGGGTAGGATCATCCAGGACCGATTCCAAACCTCGTTGCAGATCAGCTTCAAAGGCCCCTCCGACATCGTCACCGACGTGGATCTGGCCGCCGAGAAAGCGGTGCTGGACCTGCTGCGAGAGGAGTACCCCGAGTTCGGCAGTCTGGCGGAAGAGTCTCAGCCCGTGGAAACCGGCTCGCCTTTCACCTGGGTCGTTGACCCCCTGGATGGCACCCGAAATTTCGCCAGCGGCATCCCCCACTTTTGCACCGTGGTTGCCCTGGCTCACCAGGGCGAAATCGTGCTGGGAGTGACCTACGACCCGATGCGGGATGAGATGTTCAGCGCGGAGCTGGGCAAGGGCGCCTTCTTCAACGGCGCCCCCATGTCGGTCTCGGACGTTGACCAGATCAACCAGGCCGTTTTGTGTTTCGACCTGGGTTACCTGGATGAAAAGGCCGGACTGGCGTTGGACTTGCTGCGTTCATTATTGCCGGGGATTCAGGGGTTTAGGCTCATGGGCTCGGCGGGCTTGGGTTTGGCCTACGCCGCCGCCGGGCGAGTGGACATATACTTCCACCACTCCTTGTCGCCCTGGGA
>JADFFS010000169.1 GCA_022568195.1 Chloroflexota bacterium | reverse complement strand
GGCGTGTGCCTCTTCACCGGACGCCTCTGGTTGTTCCGCGCTGGCGGTGAGGTCGATGGCGTCCAAGGCGGACAATACGTCGGTGGCTGATTCGGGGCGTTCCGACGGGTCCTTGGCCAGCAGACGCATGATCAGGGCTTCCAGGGGCCGGGGGCATTGCCCGTTGTGCCAGGTGGGGGCCACCGGCGGGGTGTTGATGTGCTGGCCGATGATGGCCACCGAGTCGTCGCCCAGGAAGGGCGGGCGGCCGGTGACCATCTCGTACAACATGGCCCCCAGGGAGTACAGGTCCGATCGGGGGGTTACCTCGCCGCCCATGGCTTGCTCGGGGGGCATGTAGGACACGGTTCCCACCATCATGCCTTCGGTGGTCAGTCGTGAACGGTCCAGCGCCACCGCCAGGCCGAAGTCGCCGATCTTTGCCGTTCCATCTTCGGTGAGCCACACGTTGCCCGGTTTCAGGTCCCGGTGGACGATACCCCGGCTGTGGGCGAACTCCATCCCCCGGCAGGTCTGTTGGGCGATCTTGATTGCCTGTTCTAATGGCAGCCGGTGGTCTTGGGCGTCCTCTATCACCCCTTCCACGTCCCCGCCGCCCATCAGTTCGGTGACCATGTAGGGCTGGCCTTGCTCCTCACCCAGGTCGAAAACGGTGACGATGTGGGGGTGGGAGCCCAAGCGGCCCATGGCCTGGGCTTCTCGCTGTATGCGGGTGCGGGAGGTCTCGTCCAGCCCTTCGGTCTTGATCAGGGCGAAGGCAACTTCCCGATCGAGGGTGGTGTCGTGGGCCAGGTAGACTTTCTTCTTGCCGCCCTCTCCCAAGAACCGCTTTACCTGGTAGCGCCCATTAGCGAACGAGGTGGGCTGGTTGGTAGTCGTGGAAGTGGCCGTAGTCGACGGGGAGCTCGGAGACTGACTCGGTGTTTCCGGGACGGTATCGCCAAGTGCTCGTTCCGCAGCAGCCAAGAAGTTGATGGCGTCAGCATTGCCTGGGTCGAGTGTCAGGACCGCCTGGGCCCGATCCCGAACTACAGCCCAGTTTAGCTGGTCAACTGCTTCGTCGATCTGGTCGAACAGCCTGTCAATACGCCTTTGGAACCTATCACTGGCCATTATGGGGAAATAGTAGCGTTAGGACAGGGGATTGTCCACGGTGAGCGAAGGAGTCGATTCCAAACCGACAATTCGCCGGGCAGGCCCCACAGCTCGTTCTCCCAGGCTGTATCAGGCCATTGGTTGAAATGGTGTAGAAAGGGCTCGCCCGTACATAGTCGTACAGTGTGACCTGATAAGTCGAAGACCACGTGCACCGGCGTGTTGCAGCGTACGACGCCGGGCGGGCAGTGGCACTGCCGATGGGCAGGGGGTTTGTCCGAGACTCCGGCTTTGGCCTGTTTGCCTCGGTACCCGCCACTCATGGCGCACTCCCTTTAGATTGCTTCGCTCTTCGCCAGCCGCTCGATGGTGTCCGCATCGTAGCCCAACGAGCGCAGGACTTCCTCGTTGTGCTCGCCCAACAGCGGTGGGCGGAGGTCGTAGGTGGGCGGCGTCGCCGATAAGCGGATGGGGCTACCCGTCACGCGCACCGGCGTACCCCCCGGGCGCTCCAGTTCGATTGACATTCCCAACGCCTGCACCTGAGGGTCCTGGAACACCTCTTCCAGCGTGTTCAGCGGGCTGCACGGCACATCCTCCTCCCTAAGCCTGGTGATCCACTCCCCTCGTGGGGCCGTGGCGAAGGCATCAGTGAGAATATCGTGCAGTTCGTTGTAGTGCTCCGTCCGGGCCGGCCGGTCGGCGAAGCGAGGGTCGTCGCGCATCTCCGGACGTCCCACCGCGTCGGTCAACCCCACCCAGAATTTCTCGGGAGAGGAGAGATGGATGACGAAAGGGAGGCCGTCGCCAGCGACGAAGCAGTGGGCTTGCGGACCCCGGGGCCGCGTGTCCCGGCGCGGTACCTTCGATTCCTCAAAGTAGTTGGCCGCGTTCTCCTGTACGAAGGAGACGATGGACTGCAGGAGCGATGTCTCCACGAGCTGGCCCTCGCCAGTGACCATGCGGCTGTGCAGCGCAGCCAGGATGCCGTAGCAGGCGAATATGCCGGCCAGGTGGTCTGCCAGTGAGATGCCCATCGGTTTCGGGTCGTCGAGGTCGGTCAAGAGACTGAGCAGTCCCCCCATCGCCTGTCCGATGGTGTCGTAAGCGGGTAGCTGGGCGTATGGGCCCTCCGAGCCGAACCCCGAGATGGAGCAGTACACGATGCGCGGATTGCGGGCCCGGACCGTTTCGTAACCGATGCCCAGGCCGTCGACGGCGCCCGTACGCAGGTTCTCGATGATCACGTCAGCACTGTCGGCGAGCTGTAGGAAAATATCCCGCGCCTCGCCGGTCTTGAGGTTGAGGGTGATGCTCTTCTTGTTTCGATTCAGGCTGCAAAAGGTGGGGTTGAGCACCGTCCGGCCCCAGCCGCGGAACGGGTCACCATACGGCTTGTTCTCGACCTTGATTACCTCCGCGCCCAGGTCGCCCAGGAGCATCCCCGCGTATGGCCCGGTAACGTAGCTGCCGATCTCCAGCACCTTGATTCCCTGTAGCGCTCCGCTCACTGCTCCCTCCTTCGTATCGGTGGGCTGATCCTGATTTCGAGCGCTGGTCACCCACCTAATGCCGCGCGCCTCAACCTATGGCTGCCTTTGTTGCGCCGAAGAATTCGCTGTACACCTCAGCACAGTGCTCGCCCAGGTGAGGCGAGGTGGTGAATTTCTTCGACGGAAAGCCTGTCTGCCGAGTGCAACGAGAGGAATACTGGTGGGATTTGTCCACGGTGGGCAAAGGGGTCCTTTCCAAACCGACAATCTGCCGGGCAGGCCTCACGGCTCGTGTGCTCAGTGGTCCCCCGGTATCAGGCCAGCGATCGAACAATGTGCAAGCATTGGCCATCGTCTGAGTTTAGTACGCTACTATAAGCCCCGGACGCAATCTAGCGCACCGGTGAATCTACCAGTACTATTCGCGGATAGCGTGGGCGAGCCACAACATTATGGCCCTCTATGATTGGCCAGAAGCTTGATGCTGCCAGCTCTCCCCCCAGCGGTCACTAAATGCCACTTCTTCCAAGGGCCTGCGCCTGGTGGGCCCGTAGCGGGCTCCTTCAGCCGGAAACCCAATCGGTAACAGGGCTGCCGTCGCTACGCCCTCGGGGATATTTAGCATTTGTTTAAGCTCTTCCTCAAAGCGCATTTGCCGAGTAGTCAAAACGCTGCCCAACCCGAGCCCACGCGCCGCCAGGAGGATGTTCTGGACGGCGGGATAGATGGAGGAACCCGGGAGGGTAGTACCGGGGTCAGTCTGGATGCAGGCAAGGATGAGTACGGGCACATCCTCGATGTGGTCCTCCAGGTATTGGGCCGCCTCGTAGACCCGCCGCTCCTGAGATGTCATGTCAGGCCTGATTTCAAACCTGGTCCCGGTTCGGTAAAGCGCCCCGATCTTGCGCCGAGTCTCCTGATCTCGAATGACGATGAAGCTCCATCCTTGCCTGATCCCACCTGATGGCGCTTTGATGGCGGCCTGCAGCAACCGGGTGATGAGTTCGTCCGGGACTGGGTCAGGTCTGAAATAGCGTATTCCTCGCTGCGTGTCGATAGCGTCGAACAGGTCGATTCTCTCAGGCATGTGCGTCTCCTCACGGAAGGTTGGGGTGGACCGAGGCCGGGTATGCAGCTTGATCATTGTCAGGTCCGTCAGTCCTCCTCATCAAGGGCTGCGACGCCTATGGTGAGCCGGACTCACCCAAGGGCCGGTGGAAAAGGCCGGCTCGGAATTTCCCGGCGCAGTACCGGGGCGATCTCACTCTGGAACAACTCGAGCGTCGCGCGGTGCTGCGCCGGGGTCAGACCGGCCCCATCGGCGTTCACATGAAGCACCTCGTGCCCCAACTGCTCGTGGTACCGATGCACCTTCTCGATGATCTGCTGCGGGCTGCCGATCAGGGCCGAACTGCGCTCGATGGCGTCTTCGAGGGAGTGAAACACCGGCGGGATACCCCGCGTACGCATCGCCGCCAGCCGGGCTTCGAAGATAGGGCGATACGTCGCGATGGCGTCCTGCGACGTCTTGGCGCAGTAGTAGCCGGCGGTGCCCGCTCCGACCAGCGCGTCTGCTGGATCGCGGCCGTAGCCCGCCCAGCACTCCCGGTAGTAACGGACCAGCGCAGCGTAGGGCTCAATGGGATTGGTGACATTCGCCGAGAACAGGGGATCGCCCCACTTGGCGGCCAGCTCCACGGACGCCTGGCTGGTCGCACTGCCGTGCCAGACCCGAATCGGCTGCTGCAACGGACGCGGCCAGGTCTCAGCCTCGTCCAACGAAGGGCGGAACTGGCCGGACCAGGTCACCTTGTCCTCACGCCACAGCCGGCGGAACAGCTCATAACCCTCACGATTGCGCTCCCATTGGTCCTCCTCGGTGACATGGAATAGCTGGGCCTGGGCCGTCCCGTTGCCCTTGCCGATCATGAGTTCCAGCCGGCCCCCGCAGAGGTGGTCAAGTGTCGCGTAGTCCTCGAACGCTCGTACCGGATCGAGCAGGCTCAACGTGGTCACCGTGGTGAACAGCCTGATGGTCGACGTCCGCGCGGCGATGTGGCTCAGGATGACCGGCGGCGACGACGAGAGGAAAGGGCGCTCGTGGCGCTCCCCGACGCCGTACCCGTCGAAGCCCAGCTCCTCGGCGAGGACCGCGTTGTCCACCACGGAGCGCAAGCGCTCCGTGGTGGAGGCCTTGATTCCGGTAACGGGATCCGGGACATACGGGATGAGAGTGATGGCCAGGAATTTCATGCGGGACCTCCCTTGCAATACCTGAATAAGCTGTCTAGCGTCATCAGGGCCGCGGCCCGATCGCACCATTAATCCGGTTATGGTGAACCCCAACGACTGGTATATGAGCATCGAGCCCAAAGAGCTTGTTCTGGTTCTGCACCTCTTCAAAGTCTCGACGCACAATGACTTTGTTGTCGGGAAAAGGCCCGGGACAGACGTAGTTGAATACAGAAACAGAGGAAAACCAAGTCTCTTTAGTGGTCCAAATTTTACACCCCATCTGGTCAGGGCGCACGGTTTCCCCCTTTTGAAGCGCCGGACATCTCGCTGCTGCGGACAATCCATCGAAGTGGAAATTAAGGCCCGTGGTCAAGGGATTGGCTGCCTTTGGTAATCAGTCAAGTTCCCAGACCGCGCCCCCTTCAGCCCATTGGCACCCACTATTCGCCGATAGTGTGATCCCAACGGTGAGGGCAACTCGACGGTGTGGACAAGTTGCCTCCTCAGACGTACTATTCCCGCATATTGGCCGGCGGGCGGATACAACGCCAACTCGATCGACTCCTGGATGGGGCTGACCAAGCTATGGCCCGGCTTGATTGGGAGCAGGTTCGTGATCGCTCCCAAGTTGTCCTTGCGCTTGACCGCGACAACCAGGATGAGCTTACATTCCCATCGTCTTTGAGTCGCTAAATACCTGTGGACAACCCCCTCAACCCCCTTTTGCAAAGAGGGAGAAAGAGGGAATTTCCTGGCTTCAATCGACCCTTATCCGGCCACCATCAAACCCAATCGATCTTACGATGGACCAAGTTTAACCCGGGACAAGGAGGCTTGCAGTGGCAATAAAGAGCTTTGGCACCATGGCGGTGGACTGGGAGGAGCGGGTAAACTTCGATCGGCTTCGCAACGACCGGTTGGCGCGCATCAAGAAGCTGCTCAAGGAATCGGAGCTTGGAGCGCTGCTAACCTTCGACATGAACAACATCAGGTATCTGACCGCCACCATGATCGGTACTTGGGCGCTGGACAAACTGGTGCGGTTTGCGCTTCTGCCCCAGGACGATGAGCCGATATTGTGGGACTTCGGGTCAGCGGCCCGGCACCATCAGATGTACTGCCCGTGGTTGGGCGATCGCTCACGCGCCGGCATCTCAACGCTGCGGGGCGCCACACCTCCCGGCGCCGGCCTGGCGGAGGATGTGGCACGGAAGATTCGCGTCGAGTTGGAGCAAAGGGGGCTGCAAAACGAGCCTTTGGGTGTGGACTTGATCGAGCCCGTCGTGATGTTCGCCTTGCAAAAGGAGGGGCTCAACGTGGTGGACGGCCAGCAACTCATGCTGGAAGCCCGCCGCATCAAGACCACCGACGAGATTGTTTTGCTGAACACCGCTTGCGCGATGGTGGACGCCGCCTACGATGAGCTGTACATGTACCTGAGGTCGGGCGTCAGAGAAAACGACGGCGTTGCTCTGGTCAACAAGGTCCTGTACGAGTTGGGTTCGGAGCACGTGGAGGGAGTCAACGCCATCTCCGGGGAACGGACCAGCCCCCACCCCCACATCTACAGCGACCGCATTTTGCGTCCGGGCGACCAAGTTTACTTCGACATCCTGCATAGCTACATGGGCTATCGCACCTGCTATTACCGTACCCTGGCCATCGGCAGCGCGTCGCAGGCCCAGGTCGACGCTTATAAAAAGTGCCGGGAAATACTGGATGTGTCCATCGAAATGGTCAAGCCCGGCGTGACCACCGCGGATATCGTGCAACATTGGCCCAAGGCGCAGGAGTTTGGCTTTGCCAACGAAGAAGCGGCCTTTGCCCTCCAATACGGCCACGGCGTCGGGCTCTCCATTTGGGAGACGCCCATCTTCAGCCGGCTTTTCTCGTTGGAGCATCCTCAAGTGCTAGAAGAGGGCATGGTATTTGCCCTGGAGACCTTCTGGCCCGCATCCGATGGGTGGTCGGCCGCCCGAATCGAAGAAGAAGTGGTGCTGACCAAAGACGGCCCCGAGGTCATAACCCGCTTCCCAGCAGAGGAGCTGGTCGTGGCGGGGTTGCGCTACCATACGGCCACCGGACCGCTGCCCTCCACTCGGGACTCCCAGTCCCACAAGAACCGGGATGGTTCGGGTGTGCCGGCCGGTATCGCCGGGGCCCATGCCCGATGATTTTCTAGCGAGGGTCCAATCTGGCACCTCGGATTTGTTGGCCTGGATTCAATGGGCGGCGAGATGACCAAGCGCCTGCTGGAAGCCTGTCACACGGTCACCGGATACAACCGCACCAGGTCCAAGGCCCGGTGGTGATTCGACATGGGGATGCATTGGGCGAATACCCTCCGGCACAATTCCGGATGTCCATGTGCGGGCCTCCGTTGCGGCCGAAGTCCCAACAAACGGTCTATCGAAATCGCAGCGCCCCAGCCCCAGGGCCAGCTAATTATCGGGGGCACCCAGCCTCCAACGTTGGCAAGGGCGGCAGGGGGCAATCTCCGATACATTAGCCGGTCAGGCGAACCAAATCCCGTGGACGGGAATCGACTCTCCACACCTGCTCCACCAAGCTAAACATCAACACCCAAGTTTTTATAATGCTGGGGCGTTTTGGGTTGCGGACTTTGCCCGGCGAGGCTGAAATCTCCAAAAAGAAGTCCTTTTGGTGCCCCCGAATTTACACCCTCTGTCGTTGTCCAGGGAAAATGTCAGGGTTTAGTGTTCAGCGAAAATGTCAGTAGTCCTTGTCTGTGTTTGTTTTCACCCTGGTGAGGTCGATGGGCTGCCGCGAGGCGTCCAGGAGGCGCTTGAGGG
>JADFFS010000168.1 GCA_022568195.1 Chloroflexota bacterium | reverse complement strand
TTGGGGTTCTGCTGGTCTGGGGTAGGCAGGTTGCCGGGGGCCGTGGAGGCGAACCCGCATTGTGGGCTTATCGCCAAGTTCTCCAATGGGATGTACTGCGCTGCCTCGTCGATGCGTCTGCGCAGCAGGTCCCCGGATTCCAGAACTGGGTTCTTGGAGCTGATCAGGCCTAAGACGACCGTTTTGTCACGCGGCACGAATCGCAGGGGCTCAAAACCGCCGGCCCGGTCCGTGTCATATTCCAACAAGAACCGGTCTACCTGCAGGGAGCCAAATGCTTTTTCGGCGATGGCATCGTAGCCCCCTTCAACCAGCCAGGCGCTACGGTTGTTGCCTCGGCACACGCAAGGCCAGAGTCACCCCAGGCCGTTTGGCGTCCTGGATCGTGGCGTTGTCGGCCGCGATAACCTCGTCCAACTCTGTGTCCGGGTCTTCTCCGCTGTCGAGCATCTGTTGGCGTTGGGCCGGGTTGGCCAAGGCCGTCACGTAGCGGAGGGAGTCCAACTGGATATAGGTAACGCCTTCATCGAGGAGCGCCTGGACCTCCTGCTGCAGAATCGTAACCAGGTCTTGAATCAGTTCCCCTCTGTTGGCATAAAACTGGTCCGTCAGCCCTGGTTTGTACCAACCCGCTGCCCTTTGCGCGGCGCCGGGCATGGTGATCTTGAAAGGACCGGAGGCATGTTGTTTCAAAAACCCGGACTCGTGGGCGGTGAGCCGCCGGACTTGGCGTAGCTTGGCGCCCACTACCTGCTCACCGAAGCCTATTCCCTCGGCGGTGGCGTCGGCCAGCTGTTGGTTCTCGCCTTGCCACCGGCTGGTATAGGCCGCGTCGGGGTCGTCGATGACCCCTTCGACCGCCTCGGCTATACCCCCTGAGAACCAGCTGCGCCGGAACTCGCCATCGCTAAGAATGTCTATGCCGGCTTGCCGCTGCATCTCCAAAGCGTCGAGGATAGCCTTGTCCTCGACTTCTCGAAGCTGTTCCAGAGTGATACGGCCTTGAGCATTGTCGGCACGCGCTTGGAGCACTTCGGCGGGCCGCAACAGGCTGCCAATGTGGTCTGCCCGGTATGTTGTTGCCATAGGAGTTTGCCTCCTCGTGTTGGGATGACGGGCGTTGGGATGACGCTAACCCCAAGCTCTCCGGGCGGTCTCTGCCACCAGTTCCAGCTTGCGCCGTTGCTCCTCCCAGGACAGGGGGTTGCCTTCGAAAAATGTGGCGAAGCCGCATTGCGGGCTGATGGCCAGGTTCTGCATGGGGAAGTACCGAGCGGCTTCGTCTATGCGCCGAAGCAGGTCCTCAACATTCTCCGGAGGTCCGGTCTTGGTGGTTATTAAGCCCAAGACCACCGTTTTGTCTCTGGGCACAAACCGAAGCGGTTCGAAACCGCCGGAGCGGTCGCTGTCGAATTCAAGGAGGAATCCATCAACGTTGATGGCGTTGAAAAGCTTTTCGGCGATGGGCGCGTAGCTGCCCTCGCCAAACCAAGAGCCACGGTTATTGCCCCGGCAAAGGTGCATCGCGATGGTCGCTCCTTTTAAGTCTAATCCGGCGAGGGAAGAATTGTCCGCTTCGATCCACTGGTCGATCATCACGTCGGGGTCTTCACCCTGCTCTCGAAACCGCTGCCTCCAACGGTCGTCCACGAAATATGTATAGCGGGGAGCGTCGATCTGAATGTAAGATACCCCTTCGGCCACCAGCTCCTCTATCTCCTGGCGTAGGATGGCGATTATGTCCGGATACAGCGCCGATACACTCGGGTACGCTCCTTCACTCACCCCGGGCCGGTAAAAAGAGCTCACGATCTGGCTGACCGACGGCAAGGTTATCTTGACGGGCGCTCCCGCGTGCTGGTTCAGGAAGCTGGACTCGTGGGCTGTTAAGCGCCGCAGCCTTTGCACCTTGTCCCCGACAACCATGACCGGGTTGACCCCACCCAGGGGCGGCCCAGTTTGCTCCGGTGGAGGGAGTTCTACCAGGCCTGAAACAGCATCGGCGAAGACGCTACGAAACTCGGTGCGCCGGTACTCGCCGTCGGTGAAGACGTCCATCCCTGCCTGGCGCTGCATCTCCAAAGCGTCCAGGATAGCCTTATCCTCGACCTCGCGAAGCTGTTCCGGACGTATCTGTCCCTGACTGTGGGCCTCTCGCGCTTGAAGAAGCTCGGCTGGACGCAACAAGCTACCGACATGGTCGGCGCGATAGGTGGTCGCCATCGTATGATGCTCCCCGTCTTTCTGGAAATCCCCGGATTGACACGTCTGGTGAGTTCGTCTAGCCCCAGACTTTGCGCGCTGTCTCCACCACCAGCTCCAGCTTGCGCCACTGTTCCTCTTCGGTAAGCAGGTTGCCGGCGGCGGTGGACGCGAAGCCGCACTGAGGACTGAGGGCCAGCCGTTCCACCGGGACGTAGCGGGACGCCTCATCGATGCGCCGCAACAGCTCGTCCTGGGATTCCAACCGAGCCTCCTTGCTGCTTACCAGGCCCAGTACCACCATCTTGTCGGAAGGCACGAATCTCAGGGGCTCGAAGGTGCCCGCCCGGTCAGTATCGTACTCCAGCAGGAACCGGTCCACGGCCAAAGAGCCGAAGAGCTTCTCGGCGATGGGCTCGTAGCCCCCTTCCGCGTACCATTTGCTCTCGTTGTTGCCCCGGCAAACGTGCAAGGCTACCGTCAGATCGGGCCGTTGCACTCCTTCCAGACAGAGATTGTCGGCAGCCACGGCCTCGTCGAACATCTTGTCCGGGTCTTCGCCCAGGTCGCGCAGGTGCTGGCGCCATTTGGAGTCTACGTAGTAGCTGTATCGGGGCGCGTCGATCTGAATATAGGCTACTCCGTCGTTCACCAGGGCGTTGATCTCCGACTTGATGATCGACGCCAGCTCCCACAGCAGGTCGGAGCGGGTGGGATAGAACTCTTCGGTCACTCCCGTCTGGTAGCTGATGGCTGGAAACTGGCTGGGGCTGGGCACGGTCATTTTGACCGGTCCCGGCGCGTGTTCTTTTAGAAAATTTGTCTGGTGCTCGGTCAATCGCCGCACCCGGCGAAGTTTAGCGCCCACCACTTGCCGCGTCCCCTGCTCTTGAGGCTCTCCTCCGGGGCCCTGCCAAATTCGCACCACCGCAGGCCGTTCGGTGGCGACGAACCCTTCCACGGCTTCCACCATGTCGTTTTGAAAACCGGTACGCCGGAACTCTCCGTCGGTGAAGATGTCCACACCGGCGCTCCGTTGACGCTCCAAGGCGGCCAGGATAGCCTTGTCTTGTACCTGGTGTAGCTGGTCGCGGTTCAGCGACCCGTCACGGAAAGCCGCCCGGGCTTCTTGGACCTCGGGCGGGCGCAGCAAACTGCCGACGTGGTCCGCACGGAAGGGTTCCGGCATTACATGGCCTCCTCGATTAACGTTGGGTCTGTGGCCCAAGGTAACGGTGAAACCAGTTTCAATCCAAAGATTCTCTCACCATGGCAGCAGCCTTGGTCATGGCTTGTAGTTTGGCCAAAGCCACCGGCCGGGACAGATATTTCATCCCACAATCGGGAGCAATCTGTAGCCGGTCCGGCGGGATGTACTGCAGAGCTTCCCGGATTCGAGCCGCGATGGCTTCCGGAGACTCGATGCTCTCAACACCCAGGTCCAACACTCCCAGAATTACCGTCTTGCCGGACAGCTCCTTCAGCACTGACAGGTCCAGCCGGGGCTGAGCGGCTTCGATGGAAATCTGCTGCACGCTGGAGGCTCCCAATTCGCTCAGGAAGGCGTATTGGCTAGGTTTGTTTTTGACCACGGCGCCGTAGCCGAAGCACAGGTGCAAGGCGGTGGTACCAGTGACACCCTCCAAGGCTTTGTCGATCGCTGCCACGGCGTAGTCCCTGGCTTCCTGGGGATTGTTGCGCAACCAGGGCTCGTCTAGCTGGACCACATCAGCCCCCGCCGCGAACAACTCCCGAACCTCTTGGTTGACGCACACGGCGTAGTCCATGGCCAGGCTCTGCCGGTCTGGGTAATACTCATTCGCAGCTTGCTGGGCCAGGGTGAAGGGCCCGGGAACGGTGGCCTTGATGGGTCTATCGGTATTTTCTCGCAAAAATTTCACGTCACCGGCCTGCACCGGGCGGCCCCGGCGTATGGGGCCCACCACCCGAGGCACTTGGACCGGATTACCGGTGCTCCCAATTATCTGCCCCGGCCGATCCGAGTCGATCCCATCAAGAGCCGTGGCGAACCGGTTGGAGTAACTCTCGCGACGGATCTCGCCGTCGGTAATAATATCCAGACCGCAGCGCTCCATATCCCTGATCGCCAGGAGGGTGGCGTCATCCTGTGCGGCCTCCAGAAACTGTTCGGGAATCCGCCACAGGCCCTGGTTACGGATACGGGCAACTCCACCACTGACCAAGGCCTGCCGGTCGATCAACCAGTCCGGCTGTGGAAAGCTGCCTACCACCGTGGTGAGCAGACGCGGATCAGCCATTCCAATTCTCCCTGTAACGGGGTCTTGCCTCACAACTGTCATTCTGAGGAGCGAAGCGACGAAGAATCTGGGGCGGGGTTGCCGCGTGCGCGAGTGGACCCACCACCCCAGACCCCTCTCTTCGCTCGGGGTGACATACTGTTGGACCTCTTGAGGCAAAGCCCAGTCAGGACTAGGCGCCGACAGCGGCGACCGAAAGGTCTGTGAGGCTAAGGCGCTAGAAGCAGGGTCCATGTTAGGTTGACGACTTACGAGTGTCAATGACGGTTTCACCGTAGACTTTCCAGGCCTCGGCGGGGCGATTCACCGATGCGTGTTGGTGCCGCGAGCTATAACAGCGAATCGTGTTACAATCTGCGCGCGCGCCCAGCGGCGTAGGTGAACCACCTCTCCCCTGAGGAAGAAAGTGAAGCGAAGCACCGAACGAATTCTTACAACTCATGCCGGGAGTTTGGCGCGTCCGCCGGACCTGCTGGAGATGATACTGGCTAAAGAAACAGGGCAACCATACGACCCTGAAGCCTTCGCCGAAAGAGTCCACACTGCGGTTTCCGAGGTGGTTGGAAAGCAGATAGACTCGGGCGTGGACGTTGTTAGCGACGGTGAGCAGGGCAAACCCGGATTCGCCAACTATGTGGGAGACCGGCTCAGCGGCATCGTCACCCGGGAGGGAGCCCGGCCGCGGGTTTGGCGGGACCGGGAGGAGTTCCCCGAGTTCCAACCTCCCGAAGCCGGCACTGTGAACACCCGGCGCCTGGCCTGTACTGGCCCCTTGGGCTGGAAAGACAAGGCCGCGGTGCAGGTGGACATCGACAACTTTCGCGAAGCCCTCCGGGGAGTTCAGCATACCGAAGCGTTCATCCCTGCTGTTTCGCCGGGCACGTTGGCCCAAAATGTGATCAATGACTACTACGAGGATGAGAGGACATTCCTGTTCGCGGTAGCAGACGTGATGAAGGAAGAGTATCAGGCCATCGTCGAAGCAGGTTTCCTCCTACAGATCGACTCGCCGGACCTGGCCATGGGCCTCAACGTGCAATACCCGGACAAGACTTTGGAGGAATACCGAGAAATCATCGGCGTACGCGTGGAGGCGCTGAACCACGCACTATCGGGAATCCCGCGGGAGCAGGTACGCCACCACATCTGCTGGGGCAACGCTGAGGCGCCTCACCATCGAGACGTGGAGCTCAAAGGAATCATCGACGTTTTGCTGAGGGTTAACGCGGGAGCCATTTACGTTGAAGGGGCCAATCCGCGGCATGGGCACGAGTGGAAGGTGTTCCGGGACGTGGAGCTGCCCGATAACATGCTGGTGATTGCCGGGGTCATCGACACCAAAACCAACATCATCGAGCATCCCGAGCTGGTAGCCGACCGGATCGAGAACTACGCCAGCGTGGTGGGCCGGGAGAACGTCATTGCCGGCACCGACTGTGGGTTCGGGACCAGCGCCGACAGGACCCGAGTGGTGCCGTCCATCTCCTGGGCCAAGCTCAAGTCCATGGCTGAGGGGGCGAGATTGGCCACCGAACGGCTATGGGGATAGGCAAACCAGGGATCCAAGGCCCCGTCTAAGCGCAGGGAGAAGGGTTTATGAAGCGCAGCACCGACCGCATCCTCACCACTCACACCGGCAGCCTACCCCGGCCGATGGACCTGGCGGCCATGCTGGAGGCCTTTGACTCAGGTGCAGCGCCCGACCGGGAGACGTTCGAGCCTCGCGTTCGAGCAGCGGTGGCTGAGGTAGTCAAGATACAGGTGGAGTCCGGTGTGGACGTGGTTAGTGACGGTGAGCAGGGCAAGGTAGGATATTCGACCTATGTCAGGCACCGGCTGACCGGATTCGACGGAGAAGGCTCGGTATCCATCCGGTCCGACTGGGCCGACTTCCCCGAGGCGGTCGCTCGCCAACCCCGGCCGACTACGGTGTCCCGGCCCGCGTGCGATGGCCCCATCGAGTGGAAGGACCGGGAGGCGGTGCAGACGGATATTGCCAATTTTAAAGCTGCCCTTTCGGGCGTGAACCCGGCGGAAGCCTTCATGACCGCGGCCTCGCCGGGAGTCATAGCCCATTTTTTGATAAACCAGTACTTCCCTAGCCACGAAGCTTATCTGGGCCGCTTGGCCGAGGTAATGAAGGAAGAGTACAACGCCATTCATCAAGCCGGAATCCTGCTCCAGGTGGACTGCCCGGACCTGGCCATGGGACGGCATCTGAGGTTCCCAGACCTGAGCAACCAGGAGTTCTTGAAAATCGCCGAGGCCAACATAGAGGCGCTCAACCACGCGTTGTCCGACATACCGCCCGATCGGATCAGGCTTCACCTGTGCTGGGGGAACTACGAAGGGCCCCATCAACGGGACATCCCCATGGAGGACATCATCGGCGTTGTGCTCAAAGCGCGGCCCCAGGCTCTCTCTTTCGAGGGAGCCAACCCGCGGCACGAGCACGAATGGGAGGTATTCCGGAACGTCAAACTTCCCGACGGCAAAATAATCATCCCCGGTGTGCTGGACTCCACCACCAACTACATCGAGCATCCCCAATTGGTGGCCCAGCGCATCGTCCGGTACGCCGAGTTGGTGGGCAGGGAGAACGTTATCGCCGGGTCCGACTGCGGGTTCGGCACCTTTGCCAGGACCAACAACATGGTGGAGCCCGAGATCGTCTGGGCCAAATTCCGAGCCATGGCTGAGGGGGCAAGATTGGCCACCGAACGGCTCTGGAAATAGGCCGCCCGGGGACTCAAGGCTCCGTCTAGGCGCAAGGAGAAGGGTTCATGAAGCGTAGCACCGGCCGCATCCTCACCACCCACGCCGGAAGCTTGCCCCGGCCCAAAGACCTCCAAGACTTGATCCGGGCCCGCCTAAACGGCGAGACCTATGAACAGGACGCTTTGTCTCGGCAGGTGGAGACCGCGGTCAACGATTCCGTCCGCTGGCAGGCCGAAGCCGGCGTCGACATCATCAGCGACGGAGAGCAGGGCAAGGAAGGTTTCCTCCTGTACGGCAACCGGCGGCTCGACGGGTTCGAACTGGTGGAACTGCAACCCGGGCAGACGCCGAGGGCACCGCGTAGGGATCAGTTGGCCTTCGCCGAATTCTACGAGGAGTATTTCAAGACCGAGGGGGACGGCGGCAAACCGCGGGCAACCGGTGTG
>JADFFS010000027.1 GCA_022568195.1 Chloroflexota bacterium | reverse complement strand
GTCTTGCCGAGACCGGGCTCGCCCACCAACATGACCAGCCTGCCTCTTCCCGACAAGGCATCTTCCAGGCAAGCCTTCAGCTCTCCCATCTCCCGTTGCCGTCCCACGAACACCCCCCCGGCCAGGCTATCCAAGGCGTGGCCCTCGTCAACGACCGCTGCAGGTTGTTCCAGGCTGGTGGCAAGGTCGACGGCTCCCAGGGCGGACAACACGTCGGTGGCTGACTCGGGCCGCTCTGACGGGTTCTTGGCCAGAAGTCGCATAATCAGGGCTTCCAAAGCACGCGGGCACTGGCCGTTGTGCCAGGTGGGGCTAACGGGAGGCGTGTTGATATGCTGGCCGATGATGGCCACCGCGTCGTCGCCTAGGAAGGGCGGCCTGCCGGTGACCATCTCGTATAGCATGGCGCCCAGAGAGTAAAGGTCGGAGCGGGGCGTAACTTCTCCGCCCATAGCCTGTTCCGGGGGCATGTAGGATACGGTGCCCACCATCATGCCTTCGGTGGTAAGGCGGGAGCGGTCCAAAGAGACTGCCAGGCCGAAGTCGCCTATCTTGGCCACTCCATCCGAAGTTAGCCAGACGTTGCCCGGCTTCAGGTCCCGGTGGACGATGCCCCGGCTGTGGGCGAACTCCAGCCCCCGGCAGGTCTCTTGGGCTATCTTGATTGCTTGTTCCAGGGGCAGCCGGTGGTCGGTGGCCTTCTCTATCAAACCTTCCACGTCACCGCCACCCATCAATTCGGTGACCATGTAGGGCTGGTCTTGTTCCTGGCCCAGGTCGAAAACAGTGACGATGTGCTGATGGGAACCCAACCGGCCCATGGCCTGGGCTTCACGCTGGATACGGGCGCGTGAAGTGTCGTCCAGGCCCTCGGTCTTGATCAAGGCAAAAGCAACTTCCCGGTCTAGGGTGGTGTCGTGGGCCAGGTAGACCTTCTTCTTGCCGCCCTCGCCCAGCAACCCCTTGACCTGGTAACGGCCACTGGCAAAGGACGTGGGTTGGGCTGTTGCCAGTCCGGCTGGCGGGGGACTTGCTTGAGCAGTTTGGGAACTTCCTGCATCCCGCTCAGCGGCAGCCAGGTACGAGAGGGCATCGGTATTCTCGGGGTCCAGCCGCAGGACTGCGCGGGCGCGGCTGCCTACCGTGGACCAATCCTCGTTGGTTATCGCCTCCTCGGCTTCATCCAAGAGGCGATCAATTTGCCGTTGGAGCCTGTCGCTGGCCACGCTACCTCTAAGGCGAAAGGGGATAGTGGTGGAGCGATTGTAACAGGGGGAAAGGGGGAGTCAAGGCTGGGCCTCGGGCCCCTCTTGAGGCGTTCAGATCCTTGTTTTTACACGGTGGATTCCGGTGGCGCCACTGGGCCGATTTCCCCGCACTTCTTCAATCTGTGGCGCGCCGCCGGCTTCAACACACCTGACTGCGAAGGTGTGCCTGCCCTCCTGGAAAGGCCACTCGTATCGCCACAGTACCCACGTTGTTTCCGACAGTGGGGACCTTAACTGGGCTTCCTGCCACGGGCCGTTATCTACGCTAACCTCGACCTTCGAGATGCCCCTGTCGCCGGCAAAGGCGATCCCGCCGACCGGAATCAGCTGTTGACCGCCCGCTTGAATGATGTCATTTACGGCAACGGTATCGATGACTGAAACCGCTTTGACCTGGGCTATCTCATCCCAGCTACGCTCCACCCAATAGCCGGGTACGTATTGGTCGGTTACCTCGATCCCGGTTATCCACTTGGGCTGTTTCATCCCGAAGCGGTCGGGCAACCAAATGCGCAGCGGGAAGCCGTGATCGAATGGCAGTAGACGGCCATCCCAGGCATAGCAGAGCATGATTCGCTCGTCGGACGCAATCAAGTCAAGGGCGACAGTTTCGTAGAAACCGTCGCCGCAGGTGATGATGAGATACCGTGCCTCCGGTTGCGGTTGTAGGTCGGCCAATATCTTCTGTAGGCTCACGCCGGTCCACCAGGTGGTGCTGATGAGGGTAGTGGCGATGCGGCCCGAGATGCAGGACAGGGTGACGTATTGGTCCCGAGACTCGTAGTTCTTTTGGATGTCTTCCAGGGTCAACACCATAGGGTTATCGACCAGACCGATAATGGGTAAATTCCACGTATCGATGTCGATCATCGTTGGTTCATTTCGGAGGAACACTTTGTAATGGTCCTCGACCGAAGTGTATTCCGGGCGGGTACCGGGGGCGGGTTGCACCGGATCGCCGGCATTGGGGAATGGCGGCCTGTTGCTTATATCAGTCTCATCAACCGCTTTGGCGATGGTCTGGTTGAACTGGCTCCGTTCACGTTGGGCCAGTGCCGCGCCAATGCCGCCGCTGAGGACCGTGATGGTGGCGGTGGCCGCCCCCAATCGGATCAGGAATTGACGGCGGTCGATGCTTTTAGCCCAACGAACCTCGTCTTCGGTGGCCAGTCCATCGCCTTTGGGAAACACGGTGCGTTCGTAAACCGGTATAAAAGACACTCCCCACGCTAAAAAGAGAAACATGAGCACCAACGCGGTAATGGCTGGGTCCAAGGTTGAGGAGCTCATGAGCAGGCTAACCGCCAGCATTGGCAAGCCGAACAGCGCTCCGGCAACCAGACCGGCAATCCCGGGACGTTCGATGCGGCCAGAAGTTATCACGGCGAAGAGGATTGCACCGGAAACGACGCCAATGAAGAAAAACATCAGGATGGCCCCGGCTTGCTCGGCCGTTTTGGCTGAGGCCGCGACACTCATTCCCACCAGACGCATGCTGTCTATCATCAAATCGATGCCGAAGGTCACCACTGGACCGGGCAGGACTCGGGTGATCCAGTCGAACAGCGCGAAAGGAACAAAGGGTGTTCCCAACAGCTTATCGCCGAGATATAGCAATCCAACCAGGGGCGCGGTCAAAATTCCGCCGGCAAGTGCTCCGACGGCCAGGCCTCGGTTAATCACGAGATTTTTCACCGTTGCGGCGGCAGCCAACAGATTCTTCATGATCCCTCACGACCCTAGCAAGCTACAAATCGGATTGTAGACGTCATAGTTGGATGTTTGGGATAAGATTTAGATTCTGCTGGTAAGGCACCGCATAGCGCCCGCAGTACGGGGAGAGTACCCCGGAGGGCCAACACAGCCAAATATGCCGAGCTAAGAGTTAGCGGTAGCCCCTTGCAGAAGTCCGGCTGTGCGGATTGAATCTCATCGCGCGATATCTAGTGTGGGTCGAGAGCAGAGTAATGGGGATAGGACCCGATCTCTCATAGGCTCTATCGGCGAGGTGGCCGATTAAGCTGAGAAGCCCGCCAGCGGCCGCTGCTGACAGGAAGGGTGCATATACATTGATGCAGCCACGCTTTGGGGGAGCAGGTTAGTTGGTGGAGCTGGAGGGACTCGAACCCTCTGCCTCTTCAATGCCATTGAAGCGCTCTCCCGGTTGAGCTACAGCCCCACGTAAAACGCCAGCGAGAAACCGGTTCTAATCTTATACTTGGGCGGCACTCCCTCAGAGGTTGTCCGCGCCAATCCCTAACCTTTGCTCAAGATAGGCTGGATTCCTCCACGATTTTAACTGAGTCTCGCGGTGTCTGGCTAGGGCCAGGGTTTCGTGCCACTCAACGTAGACCATCTTCCACGGCCCTCGCCCGCGAGTGGAGATGGTGGTGCCAGAATTATGCTCGAGGAGTCTCCCCTTTGGGTCTTGAGCACAGCCAATGTAATAACGTCCAGACGCTTCACTTCGTAGCACGTAGACGGCAATCATCGAGCGAGATTCGGCTAGTTGGTTGACCGTCGTGATTGACTCGGACCCCCTACCTCCCCGATGATCATCGGGGCGCTCTCCCGGTTGAGCTACAGCCCCACGTAGTACCAGCCGTCAGCCGTCAGGAATCAGCGTTAAGGCTGTTGACAGGCACGTTACCAGGATAACAAAATCCAGTGGAGAATCACAACGGTCATCCCTGGCGGGTGAACTTCACGACCCGGCGCGGCCGCCACTCACCGGGCATCACCACGTAGAGGTCTTTGTGGGAGTCGACCCACACGCCGTGGCAAGAACGGTGAATTTCCTCTCCCCAGTGGGCCAACCGCTCGCCGTCCAAGTTCCAGATGCTGATAAAGCCGCCGTTGTGCTCGGGGATATATACGATGTCCTCGTCGTCCACGCAAAAGAGGGCCGGGCCGATGAGTTTTGTCGGCCAGGTTGTGATGTGCTCGCCGTTCTGGGTAAACACCTGTACCCGGTCGTTCTCCCGGTCGGCCACCAGCACCCGGCCCCGGCGGTCAATCCAGACTCCGTGGGGCAGGTTGAACTCGCCAGCGCCGGTACCCGGCCCGCCCCAGGAGAGCAGGTGGGTGCCGTCGGGGGCGAACTTGTGGACCCTGGCGTTGGCGTAACCGTCGGCGATAAACACCTCGCCGGCGTCGTTGAGGGCGATTCCGGCGGGCAGGTTGAAGGGGTCACCGCCACGGACCACCTCTTTGTATCCATTGGAGCTGAAGACACTGTTATCGGCGCCGGTGTCGGAGCGGAAGCCCTTGGTGCCGATGGTCATCAGCAGCTTGCCGTCGTTGGTGAACTTCATTACTTGGCAGTGGTCCCGGTCAACCAGCCATACGTTGTCGTCCTTGTCCAGCAGGATGGAGTGGGCAAACCTGATTTCGCCGCCCCCCCAGGACGACACGTAGTTGCCTTCCCGGTCGAAGATCACGATGGGATGGTCGGCGTCTCGATTGAAGCAGTAGACCCGGTCCTTGGAATCACCGAACACCGCAGCCGCGGGCATCTCCCAACCCTCCGGTATCTTGGCCCAATTTTCGTCCATCGTGTAGGTATATTTGCCGCTGCCAACGGTTTTGGTCGTGGTCATGGCTCACCCCTCATGTAATTGGTTTAAGTCGGGTTTCAACTTAGATTTGGCCAAAACAGCAGGTCAATAAGGGGCTATGCCCGGAGTTTTGACCCGAAGGCTGTACAAGGAATCGCCTGGCGTGGTGTACAGGGTGCGAAAGTCCGGGCCTCCGAATGCTATGTTGCGAGGCACTTCGGGGCCGCGGATGATGCCCAGGCAAGTGCCATCCGGTTCGATCACCCAGACGCCCCCGGAGCCGGTGCAGAAGATCCGCCCCAGGGTGTCCACCTTCATCCCATCGGGAACCCCAGGCTCGGCCGAAGACATGTCGCACAGCACCCGGTTGTTGCTCAGGGCGCCGTCTGCGGCCACGTCAAAGGCTCGGACCTTCCGGTGGTTGCAGACCTCGCCTCTTTCCTCTTCGCCGAAGCATCCCTCGTCCAAGCGGCTGATGGCCACGTACAGCACCGACTCATCGGGCGACAGGGCCAGGCCGTTGGGATACTCGCATCCGTCGCTGGCCAGGTGAACCTGTCCGTCGGGGCTGATGCGGAACAATCCTCCGAACCCGTACTCTCTTTGTTCGGGAGGCAGGCGCAGGTGGGGGTCGGAAAAATAGATGGTGCCGTCGGAGCGGCAGATTACATCGTTGGGCTTGTGGAAGCGTTTGCCCTCCCACCGTTCGGCGATGGTGGTCACAGACCCGCTGGAATCCATTATGGTGACCCGGCGGTGGTCGGCCCCTTCGCACATCAGCAACCGGCCCTGGCGGTCAAAAGTGCATCCGTTGCCCTCTCCGGTATTCTCCCGCACCGTTGAAACAGTGCCGTTGGTGTCCCAGCGGAGCAGGCGGCTTCCTCCCAGGTCCACGAAGGTCAAGTAGCCATCTTTATGCCACAGAGGACCTTCGGTGCGGCCGAGGCCTGAGGCCAAAAGGGTGTGCTCGCCGGACTCTAGAATGTCGGTCAAGCCCTCTGGCATGGGGTTCTCCAAAGAGACTGGCTTGGAAAGCTTGCCGGATTATACCAGTCTGTCGCGACTGGTGTATACCTGGATTGACCCGTTCCAGCGGCTGCTCTACAATTCGCCTATTCTTGAGTCTGGACGAATGAGTAGACTGTTCCCAAAGTCCGAGGCAAAAATAAACCATGACGCAGATGAATTCAGATACAACCGTCGAAGATCTATTAACACACCTCACGGCCCGGGCCCGGGCGCTGTGGGGAGAAGACAAGGCTGCGGCGATGAGCTCCGCATTGGAGCAAACCGCCCGCCAGCTTTGGGAGATCGGCCAAACCAAACCGGCCCGGGATGTGGAACCGGGCTTCTACCAGTAGCTTCGCTTTTTCGGGCCAATTAGAAACCCTGAGCGTTAATGCGCGCAACCGGCGCGGCCATGCCGCTTCCGTCTTTGAACCAGACTTGTCGAGGGAGAGTTCCATGTCAGAGCCTTTCAATCTCACTGTATCCGAGGCCGCCGAGCAGATTCGGCAAGGGAGCTTGTCTCCGGTGGACCTGGCTCAATCCCTGCTGGACCGCATCGACGCCCTCGATCCTGCGCTGAAGGCCTGGGTTACCATCGATCGGGAAGAGGTGTTGAGCATTGCCCGACAGAGGGAACAGGAGCTAAGTTCGAGCGGGCCCAAAGGGCCGATACACGGCGTGCCCGTGGGGTTGAAGGATATCTTCTACACCGAGGGTATGAAGACCACCGCGTGCTCCCGGATCTACGCCGACTTCGTGCCGGACTACGACGCCACCACCGTGGCCCGGATTAAAGAGGCCGGTGGGATCATCCTGGGCAAGGCGGTGACCACCGAGTTCGCCACCGGAGACCCCTCTCCCACCATAAATCCCTGGAACGCGGCCCACACCCCCGGCGGGTCCAGTAGCGGCTCTTCGGTGGCCGTGGCCACCCAAATGTGCGCGGCGGCCCTGGGCTCCCAGACCGGAGGTTCCACCTGCCGTCCCGCAGCCTACAACGGCATCGTCGGCCTGAAAGCCACCTACGGGCGCATCAGCCGCTACGGGGTGGTGCCGGTGAGTTGGTCTCTGGATACCGTGGGTATCCTGGTGCGCTCGGTGGAGGATGCTGCGGTCATGTTGCAGGTTCTGGCCGGCCACGACCCCAACGACCCTGGCTCTTCCATCCACCCGGTCCCCGACTATTTGGAAGAGATGAAATCCTGGAACAAACCGCCGAGGATCGGGATGATCAAAGGCTTCTTCTTCGACAGGTCCACCGAGGAGGTCCGTAACCACACGGAGCAGGTAGCTCAGCTTCTGGCAAAAGCGGGCGCCACCATCCAAGAGATCGTTCTACCAGACAGCTTCTCTTCGTGTCATAGCTGTCAGCGTATCGTCAGTAACGTGGAGTGCGCCGCTTTCCATGAGGAGTCTTTCCGGGAGCGGGCCGACGAATACGGGGCTCGAATTCGGTCCAGTATAGAAATGGGCATGCTCATACCGGGGTTCCGCTATTTGCAGGCCCAGCGTCTGCGCCGCCAGTTTCGCCAGGACATGATTCACATGGTCAAGGACGTGGACGTGGTTCTGACGCCGGCCACGCCGGCGCCGGCGCCGGAAGACCTCAGCACCACCGGGGACCCGGCTTTTCAGGTACCGTGGACCACCGCGGGATTGCCCACGGTGGTGGTTCCCTCTGGAATGAGCGAGTCGGGCCTGCCTCTGGCAGTGCAGTTTGGCGCCCTGCCCATGGAGGAGGGGAAGCTGTTGGGCGCAGCAAAGTGGTGCGAAGATGTCCTGGGAGTCAGCTTGTCGCCGCCGGCCTTTAACTAGTGCCTTGAGAGAAGCTCCCCCTATAAGCCTCCTTTAGGAAAGGGGACTGAGCGGGTTATTGTCCAACCATGCTGGCGGCCAAAGCTGGCACCATTTTCCTCGGTGCAGCATCTTACTGTCGGGGCTTAACGGCTCAGCCGTTGGTTGCTGATGCCTCTTGTAGATGGAATTTGCCAGCAAATCTAGACGCCGGGAAGAAAGAATGGCCACCGCAAACTATGACCTGGTGATAATCGGCGCGGGGTCCGCGGGACTTACCGCCGCCAGTTTCGCGGTCCAACTGGGCCGGCGGGTGGCCTTGGTGGAGAAGGACCGCATCGGGGGAGACTGCACTTGGACCGGGTGCGTTCCCAGTAAGGCATTGCTCAAGGCGGCCAGGGTTGCCCACGAGATGCGCCACGCCGACCGGTACGGTCTAGGGCCGGCGGAGCCGGCCGTCGATCTCAAGAAGATCATGGCCAGGGTCATGTCCGTGGTGCAGGAAGTATACGAAAACGAGTCCCCAGAGCTGCTGAGCCAGGAAGGAATCGACGTTGTCCAGGGCGCCGCCAGGTTTCTCGATCCCCACACAGTCGCGGTCGGAGACGCACAGATCACAGCCAATAGATTTCTTATTTGCACCGGGGCTGCTCCCAGCGTCCCACCCATTCCCGGCCTTGACGGCGTCGAATACTGGACCTATGAGACCATCTGGAACATGGAGGCGATGCCGGAGCATCTGTTGGTGCTTGGGGCTGGACCGGTCGGTTGCGAGCTGGCACAGGCATTTTGCCGCCTGGGCGCCCGGGTAACCTTGCTGGAAGCCGGTTCCAGGATCCTTCCCAACGACGAGCCGGAAGCATCGGAGGTAATAACCCGCCAACTGGCCCAGGATGGCGTGGACGTTCGGTTGGGCGCTCCTGTGGACCAGGTGGTTAAAGAAGGCGATGGCATACGGCTGACTTTGGACGGCCGGGATGTGGAGGGAGACGCCTTATTGATTGCGGCTGGGCGGCGGCCACGATTGGACACGCTGGACTTGGACAAGGCCGGCGTGGCTTACAGCGCCCAGGGCATCCAGGTAAACGGGCGGTTGCGCACAAGCCGCCGGCTCATATTTGCCGCCGGAGACTGCATCGGAGGCTTTCAGTTCACCCATTATGCCGGCTGGCAGGGATTCATGGCGGTGCGCAACGCTTTCCTGCCCGGCGCCTCCATAGGAGTATTAGACCAGGTCCCCTGGACCACGTTTACCGACCCTGAGGTGGCCCACACCGGGCTAACCGAGGCCCAGGCCCGCGCCAGACACGGCCAGGCGGTGATGGTGTGCAACTGGCCGTTGGACAAAGTGGACCGGGCGCTGGCCGAGGGGGACACCACGGGATTCGTGAAGCTGGTTCACAGGAACGACGGCAAGCTTTTGGGAGCGACCATTGTTGCTGCTCGTGCTGGAGAGATGATTCAAGAGTTGAGCCTGGCCATCGACCGCGGGCTTAAAATCGGTGATTTGGCCAATTCCATGCATGTCTACCCGACGTATGCAATGGCAATCATGCAAGCGGCCGCCCACATCCGGATAGAGCAACTGCTGAGCGGAACCTCGGGAAAGGTTATCCGAGGGCTGCTCCAGTTGACGCGATAGTTTCCCCCATTTAAGGGGTGGACCACCGGCCGGACCGACAGCTCAGGAGGGAAGGCTCAGCGCCGGCTTTTGATCTCGTCCAATTTCTTCCTGGCCAGGTCCTCGCCGTAACCGTATTCAATGGCCTGGCCGACGTTCCGTTGGGCATCCAAGTCCCTTCCCAGTACCGTGTAGACCATGGCACGTCCCATGTAGGAATCGGCGAGAGCCTGCTTCACGTTCAAATACTCGGGCGAACCCAGGCGAGGAACAAGGTCCGACCTCAGACTGATAGCGCGGCCGTAGTCGTCCAGAGCGAAGTTGAACTCTCTCAAGGCGTAGTAAGCGTCTCCCCGCTTGGCGTAAACCAGCGCACCACCTCCACTCAGGGAGATGGATTTGTCATATTCCTCTATTGCCGGCCGGAAGCGCCCTTGATCGTGCAACTGGATACCGGCTTCGTAGTGCTCCTTCGCCGGATCGGCGCCACCGGAGAGCGAGATCACCAGAAAGGCTGAAAGCATGACCAAGGGGATAGCCGCGACCACCACCATGAGTACTTTATAGCCGAAATTCGTGTTCATTCTCCACTTTGATATTTCGGCACGGCAGCGGCTTTTGTAACACGGTGGTATATCGCGGTGGCCAAGTTGATTTGTGCTGCTCCGTCGCCCAAATCCCCTGTTGGCTCGTAGAGGCGACGGCCTTGCCCCAAAACTGTCATCCTGATCCTTCCGCAGAAGGAGAAGGATCTTCCTCGCGTGGCTCATTTGAGGGAGACCCTTCGACAGCCTTAGGTTGACACCCTAGAGGCGCTTTTGAGGCAAAGCACTGGGTCAGGGAGAAGTGGATGTTTCGCTTCCCGACCGGATGATGGGCCGGCTAGAAAATGGCTATGGGGTTTACCGGGGAACCGGTGGTGTTGTGCAGCGCCAGGGGTCCGATGGAAAGCATGAACTCCCAACGGTTTCGCTGGCGGCAGGCCTCGGCCAAGTCTTCCAAGTTGGCATTGTCCAGGATCCAGACCCCCATGGCCACGATACTAACCTGGTGAATGGGACTGGCTACCCGGGAATATTGGGGCGGATTCACGTCGTTGCCTGTGTCTGAACCCAGCATGGCAATGTCCCGCTCGTGGAAAAGAGGGAGGCAGGCGGCCTGGCAGGCCGTGGAACCTGCTGAGCGGTCCACCGGTCCTTCCACGTTGCGGCGGTGTAGCTGCCCCGTTCGGATCAGCAAGACATCCCCCTCCTCCACCTTGAAGCCGCAGCGTTCTTCGGCGGCAAGGATATCGTCGGGCATCACACCCTCGCCCCGTTCCACCCAGTCGATGTTGCGCATCATGGGAACATCCACCAGCACGCCCCTGGTGATTATGCCGTCTCTAGCCTCTTCGACCGAGCCCACGGTGGCCCCCATGCTGGTAGACACGTAGTGTGCCGGTCTCCCGTTGAAAGTCTTCCCGTCCCAGAAAAAGTGGGCCAGGCTGTCTATGTGGGTGATGGTATAGCCGTGGAAAATCATGCCGAAATAATCGGTGGCCGCCGCGTTGGGACGGGCGCTGACTTTGTCGCCGCTGGCCCAGCCCTCGCCGCTTTCCACCATGAAGTGCACCGGAGGGTTGGGCGCGTCGAGGGTGGCCTCGAAGTGTATGGTCCGGGACAGGGAGACGCGAGTCCCTTCTTGTACCGTTGCGACGGCCCGCTTCACTTTCTCAGGGGTAATCAGGTTCAAAGCGCCCTTGGTTTCTTCCGGACCCCAGCGGCCCCAGTTGGATAACGACTGAAAATATCCCAATACCTCTTCTTCGGTTGGAATGTTGGCCTGCGTCATATCGCTTCTCCTTAACTAATCAGGTGGCATCAAAAACCAATGCGCCTCACACTGATAGCTGAAGGCTTTTATCCGTCCACCGATGGTGACAGATGCACGTCCAATACCTTCTCGCACCAGCTGGCGGCGCCCAGTAGCCTCGCCTCCGCGAAGGACCCGCCGATAAGCTGGATGCCAAAGGGCAATCCCGACGCCGCCAAGCCCGAAGGAATGGTAATGGCCGGTAGACCGCAGGACGTCCAGGGCCCTTGAAACATGGTATTGCCGGTGTTGGTCAGGTCAGCCAGCGCCGGAGTTGGCGTTGACGGGGTGAGCAAGACATCCACTTGCTCGGCCAGAGATTCCATTTCGGCGATGAACTGCTGGCGGCGTTCCAGCGCCCGGGAGTAGGTTGGACCATCCGTGGCCAGCCCGCGGCGCAACATCTCCCTCAGCCCGGGTTGGTAGTCCTCGGGCTGGCGCTCGAAGTTAGCCTGATGGAAGGCCGCTCCCTCCACCGCCATGATCACCCGCTGGTCCTCGATGGCGGTGTCTATGCTATCGGGTAGGGTAACGTCCTCGACCATCGCCCCGGCGCGGGCTAACTGTTCCAACACGCCGTCGGTGTGCTCGCAGGTCTCCCGGTCGGCATGGTCGTAGAAAAACCGGCGTATCACGCCGATGCGCGGGGCAGGAGGCGACTCCAATCCCGCCATTATGTTCAGTGAAACGAACTCAGAGGAAGGTTGCCGCTGGGTGATCGGCTCATGGGAGTCGGGAACGGCCATGACGGTTAGAAGGAGGGCAATGTCCGCAACCGACCGGGCCATCCAGCCCACGTGGTCCAGGGTCCAGCTTACGGGAATTACCCCGTAGCGGCTAACCCGCCCGAAGGTGGGCTTGAACCCCACTACCCCGTTATATGAAGCGGGCCGCAACACCGACCCGACGGTTTGGGACCCCAGAGCCGCCGGGCACATCCGGGTAGCCACGGCCACCGCCGAGCCGCTGCTGGAGCCGCCGGGAGTGTGGGCTGGGTTCCAGGGGTTGATGGTGGGTGAAGGGTCCATGCACGCAAACTCGGTGGTCACCGTCTTGCCCAGCATGATGGCCCCTGCTTGCTTGAGCAAGGACACGGTGGTCGCGTCGTAGTCTGGGACGAAGTCGGCGTACACCTTGGAGCAGGCCGTGGTGGGGATGCCGGCGGTGTAGTAAATGTCTTTAAGCCCGATGGGAACGCCGTGTAAGGGGCCTAGCTTGGTGCTCGAGCCTAGTTCCGCCTCTTTGTCTCGGGCGTCTGCCAGCACTGCCTCCCGGTCCAGGTACACCCAAGCGTTGAGCCGGGGTTCCAGGGAATCCACGCGGCTTATCAGCGATTCCACCAACTCCACGGGCGACAGGTCCCGCTGGCGCATTTTTTTCGCTGCTTCGGTTGCGGTGAGTTCGAATGGTTGAGGCATCAGGGGGTTCCTCCTAAGTGCTACCTAAAAGTAACCAAGGTAGATGATTGCCGATAGTGGTATCTAACGGTCAGCGTAACCGGCGTCGTTTTTCCCGACCGAAACGAGCACCTGGGGAACCGCAAGTGATAACCTATAACCCTCGGGAAATCCAGTCGTGAAAACTTTCTCAGCTCGATGACCCGTATCCGATGGGCAAGAGGCGCTCCAGGTTTAGCTGTCTGGAAGCATGTATGAATTCGATACCCACGATGCGATCGTCTTCGCCAAGGTCCAGTACGATCTCATCCGAGAGCCTCTTGTTCACGACCACTTGTTTCCGGTCGTCCAACCGAAGGTACAGCAAGTCTGTTTTGTCGTTATATAGTATTTGCACCTTCCACCTCCCAGGTGCCGTAGAAGACGTAGACTGTGACAGTTATGACAACGCCCGTCTCTACAGTATAGATAACCTCCACTCTCTTTTGTTCATAAAATCGGCCCAGTCGGGTTTGCTGAAAGTCGAATATCTTAGCCCTGCCAGTCCGCCCGTACCGGGCCGGAATCGGAAACCCCGATTCGATGACTTCCCCGATTTCCTGCGCACCGGTACCACGCTCTTCGGCCCGCTCTAGTGTGTGGGGATCAATACGGACTTCCACCGCTAAATCGGCGGCCGCCGGGTGTGCCAGTCGGTGGCCTGCTCATAGGCGTGGGCCACCCGGAACAGGGTCTCCTCGTCGAACGGCTTGCCCGCGATTTGCAGGCCCACCGGCAGTCCTCCGGAGGTAAATCCGCAGTTGATTGACAGGGCCGGCGTGTTGGCCAAGTTAAAGGGCGCGGTGAAACTGCGCCGCCCGGACAGGCCGTCCAAAACCTCCTGCTTGCTCCCGATACCCGCCTGAGCCGGAATGGGAGAAGCGGGTATCGATGAAGTGGGCATTACGAGCACGTCCACCTTCTCCAGCGCCTCCAGAATCTCCCGGCGCAGCATGTGCCGGAGCCGGACGGCTTTATGGTGGGCTCGAGCAGGGAGGACGCTCCCGGTCAGAAGACGAATCTTGATGTTGTGGTCGTACTGGTCCAGATGCTCGTCGATCCCTTTCTGGTGTACTGCCACCGCGTCGACCATGATCAGGGGGCTGGAAATCGTACCCGCGTGCACCATCAAGGGAACAGAAACTTGCTGAATCACCGCTCCCAGCTCTCCCAGGACGGAAATGGCGTTCACCACGTTTGTCCGGACCTCCGGCTCAACCGCATCGGAGTCAACTCGTTCTTGGACCACGCCCACCTTCAAGCCTCGTATCTCGCCATTCAGCGCCGCCAGATAGTCCGGCACCGGCGTGTTCCAGGTGTAGGGGTCTTTGGGGTCGTATCCTGCGATCGCGGCCAAGGTCATGGCGCAATCGGCAGTGGTGCGGGAAATGGGCCCCACGGTGTCCATGGACCAAGACGCTCCCAGTACGCCGTAGCGACTGACCCGGCCCCAACTGGGGCGTATGCCCACCAGGCCGCAGAATGCCGCCGGACCCCGGATGGAGCCTCCAGTATCCTCTCCCAGGGAGGTGGCGCACAAAAACGCTGCGGTGGCCGCGCCGGACCCGCTGCTTGAGGTGCCTGGATTACGGGACAGGTCCCAGGGATTGTGGGGCCGGCCGTATGGATGATGGAAGGCGTCGCCCATGGCGTATTCGCTCATGTTCAGCTTGCCCAGCAGCACTGCTCCCGCTTGTTTCAGGTTGGATATAACTGTTGCATCTTCGTCGGGTACCAGGTCTTTCAGGATGGCCGATCCGCCGGTGGTGCGGATGCCTTTGGTGTAGAATTGGTCTTTCACGCCCACGGGCACCCCGTGCATCGGGCCGCGATATCGGCCGGCGGCGATTTCCCGCTCCGCTTGGCGAGCTTGTTCCAGCGCCTCATCCCGAGTGACGGTGATGTAGGAGTTCAGCTTGTCATCGACCTGGCCGATGCGGTCCAGATAGGCTTCGGCAGCTTCCACCGGCGAGACCGCTCGGGACTTGATCAGCGCCGAGAGCTCGGTGGCCGACAGAAAGGGAATTTCTACTTTGTCCATTCCCGGTTAGCTCCTTGGACTGGACGCGGGATGCCCGTCTCTCAATAAAACAAGCGGAAACAAGCGCGCCGCAGCAAGATGACGCCCATTGTGCCCGTAGCTGCATGGCTTGTCAATCAGGGCGTACTGGTATAATTGGCTCACGGAATTGCCCGTTTGTTGTGTCTGATAGCGCGGGCCTAGCACAGCCAAGCCCGCGTGTCGTATGGACACCCAAGTATTCGCTCTCCAAGAGGTGACGCCATGGACCAGTGGGCCGGGGTCGTCCTAGCGGCCGGCGAAGGGAAAAGAATGAACTCCAGGGTATCCAAGGTTCTGCACCAAGTGTGCGGCAAGGAGCTGGTCCGTTACCCCGTGGAGTTGCTACGCGAATTGGGTGTCCAGCAGGTGGTTGTGGTGGTTTCGCCCTCCAACGCCGCGGGTGTCCAGGCCCTTTTCGGTGACACCGTGGAATACGTTACCCAAGAAGAGGCCCTGGGCACGGGCGACGCTCTGAACCGGGCGAAACATCTATTGGATGGGCAATTCCCGCATCTGTTGGTCATGGGGTCCGACGCTCCCTTGGTGCGGCTTCATAGCGTCAAGCCTTTGATGGAGTCCCACCTGGATTCCTCCAACGATATGACCTTCCTCACTGCCCACGCGGCCACCGCACAAGACTTGGGCCGGGTAGTTCGCGACCCTGAAGGACGAGTCACCTCCATCGTGGAAGCCGCCGAAAGCCGAGACGACTCGGGAGAGCCAGCGGAGATTAACGTTGGAGTATACTGCTTCTCCACAAAATGGCTATGGGAAAATATCGGAGGCGTCGGTCCGGGGAGTCCGGGGGGAGACCAGGAGAGGTATATCACGGCTCTGGCGGCCATCGGCGCCGGTGCGGACGCCCGAATCGAGACTGGCGCCACCGCAGATCCTGACGATCTGCAAGGAGTCAACAACCGCTTGCAACTGTCCCAGGTGGAGGAAGTCCAGCGGCGGCGAATCCGGGAACACTGGATGCTGGCCGGTGTAACCATGCCGGACCCGGCTTCGGTGTATATAGACGCCGACGTGAAAATTGGGCAGGACACGGTCATTTTGCCCAACACAATGATCCTAGGCAGGAGCGAAATCGGAGAAGATTGCCAGATTGGGCCTAGCTCCATCATTCGTGACTCAAAGATCGGCAACCATTGCCGGGCCACCGCATCGATGCTGGAAGAGGCGGTCATGGAAGACAGTGTGGACATTGGTCCCTTCAGCCATTTGCGGCCGGGAGCATACCTGGAGTCGGGCGTTCACATTGGCAACTTCGTCGAAGTTAAGGAAAGCCGCTTCGCGGCCGGGGCGGTGATGGGCCACTTCGGTTACGTGGGGGACGCGTCCATCGGCGCCCAGGCCAACCTGGGGGCAGGCATGGTCACATGTAACTACGATGGGCGGGACAAGCACCGGACCAACATCGGCGCGGGCGCCTTTATCGGTTGCGACACTATGTTGGTGGCGCCGGTCACCGTGGGTGCCGAAGCGACCACCGGGGCCGGAGCGGTGGTGACCAAAGACGTTCCTCCCGGTAGACTAGCGGTTGGGGTTCCTGCTAAAATAACGGACAGACGAACCAAAACCAACTAGCCCTCAGGTAGCGACAGCTTACGAGTTCCCACCAAGGACGTGTGCTTCCGGGGGATTGAGGCATTTGGACACAGACGGCTTACCATCAGCCCCAATTTTCGCGGCATTCCTGGTCCTGTTTTTCTACTTGAGCCTGGCCCAAAATCTGGCTGGGACCACCGGCGGCGCCTTCATCAGCGGGACGCCCAATCACTGGCCTGCTTTCCTCCTGCGTTGGCTTAGAAACGCCAGTATCATCGCTATGACCGTATCCGGCTTGGCGCTGGTCACCAGTTCCGGAGGGATCAATTGGTGGGCCGTTTCCCTATTGTCCTTTGGGCTTCTGCTGGGCTTGCTTGGAATCGACCGGGCCACAGCGTCCCTAGCTTCCCATTACCCTGCGCGAGTCAGGAAGCTGTGCCGCCCCCTTTCTCGGTTGTTGCGCAGTGCTGCTGAACGGCGCGGCGCCGTCACCGGCAACGGTGTAGACAGGAAGGACTCCGAAAACAATCAACGGGAAGACTATTCCGACCCTGACCATCCGGTTATCACCGAAGCGGAGCTGGTTAGTCTGGACCAGCGGGACCGGGAAATGCTCAGGTCCATCCTGCGCCTGGATGTTACTACCGCGCGAGAGATCATGATGCCCCGGTTGGACATGATTGCGATTGAATCGGATTCTTCGCTGCCGGAAGTGGCTGAGATAATGATCCAGGGGGGCCACAGCCGGATCCCTGTGTACGAAGAGTCCATTGACCATATTGTGGGGATCGTGCATTACAGGGAGATACTGCAGGCGTTATCCCATCCAAAGGCGGACCAGAGCTTGAAGGAACTTCTGAATCCCGCTTTTTTCATTCCCGAGACAAAGCGGTTGGACGATCTGTTGGAGGAGTTACAAGACAAGGGTATCCAGATGGCCATCGTGGTGGACGAGTATGGGGGCACTGAAGGGTTGGTCACAATGGAGGACTTGTTGGAGGAAATCGTCGGCGAGATCGAAGACGAGTTCTCCCGCACTCGTGAGCCCATGCTGGTTCACCTTCCCGGCGGAGGTGTATTGGTGGACGCGGGGATTCCCACGGGAGATATCGAAGAGTTGTTCTCCACCACCATCGACAGCTCGGAAGTGGACACCGTGGGAGGTTATGTATATCTGACTCTGGGTAAAATTCCAGAACCCGGCAACGTGGTGGATACCCAAGACCTGCGTATAGAGGTGGTGTCCATAATGGGGCGCAGGCTGCGCAAACTTCGCATACACCGCAAAGAAGCTGACTCTTCCGCGCCCGCTGGGTAACCCATGGGCCCGACCCCCAATGTTGATCAAATTGGTTAAAATGAAGGAGGCGCTCCGATCACATCGGGGCGCCTCCTCTGCTTCGCCAACGAGCCGTTAACTATTTCCGGCCGACCAGCTCCCCAGTGACGATCAGCCGGTGGTCGTAAACCAGGCGCGGTACGCACGAAACCAGGTGAATGGTTGCCTGCCCGGTGTCGTAGAGCCGCATATCCCGCTGGTGAACAACCCGAGTTGAGGTTATCCGGTACAGGTATTGATGCTGGCCGTCATCGGTGACCACGAAGACATCTTCACCGTGAGACAGCTTGCCGGGTATCTTGCTCAGATTGAAGAACACCGATCCCTCGCCCAGTATCGGGCTTTCGGTGTGACCGAAGAACCAGGCGCTACCAGCCTCCCCGGAGTTGGCCGTTTCCGGGATGTGCCCCACCGTGTGGCTGGGAGTCTCGTACGCTCGACTGGAACCCATGTCCAAGATGGCCAGCTCGGTGATGGCTGAATCCACCTCGATGGAGGGGATTATGATGCGTGTAGCAACGGACCCACCGTCCAACGGCAACCCCAGGGTCGGGTCCAGGGGAGTAAAGCCCTGGAGCAGGACCTTCTCTCGATAGGACGCCGATTCATAGGATAGCGGGTTGCTCCAGAAGTTGGCCAGCAGAGATCCACCAGGGTATAACCTCTGGCTGCTGATGGCCGAGGCTGGCATGGCCCCCACCGTGCTGGGAGACCCTCCCGCCGGGGCCGGCTGGCCTGGCAGGGCGATGGCCGCTGCGGATGCTACCGCCCCCGAAGACCCTTGACCTAACTCCAGGGAACCGGTCTCGGCCAGCGAGGGAATTCCCGAAGGGGTAGTCGAGGACCCGGCAGACGAAGCCGCTCCGCCGGCTGCTTCCTGCTGCTTCGATGTAACCGAAGATGCAGCCGGGCTTGCCAGCCCGTCCGGACCCCCGTTGCCCGGCTTGGATGACGCAAGCGTGGTTGCCGGGTCGCCTGGGCCCTGACTTGCCGACATACCGGCAAGGCTAGTAGTCTGGATTGCGCCGGGAGCCGACCCGGGCAACGTTACGTTGAGTGTGTCTAAGTCGGCTCTGGCTTGGGCTGCATAACCGTAGTAAGCTCCGCTGCTTGCCAACAACATTGCGCCGAAAAGAAAAAGAAATATTCCTGAGAAACTGAGAAACCGTCGTCGCGGGCGTCCGCGGAGCAAGAGATAATCAAAACCAGCTTCCATGTCACCTCCTTTGCTTAAGGATAGGGGCGCTTAGCCGCGGGCACTGACCCTCTGGAAGTATCCGGGCATCGTCCTGAATCGCCAAATAAATAGAAGAAGGCGAAGGAACCCGACGCCGAGGGGGCTACGTGCGGGGTAGCTAGCGGACTCTGGGGACGTGGTTGCCGCCGGGAGTGATTGGCTCGTTTAGGTAGATGTCGCCATTTCTGATTTTAATGTTAAAGCCGCAGGTCGGGTTGGTGCAGACCCAGGCTTTGTAGTGAACCGCTGCTCCTTGACCGCCGTAGTCCGACAGCGGCACCAATTGTCCCACATTACACATCAAGCACTTGGGTATAACCCCTTCTTGCACTTATGCCTCCTCCCAGGTTGGATTGAGGCCTACTATATCACTCACGTTCTGCCAGTACCAAGCATAATCGACGCCGTGATTGACGATTTTGGTGATAGCAGGGGCGATAAAAGCCTGAATCCCACCCAGTGCTTCGCGCAAATAGTCCTCTGCCGACTACTCCAAGAAGTCTTTGAGCTTGCGGGAGCGGGTCGGATGGCGGAGCTTCCGCAGTGCCTTGGCCTCGATCTGGCGGATACGCTCCCGGGTCACGCCGAACTCCCGCCCGACTTCCTCCAGGGTGCGGCTTCGCCCGTCCTGCAAGCCGAAGCGCAACTGGAGCACCCGGGCCTCCCGCTCGGTCAACGTGTGAAGGACTTCCTCTACCTGCTCTTTCAATAGCTGGAACGACGCGGCATCCGCCGGCGCCTGCGCGTTTCGGTCTTCTATGAAGTCTCCCAAGTGGGAATCCTCTTCCTCTCCGATGGGAGTCTCCAGGGAAACCGGCTCCTGGGAGATCTTGAGAATCTCCTCCACCTTCTCCGGACCGATTTCCATCGCCTGCCCAATCTCCTCAGGGGTCGGCTCCCGGCCGTACTCCTGAAGCAACCGGCGATGCTGGCGCATCAGTTTATTGATGGTTTCCACCATGTGCACCGGGATCCGAATGGTCCGCGCCTGGTCGGCGATGGCCCGGGTGATGGCCTGACGAATCCACCAAGTGGCATAGGTGCTGAACTTGTAACCCTTGCGGTAATCGAACTTTTCCACGGCCCGAATCAAACCGATGTTACCCTCTTGGATCATGTCCAGCAGGGCCATGCCCCGGCCGATGTATTTCTTGGCGACGCTGACCACCAGCCTGAGGTTAGCCTCGGTCAGGTGGGCCCCAGCCCGGGAGCTCTCGGCGTGGATCCGCGCGAAGTAAGCCCGGAACAGGGGGTCCATCCGCTGCAACTCGGCGTAGCAACCCGGCTGTTCTAAGGCGGCGCCCAGATCGCTAAGGTGGCAGTCTTGCAAAACGTCGATGGCGTCCGGGGGAAGCAACCAACTGTTCAACGACAGGTGGACCACCTGGGCATACAGTTCCTCGGGCGACTCCTCCATGTACTCGCCGGCGATGGCCAGCATTTCCAGAGAGACTTCGGCGTCGATGGCTGCCCTGAGTTTAGGGTGGTCGGTCACCTGAGATAGAGTCAGGTCGGCTGGTAGACCCAGTTGGTCGCTGAGCGCGGCGACCAGAGTGGAAGAATCGACCAGACGGCGCAACAAGCGGCAGGTAATCTCCCAAGGCCTGGGCGCCCGTCCCTCCAGGTCCGTCAGTTCGGTCTCCAGCAGGGTTAGGTGTTTGCCACCCTCGATCTTGCGCGCTAGGACGCGCTCGTCCTTGGAGGTGAGCAGACGTACCCGGCCGATCTCCCGCAGGTACATGCGGACGGGGTCGTCCAGCACCTCAGTGGTCTCCGCTTCGGGCTCCCAGTCGGTCTCTTCGTTATCGGTGTCTGCGGAGGCGTCTTCGGCGCCATCCGCTGTCTTCTTCGCTGTTCCAGGCTCTTCCCACTGGTCTTCCGCTGGCTCCGTGGCTACGGGCGAAGAACTACCACCCCCGCCGTTGGACTCGCCCATGGAGTCTTCGTCCTGGCTGGCTTTGACCCCCCGGAAAATCTCGACGAGTTTATCGCTTTCTTCGGGCTCTTCCCTGGTCTCCAGAAATTCTTCCGGATTAAGGGGACTTCCGTTGCTGCTGTTACGTGGTGCCATTAATTCCCCCTGAAGGTACTGTCTTGCAATACGGAATTTCGTTTGCTTTGGTTTTGCTTGATTCTTTGGTTCACTTCAAGGACTTCCAAGGGCGGGTCTTCATCCAAGTCCGGTGGGGCCTCGGAGAACCTGATTTCCTCCTCGGCCTTCACTTCCCGCAGGAATCGGGTTTCCAACAATCGTACCGAGTCCCGCATGGCGTCTGCGCGGTGTTGCGAGTCCAGGGGCGGCAAGGACTTTTGGAGCAGGGCCTCCAATGGCTGGGCCAACTCTTCATCCACCAAGCCACGTAGCGAGGCAGACTCGGCTTCATCCTGGCGCCCCTGACACACTCTCACCCACTGGTTGTAAATCTCCCGGTTTTCCATCCGCTGAAAATACTCAGGCCGAAGGTCCTCCACCTCTTCTTCCAGCTCCGGATGGCTCATTAAGAGAGCCAGGCAATACTCCTCCAAAGGGTCCCCTTCCAGCCGTGCAAAAGCTGAGGGTGTCGCCTGGCGGCCGGGCGAGGCCGTACCGCGGCTGCGGCTCCGGCCGGCTGATGTTGGCCGTCCCACGCTGGCTTGCAAGGTCTCTTGGGTGACCCCTAGAAGGTCGGCCAGTTTCTGAAAGTAATAGTCCTGCTGGGCTGGCTCCGGCACCGCCGCGATCAAGGGGAACATCGCCTCCACCAGCCGGGTTTTGCCCTGAGGTGTGGTTGGGTCGAACTGGGCCGATAGGGCATTGAAAAGGTACTCCATCAAGGGCATACCACCCTCGATCAAATTGGTCCATTCTTGGGGCGACTTCTTTATGACGTCGTCCGGGTCCATTCCCTCGGGCAACACGGCGATTTTTAAGTTAAGCATGTCTTGGCGCTGAAATAGGGTCGTTCCCTGAGACCTCCCCGCGACACGGGATTGGAACACCCTCCAAGAGGATTCCATGCTGCGCAGTGTGGCTTGTTGGCCCGCGGCATCCTGGTCCAAGGCCATGGTGACATCGGCGGTCAAGCGCCGAATTTCCGCCACCTGATTCTCGGTAAGAGCAGTGCCCATGGAGGCAACTACGTTGGTGAAGCCCTCCTGATGGGCCGCAATGGCGTCCATGTACCCTTCCACGATAACGATACCCTGCTGGCGCACGGCGTCTTTGGCCAGGTAAAGCGCGTACAGAATGCTGCCCTTGTCGAAGGACGAGCTACGCGCTGAGTTCAAGTATTTAGGTTGGGAGTCGTCTCCTTCCTGCACAGGAAGGATCCTGCCGCCGAAGCCGCCCAACTCTCCTTGGCCGTCGCGAATTGGAAACATGAGGCGGCCGCGAAACATGTCATGCTGCCAACCGTTTTCGGAAGTCCGGACGATGCCTGCCTGATTGAGCTGTTGGGTCGAATAGCCCTGCCTGACCAGGTGGTCTCTAAGCGATTCACCGTCGCGGGGACTGAGCCCTAACTCGAATCTTTCGATGGTCTCCCGGGAAAGGCCCCGCTGGTCCAGGTAGGCCCTTGCTCCAGCGCCTTGGGACGAGGCCAGGTAATCTTGGTAGTAGCTACGGGCCGACTCGTTTATAGCTACCGCAACCTGCATCTGGCTGCGCCGTTGCTCGTTGGGTAGAGTCACTCCTGCCTGCTGGGCCAGGCTTTTCAGGGCGTCGCCAAACTCCAAGTTCTCGGCGCGCATTACAAAAGAGAAAACGTCTCCACCGGTAGCACATGCGCCAAAGCACCGCCAGGTTTGCCGGTCGGGGAAGACGAAAAAGGAAGGGGTCTTTTCCTGGTGAAAGGGACAATTCGCCTTATTGCTGCGGCCGGAGCGCTGCAACGGCACGTACCGGGAAACCACTTCCAAGATGTCCACGCGGCTCTTGATGTCGTCGACGACGGTCATCTTGAGGCTGGACCCCCGGAAATATTGCTTGCCCCGTGGTATGAACGGATCGTGTGCCCCCACCCCCCGTCTGCGGTTGCGCAGACTTGAAATCCCCCCAATGCGGGTCCGGCTAAGGGCCGAGTACAGAAGAAAAATGCGCAGATTTCTACCAACTACATTATTGTACCATAAACACCGGGGATTTGACAGCGGGAAGCAAGCCTACGCCTAGCGGTCGCGGGACACAGCCCCGGAAGTCTTAGGAGCGTGCTAGAAAGTCCCGGACCTGCTGCATCATGGGCTCGGGGTCGTAGCGGTCCCACAGGATGCTGGCGTTGCGCATCCAATCGCCCTGAAAGTACCGCTCGTACAGTACCTGGCGGGAGCCAAAGGCGCTGCCGGCCAGGTCCCAGGCCAGGTGAAACAACTGGACCCGGTCACGGGCAGAGGCGGTATCGGTGTCCATGTAGCGCTCCAAATCCGCGGCCAAAGGTCCGTCGAAGTCCGCCTCTGAGGGCAGGGCCATCAAGCTGCTGGAGCCCAGCAACTGTATGATCTCGGCCATGCGGGGATACATACGGATGAACAGGTTGCGCGCCACGGTGATGGGAATCAACGCCGGGCACATGACCCCCCATTCGTCCACGGCGGCGTTGACCTCGGCGGCGCACAGCAGGGCTTTCATTATCTCCAGGTTTTCGATCAACTCGGCCAACAGGGCGTGGACCTGGGGTATGGTCTCGGACCCCAGCGTGTGAACCATCAGGCTGGCCAGGCCCACCACGAACTCGCACTTGGCCACGTTTTTGGTGACTACCTGATGCCCCGAGTGGTTGTACTGGTTGGTGCGGGGACTAAGGTTGTTGCACAGGTCCACGTCTCCAAACAGGAAGACCCGTTCCCAGGGCACCAGGACGTCGTCCAAAAATATAATGGCGTCCATCTCCTCGAAGCGGGAGCCCAAGGGATGGTCGAAGGTGGAGCGGCCCAAGTCGAAGCTCTCGCGGCACAGGAACTTTAGGCCCGGGGTGCCGCAAGGGATGGCAAAAGCGAAGGCGTAGCGCCAGGCGTCCTCGCTGCCGGCCAGGCGGGCGTTGCGCACCGGGTATATCGCGATCTCGTCGGACAGGGGGCCCAAAGTGGCCAGGACCCTGGGTCCGCGCACCACCAAGCCGGCATCGGTCTCCCGGACTACCGCCAGGGCTACGTCGGTATTGTAGTCCCTGGTGGTGGCCATCTGGTGGCGGTTCCTTTGCAGGTTGACCAAGGTATGGGTTAGGGTCAGGTCGTTCTCCCGTATGTACTCGTAGTAGTTGATGATGTTCTGCTTGAACTCAGGACGGTTCTGACCGAAATAGTCTCCCGCCTCGGCCATGGCCATGATGCTGACGTTGAGGAAGTCGGGGGTTCGGCCCATCATGCCGTAGCTCGTCCGGGCCCAGTGGAACATCATTACCCGCCGCCGTTCCAGGTCTTCCTTGGTCCTGGGCGCGATGAAAGATAGGCCCACCGGCGCGCCGGTGGTGGGGGAGATGTAGGTCATTTCGTCCTGCAGGGCCGCATCGTGCTGCATGTCGTAGAGGTTGGCGATGGACCGGGCGCCGTTGGCCAGCCCAGGAAAACTGGTCACGTCCTCCACCCGCTGTCCCCGAATGTGCACCTCCCTCGGCTGCTCTCGCAGGCCGGCGAGATACTGCTCTCCAGTGCGTGCTGGCATTTTTACTCCTCCTGGCTAGGTCAAACGGGGTTAACTTCCGGGCTCTCAATCATCTTATATCCGGGGTGACGCAGCGTGCCCTGAGGATCATGCTCCCAGGTAACGGCGCAGCCAGTTCATGGCGTGGGCGTTAAAATCGGTGCACGGCGAATGGGTTAGCTCGGGGTAGACATGGATGGCCTTGAGACCGGGAATCTGTTCGAACACGGGCATAATGGTCGTGGAAGGGCAGGTTTCGTCCTTCAAGCCGATGTTCATTAGGGTAGGGCATTCAATTAGGGGCGCCAGGCTCTTGCAGTCAAAGTAGGACAGGGTTTCTAGAATCGCCTCGCGCTGCTCCGGGTGTTGGGCGGTGTAGTCGCACAACTCCCGGTAAGGGCTGGTGGTTATGTCAACCGACACCGGGTAGTTACATAGGAAGGGCTCTTCGGCCACCGCCACACGCAACCGGTGGTCCAAGGCCGCGGTCGCCAGGGTGAGACCGCCGCCCTGGCTACGGCTCCACATGCCCAGGCGCGCTGCGTCCACCTCAGGGCGGGAACACAGAAAATCCAATCCCCGTACGCAGTCCATGTAAGCGCCCCTGTAGTAGTACTCCTCTTTGTCGTCGATGCAGTAGATCAGCTTGGTCCCCGATTCCAGCTCCCACTCATGCCGGCTTTCGCCCTGGCCCCTTGGGTATAGTGTCAACACGCTGAACCCGCTGGAAACCAAATGGGTCGGGATGGGCTTATCGCCACCGTAACCGGGCACCGCCAGCACGGCTGGAAACCTTCCGCCGGGCCCCGGGTCATTGGGAACGGAGTACCAGCCGCGTATGCGCCGGCCACGAAAGCTTTCCATGACCACGCTATAGGTCCTGAACTCCCGTCCGCTTTGTTCGGGGACCTCTTCCAGCGAGGGTTTCAAATCGGTCAGAGCCAACTCTTCGGTGGTCCGGCGCCAGAATTCGGTCAAGTCTTTGGGCTGCATCGCTTACTGCCTTTCGGTTTTTGAATAGCCTTTTAATTTGGCCTTTTCTCCGACATCGGTCCCGCTCTTGATTGCCCGGTAAAAGGCGGGCATGGTGGTTTCGGGCGCCGCGGTGATATCACCCCGATGGGCGATGACCAGTGGACACCGTGGGGAGCCGGGATTGATGTTCCCGTTGGAGATTCGTTCCAGAGCATGGGGAACGAGGCCGGTGATCGGGATGTTGTGGTCCATGGTTCTTCGGGCGCGTTCAGTTAACTACCACGCCTTTCGGGTGTCAAGCTGCGTGGGACCGTTATGTTGGCCGGGCGGAGCATCCGCTTTTTGCCAGCTTTGGCGTCTGAGAATGGGTTTGGGGCCCCATGTATGCCGTCCTTGGTATGGAGGCTAGGAGGGCGGATGGTAAGTGAGTCCAATGGTGGCGCGACAAGGGACACGACAAGGTACAATGATACGGCTGTCCGCTAACAGGCCACCCTTCCACCAACCCGTCACCCACCTGGAGGACCAGCCCGTTGCTACCCTTGCAACCAGCACCCCGCCGGGGTACCCCTTTGCTGTCGGTGCTGCAAAACGCCGACTTTCGGCTAATCTGGTGGGTCGGCACTCTCCATGAGTTTGCCCGGCGCATGGAGCTGCTGATCCTGAGCTGGCTGGTGCTACAGGTTACCGATTCCTATTTCCAGCTTGGGTTGATCCTGGTTTTCAATAACCTGCCCCGGCCGTTTCTATCCTTGGTGTCCGGGTTCTTGGCCGACCGCTTCAACCGGCGCCTGATCTTACAGATTTCCCAGGTGGTCAACACCCTGACCGTGGCGTGCATCCTGGCAATCATGGCCTACGACTTCGAGCTTTTGAAGACATGGCACGTATTCCTGGCCATCACATTGCAAGGCGCTACCAAGGCAATCGAGGACCCCTCTCGCCGCACGGCAATTCTGGACATCGTCGGCGAAGGCCGACTGGTAAACGCACTATCCCTGGACGTGGTGAGCAACACGGCGGGCAAGATGGTCGGCCCTCTGTTGGGAGGCGTATTGCTAGACACGGTGGGTTTCGCCTGGTCCTACGGCTTCGTCCTAAGCGTCCACTTGGTGAACCTGTCCCTGATGATGCGGCTGCGTATTCCCAACCCAGAGTTGACCCGCCAGCATGAGCCGGTGGTGCGGAGCCTGGCGGTGTCGATAAAATACGCGCTGCACAGCCCGGTGCTGCGGGGGCTGCTATACATCACCATCTTGATGAACGCCCTGGTATTCCCCGTGCAACAATTCATCCCCGCCATCGGCCGGGACCATCTGGGAGTGGGCGCCACCTTGGTGGGTCTGCTGCTCGCCGCCGAGGGCATCGGACAACTGGCGGGAGCCGCGCTGATGTCCCTGACCCGGAACGTACGCTACCACGGCCGAGTTTTTGTTTTTGGGTCCCTGGGCGTGATAGTGATGACACTGCTGTTTGTCTGGTCGCCTTGGTACACCTTGGCATTTGCTTTTTTGGCCATCAGCGGCTTGGGGCAGGCGGGGTTCAGCACCATGCAAAGCGCCATCACCATGCTGGCCGCCCCCCCGGATATGCGGGGCCGCATGATGGGCCTGCTCAGCTTTTGTATCGGTGTGGGAACGCCGTTGGGCGGGCTGGAGATGGGGGCCGTTGCCACCGCCTTCACGCTGCAAGGAGCCATCTCGGGCAACGTGGTAGCCGGGCTGATCTTGATGCTGCCGGCCTTGGTGCTGACACCGTTGATTTCCCGGCCCCTGGCCCAGCCACCGCCGGCTACGGCGCGAAGCTAGCGCCGGCCACGGTCTGTATAACCTGGCTTGCAGGCCTTGCCCCAAAACTGTCATCCTGATCCTTCCGCAGAAGGAGAAGGATCTTCCTCGCGTGGCTCACCTGGGGGAGACCCTTCGACAGGCTCAGGGTGACACGCTGAGGTCGATTTTGAGGCAAAGCCGCCTTGCTTGGGTTAGCAAGAAGGGTTATATTCTGGATGCACCCCCATGGAGCAACCGGTCCACTGGGGCAGGCTCAATATTGGGCATTCTGCCAACGTAACGATCAACAACTGTCCGAAAACCGTCTCGGAGTCCTTATGCCACGTATCGTCGATTGGCCGGGAAGGCTAAGAGAGATGGCAGCCTTTGTGGGGCTGGACGAAGACCAGTTCGAGCTGATTCGTGCCACGGCGCCCGTGGTCTTGGAGCGCGCTGAGGAGCTAACCGCGGCGGTGTACGACAACTTCCTCAAGCACCCGGGGTCGCGGAAGTTCTTTTTGAACGAAAAAGGTGAGGTAGACGAGACTCGCCTGGACCGCCGCAAGCATAGCCTGGCTCGCTGGTTGCGGGCCTCCATCGACTTCAAGCTTGACGAGGACTATCCCATACGCGCCCTGGCCACCGGCATAGTCCACAGCCACCCTCCCGTCCACCGGGCGCACTTGGGCTCTATTCCCAGCCGGTTCATGATTGGGACGATGTCGTTTACCCAGACTGCGCTGGCTGAATTGTTGCTGCAGGAAATGGATGACCCGGAAGCGGCGATGCGGGCCTCAGTTGCTTGGAACAAGCTGCTGATGGTACAGCTGGACATCATGCTGGCGGGATACGTTACCGATATTCCCACGGAGCCCCCCGAAGGAACTGAAGAACCCGCGGAGCCCGTCGATCTCTAATCCGCGCCGGATTCCTTGGGGACCTGTGAATAAGCTAGTACCGCGTCAAGTTGATTGTGATAGGTTGGCCCATTCAAACGACCGGTTATTGTTCCGAAAATGTCATGCTGAGCCAGCCGCAGCGGTGAAGCATCTGGGGCGGGGCCGTTCCACCCATCCCCACCCCGATGTAATCGGGGTCCCTGCGGTCGGAATGACATTGCTCGTTTTCAACTTGAAATGGTACTAGCGGTTTGGGCGGAATTGGATCCGTGGCGCGACTTCCGTT
>JADFFS010000026.1 GCA_022568195.1 Chloroflexota bacterium | reverse complement strand
CAGGTAGATAGTCGCGGCCAAGGCATAGAGCGCCTCGTTGGTGCAGATGTTGCTGGTGGCCCGTTCCCGCCGGATGTGCTGTTCCCGGGTCTGCAAAGTCAACACATAGCCGGTCCTGCCTTGGCGGTCCACCGTCCGGCCGGACAAGCGGCTGGGCATCTGGCGGATGTATTCCTGTTTGGTGGCAAACAGGCCAACGTAGGGCCCTCCGTAGCTTGGGGGTATGCCCAGGGGTTGGCCTTCCCCGGTGACGATGTCGACGCCGTAGTAACCGGGTGGGTGGAACATTCCCATGGCGGTGGGGTCGGCGGACACCACCATCAGAGCCCCTTGCTGGTGGGCGGCCTGGGTCTGCCGGTCCAAGTCCTCGATGTAGCCGTAGAAATTGGGGTACTGAGTCACCAGACAAGCTGTTTGCTGGTCGATTTCCGGCGCATCGGGAGGGACCGGCCGGAACTGGATGCCCTGGGACTGGCAGTAGGTCTCGATTACCTGCCGGTAGATGGGCGACAGGGTAGTTGCCACCGCCACCTGGCTCCGCCGGGTCACGCGGCAGGCCATGAGCACCGCCTCCGCCAGGCTGGTGGCGCCGTCGTACATTCCGGCATTGGCCACTTCCATTTCATAAAGGTTACAGATCAACGTCTGGAACTCGTAGATTACCTGCAGGGTGCCCTGGCTGGCCTCGGCCTGGTACGGGGTGTAGGCGGTTAGGAATTCGCCCCGGGTCATCAGAGCTTTGACCACCGAGGGAATGAAGTGTTGGTAGCAACCCGCGCCCAGGAAGGAAGGACCGCTGCCCAGGTACCGGTTTTGGGAGGCTAGAGCCTGCAAGTCCCGTAGCAAGTCCAGTTCGGACATCGGTTTGGGCAAGTTCAGAGGCGGGTTGCGGTACTCCTGGGGGATATCCAGGAACAGTTGGTCCATGGAATCCAGGCCCAGGGTGGCCAGCATCAGGGCCTGTTCGTCCTGGGTATTGGGGATATAGGGGAATTGGATGTAGGTTGCCGCCATCAGTTACCGGCCTGAACGCTGAATGCCGGCGTGGTCATGACAAGCCGCTGATGTAGGCCTCGTACTCGTCGGCCGGCATCAGCGAGTCCAGCTCGGCGGAGTCGCTCAGGGTTATCTTCACTAGCCAACCTTCGCCGTAGGGGTCTTCGTTGACCAACTCCGGGTGGTCCATGAGGCGCTCGTTGATTTCGACCACTTCGCCGGTGACAGGAGAAAACAGGTCGGATACAGCCTTTACCGACTCCACTTCGCCCATCTTACCGTGCGGCTTCAAGGCGGTCCCGGGCCGGGGCAGGTCAAAGTAGACGATGTCTCCCAGTTGGTCCTGGGCATACTCGGTGATGCCGGCCAGGGCGGGGCCGTCGCTGCCCGGCTCGACCTTGATCCATTCATGCTCGTTGGTGTATTTGCGGTCGTTGGGACTCAACTCGCCTCGGACCTCCCTTAGGCTGGCTCGGGGGGGCGTCTGGGCCTGGAGTAGAAGGGCAGGGGCGTCACCTGCGCCGTGGCGGTGCGTCCCCGAATGTCCACGTCCAGGGTCTGACCGGGGTCTGCGTAACGCCCCACAACGTAGCCCATGGCGATGCTGGTGTCAAGAGTGGGGGAATAGCTGCCCGACGTTATGATTCCGGCCTTTTCGCCCCCGTCCGAAATGGTGTACCCCGCCCTGGGAGCGCTGCGTCCCGGCAGGGTCAGTCCCACCAGCTTGCGATCGACGCCTTCTTCCTTTTGCTTGCGAAGAACTTCGGCGCCGACGTAATCCTTGTCGAAGCCAACGAACCGTTCCAAGCCAGCCTCGATGGGGGTGGTTTCTTCGTCGATTTCGTGCCCGTGGAGGGGAAGACCGGCTTCCAAGCGAAGAACGTCCCGGGCGCCCAGGCCGCAGGGGACCGCGCCTTGGTCCATCAGCGAACGCCATAGGTATTCGGCATCGGCGGCATCCACCACAAGTTCAAAGCCGTCCTCCCCGGTGTATCCGGTGCGTCCTAGAAAGACGGATTTGCCCAACATGACGCTCTCCCGGGCAGCGAAGGGGCGAAGGGTAGACGGAGGCTGGTCGCACAATCGGTCCAGGACCGAAGGAGTGCCCGGACCCTGAAAAGCGATCAGGCCGGTGGCCGCTGTGCGGTCTTCCATGGTGCAGCCACTGGAGAATTTCTCTTCGATCCACCGTTGGAACCAGGCGACTACCCTTTCCCGGTTGCCTGCGTTGGGAATCAAAAGGAACCGGTCGTCGGACAACCGGTAGAAGATGACATCGTCGATGACGCCGCCCGCCTGGTTGCATATCATGCAGTAACGGGCGCGACCCACCCGGAGCGATTCGGCGGGACGGGTCAATACCCAGTCCAGGAATTCGGCCGCCCGGGGCCCCGAAATGAACAGGCGGCCCATGTGGGACACGTCAAATAGGCCCGTGGCGTTGCGGACCGCCGCCACCTCGCTGAGGATACCGCCGTATTGAACGGGCATGTCCCAGCCACCGAAGGGGACCATGCGGGCGCCCAACGACACGTGGGTCGAGTAAAGCATTGTTTGCAGGTTAGCTGTCGTCAATGTCGGCGTCAGGTCCTTGTCGCCTGGTGGGAAATGGCCGCTGGGACACGGACAGATAAGCATAATAACCCGCTGCGGCGGAGCAGCGCAAGGCGGCGTGCTCACGCCAAGTGTCGGCGAGATTCACCGTGATATAATCGGCGCCACGCTGGCAGACATCAACTCTGCCGACAAAGGGGGCCAACTTGCCCGGGCTTCTTCAAAACAAGGTAGCCATCGTTACCGGAGGAGGGTCCGGCATCGGCCGGGCCACCTGCCATCGGTTCTTGCAGGAAGGAGCGCGGGTGGTGGTAGCCGACCGGAACCCTGCTGGAGCCGAAGAGACCCGCGAGCTAATGGAGGGCAACGACGATAACTCGGCGGTGTCTGTGGTGGACGTTTCCCGCTCCAACCAGGTACAGCAGATGGTGAACGACACAGTGTCTCGTTTCGGCAGGCTGGACATCCTGGTAAACGGCGCGGCCATTCTCATTCGCACCCCGCCTTTGGCGGAGGTCGAAGACGTGGACTGGGACCTGACAATGGATACCAACCTCAAGGGCTTGTTCTACTGCTGCAAGTACGCCATACCGGCCATGTTGGCCAACGGGTCCGGCTCGATCGTCAACATCGCATCCATGTCGGGGGTCCGGGGCGTGGCCTACGGGGTCCCTTATGCGGTGAGCAAGGCCGGAGTAATTCACCTGAGCAAGGTGGCATCAGCCCAATACGCGTCTCAGGGCATCCGGGTCAACTGTATAGCTCCCGGCGGGGTGGACACGCCCCAAATGCGGGGCAGCACAGCCAGCGCGGGGACCTTCGAAGAGCGGAATCTGGAGCACCCCATGGGAAGGGTGGGCCAGCCCGAGGAGATCGCCAACCTGATCACTTGGCTGTCCTCCGACCAGGCTTCCTACGTCAGCGGCAGTACCTATGTCATAGACGGCGGGGCCTGGGCTATTGCTACGTAGCTTTGGAATTCCCACCAAACTCCGAGGACCACGATGGACAAAGTCATTGAGATAGCCAACCGGGCGGTCGCCGACTATGGGTTCCGCCAAGCGGTCCTTTACGGCGCCGACGAGATTGCCCGCCGTTGGGAGCTCACCCAGGATGAACGCTCTGTGCTGGAAGGGCCGGTTCTGGAGCGGTTGGGCGCCTTGCCGATCCCGGTGCAGCCCGAGCACATCCCCGGCGAGCAGGCTCAAATTGCGGACCTGATACGGTCTGCTGCCCGGCCCTAGGATCCCGGCCGAACCATCTCTTCTTCTCCTGCCTCCTCGATTTACTGGACCGGCGCCGGCGTCGGTATCTTGCGATCTCGGGTGTCGTAACCCACCATCTCCACGAAGCCTTTGCCGCTGGCTGGATTGCCGCCCATTGCTCCGATCACCGAAACCGCTCCCTCCCAATAGCTCGGTAGGATGTTTCGAGAGCCCGCGAATTCGGCATCTCGCTGTACCGGACTGAGCTCCAGGGACAGGTCCAGGGACTTGACCAGCAGCGTCCAGCCCATGGGGTAGACTGTCCCGGTGGCCGGGCTGGTCCAAGAGCCTGTGGCGGTTAACTCGATGTCGTCGTTACCGATATTGATGGCCGGACCGTCCTGCGGGACGTAGGTGCCGTAGCCTGAAATGGGTGAGTGGTCGGTGGAGTCCCAGACCAGGGACACCATAAGCTCAGACCCGTCGTCCAATTGCAGGCTGAGCCAGTCCCAGCCCACGGGCGCTACGTTGAGATTCCCCCACTGGTGGTCCATCCAGGCTGTTCCCCTCACCGGTCTCTCCTCGCCGTTCACGGACAGGGTGCCGGTGGTTTCCAGCCGGGTACGGGAGTAGTAGTAGCTTTTACCTGCCCGGCCCAGGCCTACCAATCCAGAGCCCTGATGCAGGGACGGCGGCTTGGTGGAAGAGGCAGTTATATCCACGGAATATTGCCCTGTCTGGAATGCCAGCCGGTACTCGGCGCCATCGATGGCCGCTTTGCCCTCCATCCGCCATTCGGAGGTTGTGAAGCTGAATGTGCCGGTGGAGCGTTTGGCCTGGGTCAGGTCGAGTTTCTCGACAGTCAGGTACAGGCGCTGTTCATGGTCTGCCCAGCTGAGGTGGAACAACCGCGGGGTCAGGCCGGAGGGTGTAACGGACTGAAAAGTGACAAAGTGGTAGCTGTACTCCCGGCCCGTGTCGTCGGCCAGATGCCCGTTGAAATACCACCATTCGATGGGTGCAAGATGGGCGCCCTCGTCGTCGGGCAGGTTCACAGACTTGAATTGTTGCGGTGAGGGTTCCGGGGTGGGGGATAGGGATGCGGGAGATGGACGCTGGGTGGGCGGTGATTTTGCCGCCGGTTCGGGAGGTGTGGCGGTGGGCGTTGGAGTCGCCGCAGGGGTAGTTGGGCTGGGCGTGGGGATGAGTGTGGCAGTGGAGGTCACCACCGGTGGCGAGCTGGTGCATGCTCCAGCAACCACGGCTATCACCCCAGAGACCAGCAACGGCAACCAGAGCCCGCCGAGCCGGCGACACCGGGAAAGTCCCGTGTGTGCAAACACTCTCATTTTCTGATTATCCCACATAGCTGCCGACAACTACCGAGCAAGCTACTGAGCGCCGGGCCAGTTGGCTTAAGAAAGGCTAGTAGCTCACCAACTTGAAACTGATAGATACCGGCGCACCCCCATCCCTTCGGCTGCGCTCAGGGCAGGCTCTAACCTTCCCCCATCGAGGATCAGTGGGGGTGAAATCGTGTGTGTCAGTTTCAAACTGAAGCGGGGTTAGTTGACTTCCTGCGTGTTATATTGGGCACCGCCGGCGGCGGAAAACCTGCCGGATGCCCCAACACTCATTAGTACGAGGATATTTCGGAGAAAGTTCTCATGGCCAAACTTAGCCAGGACGAGTTGGAGCGATTCATGGATCAGGCGCACGTGGCCCACTTGGTCACACTGCGGCCCAACGGGAAGCCCCACGTGGCGCCGGTGTGGTATGTATGGGACGGCAGCAGGGCCGTGGCAATGGCGGGTCGAGATGCGATTAAGGTGAAAAACATCCGGCGGAATCCGGCGGTGTCACTGTCAATTGCTGCCGCCCAGCGTCCATACCAATACGTAATAATCGAGGGCCAGGCTACCGTTACCAAGGATGATCTGGACCGGCAGGTGCGCCGCATCTGTCTGCGCTACGATGGCCCTGAGCGCGGAGAGGCATTTGCCCGGGAGCTGCTTGCCGAGGGGCGAATGGTGCTGCTTGGTATCGAGGTGGACCGGATGATTTCGTGGAAAGAAGACGTGAAGGAAGACAACTAGCGGTTGGCCGGGACAGCCGGTGTGTTATTTGCTAGCGGGAATTTTGGGTGGTAGGACCTTGGCCATCCACGGGATCAGGTCGGCGAGTACTTCCGCGCTGATTTCATGGCCCATGTCGTATTCATGAAACTCGGGCTTGTAGCCCGCGCTTTCAAGAAAGTCCCGGGCGGTGTGGGCCCTCTCGGAGGGAATCATGGAGTCGAAACGGCCGTGAGCCACAAAAATAGGCAGGCTCCGGTCCTGGGGCAGTCTGCTCTCGATTTCCGCGGTGTCGGGCAGAGTGGCGCTCAATGCCACCAGTCCGGCGAACCTGTCCGGCCGTACCATGCCGCACCGGTAAGTCATTCCGCCTCCTTGGGAGAAGCCCATTAAGACGGCCTGGCTGGGCGACACTTTAAACTGCTCCAACACTTCGTCGAAGAAATCGGCCAGCAGGTTCTGAGCCTCTTGGACCTCCTCCGGGGTGGACGCTCCTCGCGGGGACGTCCATCCGTAGCCGATTTGGCCGCCGCCCAGGTCAAATTCTATAGGCGCATTGGGACACGCGTAGACGTACCCGGTACTGTTGATGGCAGGGGCCAAGCCCGCCAGGTCCTGCATATTGGCTCCGAACCCGTGGAGCATGATTAGCAGGGGGTAAGTTTCGTCGGCGTCGTAGTCATCTGGGGTGATGGTCAGGTACTTCAAGCCCTTACCCTGGTGCTGCTCTCCCTGCATCTATGTCTCTCCAGCCCCCAATTAACCCCCAACGGGGGGGTTCAACCGCACCTATCCTACCACCGGGGACCTCGGGCGAAAACCCTGCCGAAGATCGTGGATCGTCGCGTTGCGCCCATTGGCCCTGGATCTATGTCTTACCCACAAGCGCCCCGGCGAGATACAATAACCTGCGCTAAGTAGACAGAGCTTGATATTAGCGGTGAGCGCACATGGCCATTATTTACCACCTGACCAGTGAAACCGAATGGGAAGCTGCTCGAGGGAAGGAAGAGTACCGGGCGGAAAGTCTGGCTTTGGAGGGATTCATCCACTGCTCAAAGGACCATGCTCAATTGCTGGCAGTGGCCAACCGTCTCTTCGCCGGGCACACCGGCCTGCTGGCGTTGGAGTTGGATACCGGCAGCCTCAACTCCCCATTGAAGCACGAGCCCAGCCGGTCGGGGGAGGTCTACCCTCACATATACGGTCCACTGAACACAGATGCCGTGGTGGGGGTCTTTACCTTGTCCATCGGTGTCGACGGCAGGTTCGATGGGGTGCTACCGAGGTGACGCGGACTGGGGAGTGACCGTAAATCCCCCGGACTTGGATGGCGCCGGGGGAGGCTTGCATCAGGAAAGCGGCCGCTCCTCGTGATGGGTTTCGCCGCTTTCTCTCCGGGCCACGCGGATCAGATATACCATCAATGACCCGCCCACTAGGACGATGGCCACAAACATGGTGATCATGGCGGAATACAGCCCGGTATTGCCCCCCGCCTGCCCGCCGTCGAGAGTAATCGACGCTAAGACCCAGACCAGGCTAAAAATAGACCACGGCATACAAAACGGGCCAAACCAGGACGACAAAGTACCAGAAGATCCCCACGGTTTCCAGGCCCAACATCCCAGGGGGGAATTTCTTCCTCACTGCCAGGCCGGAGGTGATGCACAGCCACAGGACGGCCGCCAAGACGTGAAAGGCGTGGAAGCCTATGATCACGTAGAAGATGGAACCGTAGGCGCTCGACGTCACCGTGAGGCCATAGCCTAGTAACTGTGCCCACTCGATCCCTTGGAGGCCTACGAACAGGGCGCCGAGGAACGCAGTGGCAAGGAGGAGGAGTGTTAGTTTTCCAAAGGCGTCGGGGTCCCTATGCCATACGCGCCTGAAAAGTAGCATCGTGGCGCCACTGGCCAGAAGGATTGCCGTGTTTATCGCCGTAGCTTGTACGGGATACCGGGGCTGGTCCAATGGGGGCCAGAAGTCTACCGAGCCTCTGATGGAAAAATATGCGCTGATCAAGCCGGCGAAGGTCATAGCCTCCACGACTATGAAAAGGATCATCGCAAACTGAGCAACCGCTACCCGGTCAAACGCGGGTCTGCTCTCGTCCCACCGCCGCCCATCACCGTTGCCGCTGGCAATCGGAGGAGCAGGGATGTCCACCGACGGCGTTCGCTGGCCGTCACCGTTTGCCCCTCTTTCCGGAGAGGGAGGGACCTCTACGACGTGCTGTTGCTGGGTCATCTCTTTACCGTGGCAGTCAGGTCAAAGAAGGTGCCGGTGAGGAAAAATCCGACGAAGATTAGGGCCGTCAATGCCAGGACCCAGAGCACCTTGCTCTCGAAGCGAAGGTGCATGAAATTTGCAATCACGAGGCCTGCTTTTAACGCACCTAGGCTGAAAAGGAAGACCAAAAGTGCCCTCCATAGGAAGGGGGCAAACTGATTTACCAGTACCGAGGCTATGATACTGGTGGCGGTCAACGCCATAAGTATGGCCCAGATGCGTACGTAGTTGGGGAAGTGTTCCTCGTGCTCCGCTGCCATTATATGAACACCCCTAGGAGAGATAGAAGAGAGGCCACAGGAATAGCCACACAATGTCCACAAAGTGCCAGTAAAGAGCTGTGGCTTCCAGGGAGTACTTGGGCCTCCAGTTTCCCATGTATAGGACCAGGATGACGGTGAAGGCCAGTATGCCCAGGATAACGTGGACTGCATGCAGGCCGGTGGCCCCGTAATAAAGCTGCCAGAATGGCCCGCTTTGAACCGTGTAGCCGTGACTGATCTCCCCGGGCCACTCGACCCCCCATTTCAGGGCCACGAACAAAATCCCAAGCAGGATGCACCCCAAAATGCAGAGCTTTGCTGTCCCGAATTTTTCCAGACTGGTCATTTTATGGGCCAGCGCCACCAGCATGCTGCTGGTCAGCAGGACAAAGGTATTCACCGAGCCGACGATGGTGTTGGTATGTTCCGATGCCTCATTCCAACCGGGGAACGAGATTCGGAACATAGCGATGGTCATTATCACCCCGCCGAAGAGGACGGTCTCTCCGGACAGGAAGAGCCACATCCCCAACTTGGGTGTGGCTATGCCCGTTGGCTCGACGTACTCCAGTTCCTGCGCGTGGGCCATTAACTTACTCCCTCACCGGTAGGGGCACTAGCCTTCCCTGGGGCAGGTAGTCAACACCGTCAACCGCATATTCGTAGGGGTCCCGGTCAACCACGGGCACCGTGGCGCCCCAGTTCATATGAGGTGGGGGAGACTCGGCCAGCCACTCCAGGGTCGTGGCCTCCCAGGGGTTGTTGTCCGCCTTCTTCCCAGCCATCAGGCTGTAGAAGAAGTTGAACACGAATAGCAACTGGGAAAGGACCAGGAGTATTGCCGCGGCCGATATGAAGTCGGTAATCCACTCGTATCCCTGGAACAGGGGGATATGGCCGAATCCGGAGTATCTCCGGGGGTAGCCGGCAAAGCCCAAAACAAACATGGGGGCGAACACGATATTGAACAGCACGAAGGTGGAGATGGCGTGTATCTTACCAATGGTTTCGTTCATCATCCGGCCGAACATCTTGGGGAACCACCAGTGGACCGCGGCGTAGGTGCCCAAGATTACAGAGGCGAAAATCACGTAGTGAAAGTGGGCTACCACAAAGTAGGTGTCGTGGAGCTGAACGTCGGCCACCACAGCGCCCAGTTGCAGCCCGGTTAGGCCCCCGACGATGAAGATAGCGAAGGAGCCGAGGGCGTAGAGGAAAGCGGCGTTAAACCTTATCGAGCCTCCCCAGAGTGTTAGACCCAAAGCCACGACGATAACCAAAAAGGGTATGGAGATGATTATAGTTGTGATGCTGAACCCGATGGCGATAAGAGGGTTCAGACCGGAGAGGAACATGTGATGGGCCCAGACCACGAAGCTAAGCAACCCGGCCCCAATGATCGAATATACGATATGCTTGTACCCGTGGAGAGGCTTCCTGGCGGAGGCTGTAAAGATCTCGGCAATGACCCCGAACGTCGGGATCAGTATCACGTAAACCTCGGGATGTCCGAAGAACCAGAAAAGGTGTTGCCACAGTAGGGGGTCACCCGCGGCATCGGCGGACACCAGGAAAAAGTGGGTTCCCACGTTCTTGTCGAAGAGCAGCATAAATGCCCCAGCGATGAGGGGACCCACCGACAGCATAAAGAGCAGCGAAGCAATCACCACCATCCAGACGATCAATGGAAGGCGCATCAGGCTCATGCCCCTGGCCCGCAGGTTGAAGGGCGTGGTGATAAAGTTTATGCCTCCCATCATGACTGCGGCGAACTCCAAGGCGAGTCCGGCAACCCACAGGTTGATACCCCAGTTGACTCCGGTTAACTCTGCGTTGGCGCTCAGGGGGGCATACCCGGTCCAGCCCGCCGCAAAAGGCCCTCCGGGGACAAAGAAGGACGCCATGATTACGACGCTCGAGAGGAAGAAGGTCCAGTAGGACATCATGTTCAGGAAGGGGAAGGCCATGTCCCTGGCCCCGATCATCAAGGGAATGGTCAAGTTGCCAAAAAACCCCAACAATATGGGCATGGCAACCCAGAAGATCATTAACGTGCCGTGCATGGTAACGAAGGAGTTGTAACGGTCCGGGCTTAAGAAACCATCGGGCGAGGCCAGGTGCATCCGAAAAAACAACGCGAGAACGCCGCCGAAGAGGGCGAAGAATAGACCGTTGAGCAGGTACTGCTTCGCGATCATCTTATGGTCGGTGGAGAATATGTACCGGCCCACCCAGCCTATCTCTGTATGATGAAGCGCTTGCGCTTGCGTCGCCATCGTCGCCATCAGGGAGCTCCTACCGTCAGGGTTCGCGTCTCAAGCCAACGTGCGTAATCTGGCTGGCTCAACACGTTGATGTTGGCTATCATCTGGAAATGTCCCAGCCCGCAAAGCTCGGTGCACATCGCCGGATATTCCCCGGTCTGCGTTGCCTTGAACCAGACCCGCGTCTCCCTCCCCGGAATCACATCGTATTTGATCCTGAGATGGGGAGCGGCGAAGGAATGTATCGTGTCGCCGGCCGTTAGCGCGAGAAGGACCAGCTTGTTCTCTGGGACAACCAATTGGTTGGCCAGGGTAAAGTCGTCTGCGGTGCCGAAAGTGGCGTCAGCTCCAGGGTAGTTGAACGCCCAGAAAAACTGCCGCGCCACAACGTTCACGTGCACCGCTTCACCATGCTTCCTGATTAAGGTTTCGTCTCCCAGCACCATTATCTCGGTCCACCCTATCGTGGAGTACACAGAGATGACGATGTCAAAGATAATCATAATGATATCAAGGATGATGAAGCGGGTTATCCAGCCGCTCATGTGGCGAGTGGCCGTCGGGTTTTTCCGCTGACGGAAATTCACCATGGCCATGGCAATCAGGGCAAAGGACAGGATCGCCACGAGTACCGTGACCACGGTGATGATCCCTAAGCTCCAGTCAATCCAGAAGCCGTGGGTCGAGATGTCAGGCATTAAAGGCATCGGCTGCTCCTACTGGGACGGGATCTTCCCTTCGACGCCCAGTTGCCGCAAGTGTAAGACATAGGCGATAAGGTTCCAAGTCTCTTCGTCGGAGACTGGGTTGGCGGGCATGACAGTGCCGCCTATCCCCAGCCGGATGGTTGTGAAAATGTCGGGAGGGCTAGGCCGTCTGATTGGGTCTACGGCAAAGTTCCGCGGCAGCACAGATATCGTGTTTCCCGACTCGTCCTTCCACTCGGTTGGTAGTGGCACGGGGGGCTTTGCACCCTGTTCGATGTTCCCGTGGCAGGCCATGCATCCCCGGCCTGTAAACAGCGTCCTGCCCCCATCGACCCTAACTTGGGACATCAAGTCTTCTGGGACCGGGGGAACCTGGAGCACCGGGCCGGTCGGCTGCTCGTACCTCCAGACCTCGTAGGCGAAGGTTTTGATGTACTCCAGTAGGGAATTCAGGTCATCGTCACTGAGGATAGAGAACCCCGGCATGGGCGTACCGGGCAGTCCCTCCTTTATGGTCTTTTTCAGGTCCTCGTCCAGCGCCAGCGCGTCCGTTTTGTTCAAGCTCTTGTACTTGAACATCACTTTCTGGTTAATGTGGGATTTGCCGGTGAAGTCCCGGGGGTTGATCGGGAGTCCCTCGGGAGTGACGGGGTTTCCGTCACCATTGAATCCATGGCAGGTCATGCAGTTGATGGTGTAGAGGAACCTTCCCTTTTCCACCGCATCCTGGTTGGGTGTCCACCGAACAGTCAGCTCTTGGTCCGGAAGGTTGAAGCGGTAGTCGCGCTCTCGCTGTCGGCGTTCTTGGTCCAAAAGAAGCTTCGGTGATGCGTCAGCGGAGCGAATGAAGTGAGCGAGGACCCCCGAGCCCACGGCCAGGAACACGGTAATCAGGGCGGCTATGGCTACCCACTTCACTTGGTCTGCTCTCCCTTAAAGAGGAAAATGGATGATTCCGGGGTGTATGTGCCAAATTTCACTAACCGCCAGGACAGTATCATAGCGTCCCTTTGAGTGTCAACGTAGGTGCAGCCTGGCCCAATCTGGCAAATCCAGCGTCGGCGGTCCGGAGTTTCGACAAGAATTTTCACTGAAATCTCACAGGGAAATGGTGCTGTCAACGATCATGCCGACGAACAACAAGGCCAGGTAAAGTAAGGAATAGAGATACAGTTGCCGGGCGTGGCGGGTGGTGAGGTCACGGATTAATCGCCAGGCCAAGCCGACAAAAATGCTTCCCAACAGCAAAGCGGCGCCCAGGTATATCCAACTCACCGCCGAAGTGGCAGCAAAGATCAGGGTAAGCGCTACCAGAACCAGGGAGTAAACAAAAATATTCTTGACGGTATGTTCCCGGCTGGTGACCACCGGCAACATGGGTATGCCGGCCCGCTTGTAGTCGCCTTGGATCAGCAGGGCCAGAGCCCAGAAGTGGGGTGGCGTCCAGATAAAGATGATGCCGAACAGGTACAGAGCGGGCAGATCCAACCCGCCGGTGACCGCCACCCAGCCAACCAAGGGCGGAATAGAACCGGCCGCACCTCCGATCACTATATTCTGGGGTGTGGTTCGCTTGAGCCAGAGGGTGTAGACGAAAACGTAAAACAGGGTTGCCGCCAGTGTCAAGACGGCTGCCAGCGGGTTGACCAATGTGGCCAGCAGTAGAAAAGCCGCCACGTTCAGCAGGATGCCGAACACCAGGCAATTGACCGGAGCCATACGATTGCCCGGCAGGGGCCGCTGGGCGGTGCGAGACATGACTCGGTCGATGTCCTGCTCCAGGTATTGGTTGAGGGCGTTGGCTCCGCCTGCGCCCAGCGTCCCGCCCACACACACCAGGATTACCAGCCCGAGAGGAGGAGCGCCCTGGGCCGCCAGGAACATGCTGCCGATGGCGCTAATCAAAAGCAGCAGGATAATGGGCGGCTTGGTCAGGCTGACGTAGTCGTTGGCCACGCTCAAAAAAGAACTGGGCTTGATCCGGTTGGCTACGGCCACCCGCTGGCGTTCAAGCACGGACGCCTCCCCCGGCAGGAATGTCCGGCCGAACGAACACCAAAGACGCCAGCGCGACCATGGTTCCCCAGACCAACGTAGCCAGGGCCAGGTGAAGGGCTCTCAACTCCACCGGAAACCGGAGCCAGACTGCCACCGCCCCCACCACGACTTGCGCCAAAAACGATGCCGCTACAACCAAGGAGAAAACGCGTATCACGGCGGAATTTCTCTTGTCCCGGAAACCTAGATGCAGGCTATACAACAGCAGAATCCCGACCGCGATGCCCACGACCCGGTGCAACATGTGAATCATTGCCAAGGTGCTAGTCGGCAGAGTGCTCCCCCGGCACAGGGGCCAATCCAAACAAGCAACCGTTGCACCGGACACGGTCACGTAAGATCCAGTTAAGAGCAAAACATATAAACCGAATCCCGAAATCAAGACCAGCAATGGGAAGTGGGCGGTCCGGGCCCCCAGCCGGGCTCCTTGTAAGCCTTCTTTTGAGAAGCGCAAGGGCCCGCGGACCGCCACAACCACCAGCAGGGTCACGCAGGCTAACAGGGCTTCTCCCAGCGCCAAGTGGGCGGCCACGGCGCTGGCGGGCAACTCGTTCAGGACCGTGACACCGCCCAATAACGCTTGGGCCAGCATCATTACCAAGGCCACCGTGGCCGGAACCAGGACCCACTTTTCCCGGCGATAACCGGCCCAGGCGACCACGCAGGTGGCCAGAACCAGGGGGCCCACCACAGCGGAGGCCACCAGCCGGTGGGAGTATTCGATGACGGCCTCCAACTCCAGAGGAGGCAGAAATCCCCCGTGGCAAAGGGGCCAGTCGGGGCAACCTAGCCCGGAGCCGGTCACTCGAACCACGCCTCCCAAGACGATCAAGGCAAAGACCGACAGAGCTGTGGCTGCGGAAAGGCCGCGGAACCAGGCGCGTAGCCTGCCGGGTTGGGAAAGAGGACCGCTGGACGCCGCTAGTGCCATCAGACCGCCCGGCAAAGTATCATAGAGGCATCAAGGTGTCAATTCGGGTAGGCTTAGGGCCTGTGGCCGGGCCGAAAAAAGATTGTGATACAATTCGCAATGTTATCATGAACGAAGCAATCCGGGTAGAGAGTCTGGTCAAGCGATTTGGCTCCCTGACCGCAGTGGACCAGGTTTCGTTCACCGTGGAACAGGGCGAAATCTTCGGCATCCTTGGCCCCAACGGGGCGGGCAAGACCACTACCTTAGAGATTATCGAGGGTCTACAAACTCCCACCGGCGGGACGGTAACAGTGTTGGGGTTGGACATCGTCAAGCATGCGCGCCAGGTCAAAGCGCGCATCGGCGTACAGCTCCAGTCCTCAGCCTACTTCGACTACCTCTCCCTCAAAGAGATTCTGGCCCTGTTGGGCACCTTCTATCCCAAACACATGGCGCCAGATACCCTGCTGGACCAGGTCGGCCTGCTGGACAAGTCCGGCAGTAAAATTAACCAACTTTCCGGTGGCCAGAAACAACGGTTTACCGTGGCCGCCAGCCTGATAAACGACCCCGAGCTGGTGATCTTGGATGAGCCCACTACCGGACTGGACCCGCAAGCCCGGCGCAACGTTTGGGGGTTGATCCGGCAGATACACGATCGGAACTCGACGGTTGTCCTGACCACTCATTACATGGAGGAGGCCGAGGCCCTGTGCGACCGGCTGGCAATCATGCACCAGGGGAAGTTGGTGGCCATCGACACCCCGAGAAACTTGATCGACCAGTTGGAGGCTACCTACACCGTCAAGCTGGTCATGAGCCGCCCTTTGAGCGAGTCTCAGGTAGCGTCGCTGAATGGTGGTGTCGAGTTCGTCCAAAACTTGGATGATACCTCCTATCTGCTGCGGCTGAGGAATACGCCGGCAGCCCTGGGCACGGTCCTGGATGAGATTGCACGCAATGACATGAGCCTGGAGCGTTTGGAGATTACTCCGGTCACTCTGGAGGACGTGTTTCTGGAGCTAACGGGCAACGAGTTGCAGGACTAGACTTGCTGTCTCTGACCATCGCCAACCTCAAGATGATGTCCCGCAACCGCCAGGCGACCTTCTGGGCACTGTTCTTCCCGTTGCTTCTGGTGGTGGTTTTTGGGCTGCTGGAAATCAACGGCTTTGGTGGGGCCAATCTGGCTGTTATCGACCAAGCCGGCACCGATGCTTCCCGCCGGTTGGGCGCCGGACTGGCCGACATCGAATTCCTGGAAATAGAAAACAACGTTGCGGGACTGGCGGACCTTCGCCAGCGGATCCTGGACGGTGACCTGGGCTATTTGGTGGTGATACCAGAGGGGTTTGGCGAAGAACTGTCATCGCCAAATCCGTCAGTAGAATCCCAGGGACCAGCCCAGGTTGCCCTGTTATACAACTCCAGTGACCAGCGGCGCAACCAGTTGGTCGATGGCGTCATCCGCAATCTGGTGGCGGGTGTCCGGACGCAGGGTGTTACGGTGGACTCGGCGCTGGTGAGGTCGGAGGTGGTTCAAGTCCCTGAGGTGACGTACTTCGACGGCGTGTTGATGGGGCTGATAGCCCTGGGAATTATGACCAACTCCATCATCTCCATCGCGGTGAGGATCAGCACCTATCGGAACCAGGCCATCCTGAAACGCTTGCTGGTTACCCCGCTGCCCATCTGGAAGTATTTTGCTGGAGAGATCGCCGCCCATTTGGTTCTGGCCCTTTTCCAGGCGGCCATTATCCTGGCGGTGGGTGTGTTCGTGTTCGGCGCCAGGGTTCACGGAAACCCAGCCTGGATTTTCGTCATAGTGCTTCTGGGGGCCATGGTGTTCCTGAACATCGGGTTTATTCTGTCCGCGTGGGCCAAAACTCCGGCTGCGGCCTCGGGAATGGGTAACGCCATCGCCCTTCCGATGATGTTCTTCGCCGGGACATTCTTCTCCACGGCCACCCTTCCCTGGATTTTGCCCCACCTGGCGTTAGCGCTACCCTTGACGCCGATGCTGGTCGCCCTACGCCAAGTGGCCGTGGAAAGCGCCCCCTTGTGGGATACCTGGCCCAGCCTGGCGACCCTGGCCGCATGGGTTGCGGGCACGGGCTTGGTGGCGGCCAAGGTATTCAAGTTCAGCTAACCTGGGACCGGATATGACCCCCCGAGCCACTGCCCGCCGTGTCCTTCCGGCAACTCGGTTCCCCGCTATACGATCCCCAAGCCGGTGGTTATTAGCTGCCGCACTTCTGCTGGCGATAGCCTGTGGAGGAGGGCAAGCTACTGCTACCGCGGATGCCGGGGAGCCCGGGCGACAGGTCCGAGGACACATCGTGGAGGTTGTCGCGAGAAATATCACCGAGATAGAAAGTGTGTCGATTCGGGACCAAGACGGCAGAAGATGGACCTTCACCACGGAAGGATACACGGGAGTGACCCCTGCTCACCTGCGAGAGCACCAGCTATTTGGCCAGCAGGTGGTGGTGTCTTATGTTGAAAGGGAGGACCGGCTGGTTGCGGTTAAAATTGGAGACTGATGGATGGTGCTCGATTTAAAACGCTAAGTTCGGCCGCAAAATGAGGGTCGCACCGGCGGAAGCCGGTGTCCAGGTGGATTCCGGCCTTACGCCGGAATGACGAGTAGGTAATTGATTGACTGGCGATTTATAGACTGGGCTAAAGGACTTCTCGCAGGGCCGCCTCGATTTCCTCCGCCGTCGTGAACTGCTCGAACTTGGCGTGGACCTTCCCCTGTTTATCGATAATGAACGTCCAGGGTTCTGAGGGCAGGTTCCACTCGTTCACCGCCGGAGCCAGGCCGCCGGTGGGCCTGTTTCCCTCAATCAAGTGGGGGTTTTCGAACACCTCGACGTGGATGAAGTTGGCTCTGTCGGAGAACTTCTCTTTAACTTGGGACACTATCTCTACCTGGGGGCCGCAGGTAGCGCTGACGCAGAAGGCGGGGGTAGCAAAGACCACCACCAGAGGTTTTCCGGTGTCCAGGGCTTGGTCGATGGACAGGCGGTACAGGTCGGGATCGGGTTCGGTTGAGCTGGTGATGGTGGAAAGATCGTCCAAGCCTTCTCCGGTGGGAGTCACGCTGCGCGGCGCGGGATCGCCCAGCGACGGGGTCTCGGTCTTCTCCTTGACCTCGAAGGCCCCCAAGCCCACGGCCGGACTGCCGTCGGGGCCTGTGGTGTCGACCGCCAGTTGCCAAAACCCGGTTCGGTCGAAATTCATTGTAGCGGTCAAAACTCCCTGGGGTCCGGCAGGCCACTGTTTGAATTCCGCCACACCGGTGTCTCGGACCTCGCCCTCTTGCTGGCCGGGCGTAAGGTAAATCGCCCGCAGCTGGGCCTTGTCTCTCCGCAAGGGCATGCCGTCCCGGTCGACCAGACCAAAGACCATCCGGTTGCTGCCCAGCGCCAGGTCTTGAGTGATGATTATAACGTTGACTTCAGGCGGCGGCGGTAGAGGGGTGGCCGCTGGAATCGGGGTGCTGGCGGGTGCGCCGGAGCAGGCCACGGCCAGCAAAAGCCACATGCCCCATAGAAAACCCGGACGCCAAGCTTTAACTGCCATAAGGTTCCAACTGCCGTCAAACATATTGCACCAGATTGAGATGCGGCGCCGGCCGATACGATGCTAGAAGCAGCACGGGTTCGTGGCCGCCATAAATCCCGCCATTGGGGTCGCCCGGCGTTGGAGTTGAATCATCAGCAAAAGCGGCTACCGGCTGATGCAAAGCTGGATGAGGGGGTCCACCCGGTCCTGCTGCTCCAGTGTGGATACGGATTGCACGATGGCTTCAAGCTGTTCTACTGGCCAGGACATGTCTTCGAACCAGGGCCTCACCCGCTGGATTTCCGTGTCCAGCCCCCACTCCAGTTCGTCGCCTTTGTATTCGCCTTGATAGGTGGTGCCCCCGCGCATGCGGATGGTAATCCGGGGGGCGAAAGCCGGGCGGTCCTTATGCCCAACCACCTCGACCCGCTGCATCAGGTCCAAGACCATGCGCTCTTCCCCCGATGACACCTCTCCGGGATCGATGCGAGGTTTCAGCGGAGGGTAATAGCCGTGGACGCAGGTGTATGCAGCAAAGTAGTGGGTGCTGCCTACGCCGGGCGCGGCCCTTTGGGGGTTGGGAAACTCGGGCGAGGGATAGAGGGTTTCCAGCCAGTTCATGTCGACGGTGATGAGCTCGATGTCCTCGGTGGGCAGGCTGTGGCTGGAACGAATATCGGTCATCAAGTCGATGACCGGGCAGTTGTACCCTGCCGTCTGATAAATCTTGGGCGTTACGTGCATTATCTCCCACCGGGAACCCAGTTCTCCCACCACGTTGTCCAAGGAGGTTTGATTCGGGCCTTGGAACACGTAGGACAGCTCCCCCCGGTTGTTGCCGGTGAAGGCGTTGTAGAACCCGGCGTCTCCTTCTAACGATGTTTCCGAGCCGCGAACGTTTTCCAGAGCCAACAGGGCAGCCATGATCCCGTTGCGGGTAGCGTTGGGCTCGTGGAACATCATCTCCTGTCCCCCGGATCGGGGCCCCTCGCTGGTCCCTCCGGTGAAGGTGCAGGCCAGGGCGAAGGCCGTTACCCACTGGTCTTCCGTTAACCCGATTAATTTGCCGGTGCTAACCGCTGCTCCCAAAGTGCCGTATATAGGGCTGCTGCGAAATCCCCGGGCCTGAGTGGATGGAATGAAGTCCCCGGCAATACGGGCTTCCACTTCGTAGCCCGCCACCAGGGCCGTTAGGAGCTCCTTGCCGCTGTTGCCTCCCAACTCGGCCGAGGCCAATCCCGCCGGTATAACGCAAGGCCCCGGGTGAATCAGCATTCGATAAGAGTCGGCCTGGTTGGTGGCGTGCATCAGCTTGCTATTGGCGAAGGCCGCGCCGGCCCGGGTAGCCTTCTCGCCGTCCACCAGGATGGTGGCTCCACCGGCCTTTCCTTCCTCGTTTTTGACCAGCTCAACGGCGGCCTGGGCGTGGCTGGTTTCGGCGCCCAGGATGGAGATCATCAAGGAGTGCAGCAAGGAAGCCTTCATTTTGTCCACCACGGAATCTGGCAAGGCTTCGAATTCCAGGGCTACCAGGTAGCGGGAGAAGGTGCGGCTCAACGATTCGCCCATGGTGTACCCTCCGGTGCGAGCTATAGCCGGTCCTGCCTTGTTGAGACTGTTGCGCAGGCGGACATGGATCCGACCTGACAATTGTTGGGAATCTATGGTTCCACCAGTGGCTGCTGAGGGACTTTGCCTCAAAAGCGCCCTTTGCGTTTCACCCTGACCCTGTCGAAGGGTCTCCCCCAGGTGAGCCACGCGAGGAAGATCCTTCTCCTTCTGCGGAAGGATCAGGATGACAGTTTTGGGGCAAGGCCCCGCTGAGGCGTGGGGGAATCCTAGCGTGCCAGGTGGGATTGTATGCGTTGCCACCGGGAGGGTCAAATCCGGAGGGCCTCGCGGCGGGACCGGCGCGTTAATATCAGAAAGCCGAGGTTTGATGGCCGGTGATAGCCGGTGTCAGCCGCTCCAGTCTCAAGCCGGCGGCCTGGGTTGCCCTGGGGGTTCTAGGGTTGCTCCAGGCTCCGTACAAAGTCAAGCCAAACCCGGGCGCAGGGCACCGGTAGAATGTGCTGTACGAACCCGGAAACCCCAGGGAAAACCACCAACCGCCCGTTGGGAAACAGGTCGGCAGCTCCCCGGAAGTCGCCCAGGACCTCTTCCCGCAGGCTGGCGGCGGCCAGCACCAAAGTGGGCGTTTGCACGTCCTTCAGCAATGGGCCCAGGTCTCCCCCGGCGTTGCGCTGGAACCCACTTACCACGTGGGCAGGGGTGGCCGCCATTTGGGCCGCGTACCACCGGATGTACGCGGGGTCCACCATTTGCGGGTCCAACCGCCGGGTGATGGTGCTTTCTACCCAGACGGCCACGCCCTCCCGGTCTATCAACTCCGCGCTCTCCGCGTGATGGGGGTCCATGAAGCTGGTAGGCGAAGTGCAAACCGTCAGCGACGATAACCGCTCCTGGTGCAGGGTGGCAAAGCGCATGGAGATGGAGCCGCCCACCGTCTCGCCTATCAAGTGGACCCGATCCAACTCCAGCTTGTCCAGCACGCCCAGCAGGTCCACGGCAAAGTTGTCCACCGACCAGGGATACCCCGGCTCGGGTACGTCCGACTGGCCCATGCCCCGCATGTCGTACCTGATTACGCGGTAGTGCCTCGCCAACACTGGAACCCAGCCGAACCACATCTTATGGTTCTTGGCCATGCCGTGGTGGAGGACCACGGTTTCCGGCTCGGTCCATGGATCGGTAAAGTCATCCACCTGGTAAAACAGCTCGGTCCCGTCGTCCAGCTTTAGTTTCATAGACTTCTCCTGTTGCCTTCCACCTCTTCAGCGAGTCCAATCACATCGGGTTGAGCTCGTACCGATGTAATCGGGGTAACCTTCCTCTTTCGCAGGGAGGAGGATCAGGGCGCGAATGGCCGCAATTTTGCAAAAAAGAGCGAGAGGCGGGGATCCCCAGCGGGGAACCAATCGGTCTGGACCGGATGCTAGGTGGACACCCCTTGCTCGGTGAATACCGATCTGGCCACACGCATGGCAATCCGGGTGGTGAAATACCCCCCGTATAACATCACCTGAATGAATACCTCCATGATTTCCGAAGGAGACATGCCGACCCGGAGGGCCCCCTCAATGCGGTTCCGGATCTGCCGGTCGTATTGGCCCAGAACGGTCATGGCTGAGAGGGCACACAGGGCTCTATCCTTGGCATCCAGGTGAGGCCGGGTGTAGATGGCCCCCCAATGGTATTCGGTGATCAATCGGTCAAGCTCCATTTCCTGAAAATCGGGCTGGTCGGCCTGGTAGACAAAGGTGTCGCCCATGTGGTACCGGTGGGCGGCCACCCCCTCCTCGTACAGTGTGTCGACGTCTTTCTTGGTGTCAAACAGCACGGTCGGCGTGAACTGGATCCCCTGCTCCTCAAAAATCTCCTTGGTGATCCTCATGGCGGTCTCGACAGCCGGCACGCCAACGTAAAAGGTCAACTGGATGAACACCTCAACCACCTGGTCGGGGGTGAGCCCGGCGTTGAGGCCCCGTTCGATGTGCCGTTTCAACAAGGGAAGCTGTCCAAGGGCCATCAACGCCGAAATCGTACAGATGGTACGGCGCTTGGGGTCGAGACCGGGACGGGTCCAGATGGAGCCGAACAGGGCCTCATCGATAATGCGTTTCAGGTCCGGCGCCAGTTGATCGATCCCAGGCAGCGTGTAATGGGTCGGATCGCCGCCCGCCAGCTCCCCACGCATGGCTTGCCCTTTTGCGAATCGTTCTTCAAGGGTTGTCAAAATATCGCCTCCTGGTTTCTGGGGATGGCGCCGGTGCCCTTGACGGGAACGAACGATGCCGATGGACTCCGGCTGCCCTCATGCTCGGTTCACCTGTTTGGTTCAATAGCGAGATTATACTCCAACGGGCGGAATCGGACGGCAGGCGCGAGAAGGCAAGGGGCTGGATCAGGTCCAGGGCACCGCGTCGTGGGTGGAAAAACCCGGAGCTTCAGGCGTGGGCCTGTATCTCCTCGGCAAACCAGGCCATGCGCTCGGTGGTCTGGTTCAAGTCGGTGCTCCGAATGTCGAAAATGATGTGGGTGACGCCGATGTCTCCGTAGGTCTGGACATCCTGAAGGATCTGCTCCGGATCTCCGGAGAAACGGCGGCGGCTGCCGGCGGAGGGCATCTGTGGGTCATACAAAGGGGCCTTGATCGCCACATCCAGTTCCGCAGGGTCGCGGCCGGCGTTCTCCGCGTAGCGGCGTAGATGAACCAGGTCTTGGGCCAAATCCTCGGGCTCCAGGGGCGCTGCCGGTATGGCCCCTACCGGATGCCAGCCATTGCCCAGCTCGGCGGCCCGGCGTATGGCCCTCCGGCTTTGGCCGCCGACCCAGATGGGCGGATGGGGTTTTTGCACCGGCTTGGGTAGGAAGCTGATGTCAGAGAACCGGTAGTATTTGCCTTCGAAGGTAGGATGCTCGCTGGTCCAAAGCTCCTTGAAGGCCCGCAGGTACTCGTTGGTGACCGCGCCCCGCTGGTCGAATGGAGGGGCCTCCAGGGCCACGAACTCCTCTTCCATCCAACCAACGCCCACGCCCAAGGTGAGGCGGCCATTGGACAGCACGTCCAGGGTGGCCAGCATCTTGGCTGCCAGCAAGGGGTTTCGGTAGGGGACAATCATCACGCTGGGCACCAAGCGGATATGGGTGGTAATGCCGGCCAGGAAGCTCAGCAGAGTGAGTTGCTCCAGGTACTCCCCCGACTCTCCACCGGGGAACTCGCCGCCAACGGTATACGGGTAGGGAGAGTTCACGGCCGTGGGGACCAGTATGTGGTCGCCCACCACCATGCAATGGAACCCCAAGGAATCTCCCCGGCGGGCAATCTCCGCCAAAGGATCGGGACGAGCGGTGGGACCGTTGTTGGGCAGGTAGAATCCGAACTGCATGGCTCACCTTTAGGGGAATTAATGGGGCTCTGCCGGGTTTATGGGCATTCCTTTAGCCGGACCGCGCCAGTAACGGGCAGCGTCCTGGTCGAGCAAGATCACGGTCCGAAGTGGTCAACGGACGATGCAAGTCTTAGAGGAGGTGTGTGAATCTGGAGTGGCGGGGAGTACCCCTCCCCAGATGCTTCGTCGCTGCGCTCCTCAGCATGACACAAAGATGTCCCTGGCCTTCACACCCCCCTCTTAGGCTTCACGGAGAGGATTTCGGCGTGACTAACTTCGCCCGCAGGCAATCAAGCCGCCCAAAGTTTCTCAGGTGCTCACAGATATTATCATGGGGTTCGCGGTCCTGCGCAGGTGCTGGCATTGCTCGTCGGCGCCACACCCTTCGCTACAGGCTCACCGGGGTTCTCGTAGACGTGCGACACCAGTGAGTTGGACACATGAAGGTCCCTTGGAGCCGGTTGCCAGCTACCCCCAGTATGGATCATCGTGGCGGCCCGGCCGGACTGACTTTTAGGTAGCTGGCGGGAATGACGTACCCGCCGGGGAACCGCGGGGCTGCTCGTGGGGAGGATTACCTGGCTGCCATCTCGCGGGGCCGTAATACCCGCACTTCGACGGCGCTTTGCTGCTGTACTTTATTGGCGATACTTTTTCGAATCACGCCGGCCAAACCCTTGCGGTCGTTGGTGTACATGGCGATGAGATCGACGCCTTCTTTCATGGCGAATTGGGCGATTCCATCAGCCACGGAGTCAGCCTCAACGACCTCGCATCGCCACCGTCCTGAGGGTTCCAGGAGATAGTCCTTGGCGCATCGGAGATACCCCATAGCCTTGGCCCGCCGGGCATCCTGCCGTGGTGCGTTGGGAGACAGGTTTCTCTCCGATTCCGCCGATTCCACAGCTTTACGCCTCCGCAACACATGCAGCAGGATGCCCTCTCCGTCGGGGCTAAGGAGTTGCTGGGCCATGGTGATGGCGCCCTCGGCTCCCGTGGAGCGGTCCAAAGGCACCAGGATCTTCCGGTATGGCTCACCACCCCACGGGCGCGGTTGCCGGTTCAACGCCACCTCCAGGTTTAGCGATATGAGGTTTCGCCGGTACACGGGCCACCTCCACAACCTGATCATTCAACGAAAGCTACCTGGAAACGGACGCCACCAGTGCCGGAATTACGCTCGGGAAAGACAGGCCAAGTCTCTAGAGCACTGAATAATAGTTTGTATTGCAATTTAGGATATTCAATTGTTACGAAAGTGTCAACATTGTGCAATATTTCACGTAATATTAGTAGCATCGGGCGGGTTGTGATTCTTATCACATCATTAATTCGGGCTATTTGATACTAATATCGTCCAGAAATATTATGGTACCTGATGTTACCGGTCGCTCATTATCCGCGCCATTCCCATTCTTGACACCATGAAATGAGACTTGTAGACTTTTGCCTGCGCACTCTAGGGAGGTGTGTCGTGACCACACCGGGCAAAGTTCTAACGGAAGAAATGAGGCAGCAGGCGATAGGCTTGGAAGGCCCGCCGGTTACCACGGAAGTGGAAAAGGGGGCCATCGTGAAATTCGCCCAGGCCATCGGCGACGACAACCCCCTCTTTAACGATGAAGCCGAGGCCCGCAAGAGCAAGTGGGGTGGTCTGATCGCGCCGCCAACCTTTCTGCGGTCGATGGACTCCAGCAGGGCTGAGATTCCCTTCGACGTGCCGTTTGACCGAAACCTGGATGGCGGCAGCGAGTGGGAGTATTTTGAACCGGTGCGCCCGGGCGACCGGATCACCGCGGTGGCCCGCATCGCCGATATGGTCGAGCGGGAAGGCCGGCTGGGTGTGATGATTATCACCACCAACGTGACCACATACCGCAACCAGTTCGACCAGGTGGTTGCTACCCAGACAACCACCGGAATCCGCTACTGAGGGTTGACCCATGGCAGAGCAGGTCTATTGGGAGGACATCACCGAGGGAATGGAGATGCCGCCCTTGGTCAAACACCCCACTACCCAGCAGCTGGTGAAATACGCCGGCGCATCGGGAGACTACTACCAGATCCATTACGATAAGGACTTCGCCCAAGGGAACGGACTGGATGGCGTGATTCTACACGGAGCGTTAAAAAACGCTTTCCTGGGTCAATTCATGACCGATTGGATGGGGCCTCTGGGCACGCTGAAAAAGCTTTCCTGCCAGTACCGGGGCATGGATTCTCCGGACCGGCCCATCTCGGCCAAAGGCACAGTTACCCGGAAATATCAAGAGCAGGGCCAAAATATGGTGGACTGCGATATCTGGCTGGAAAACTCGGAAGGCCAGAAGACCACCCCCGGCTCGGCGACGGTGGCCTTGCCCTCCCGGTAGAGATCCTTTCTCGACGCACCGCCAAGTCCCGGTATTGCCACATCCCATCCGTACAGATTCTGGCTTGGCATTTTTCGGACCTGCCGACACATGAAATCAGCCAGGCGCCCGGGGATTGCCATGGGGGGGCCCCGGGGGGTTACGCTACTCGCTGGGGCTTGGCGAAACGTTTAAGGAGGGGCTCATGGCCAATTATTTGCAAGACAAAGTAGCCATCGTTACCGGCGCCGGCCGGGGCATCGGACGGGGCGTGGCCAAGCTGATGGCCGAAGAAGGCGCCAAGGTTGTGGTCGTGGACCCCGGCGTCAATGTGGACGGGACCGGGTCTGACCAGTCTGTTGCCGAGGTGGTGACATCGGAGATTCGCGAGGCTGGTGGCACCGCCGTGGCGTGCACCGAGTCGGTGGTCTCCATGGCCGGCGGAGAGAAGATCGTTCAGACTGCCGTGGATAACTTCGGCAAGCTGGACATCGTGGTCACCTGCGCCGGCATCCTGCGGGACCGGATGATTTTCAACATGACCGAAGAGGAATGGGACGACGTCATTGCGGTGCATCTGAAGGGCACTTTCACCGTTGTGAAGCACGCTTGCATCCTGTTCCGCCAGCAGCGGTCGGGAAGGATCATCACCTTTAGCTCCCAGTCGGGCTTGGTGGGCAATTCGGGACAGGCCAACTATGGGGCGGCCAAGTCTGGAATCGCCGGATTCACCAAGGTGGTGGCCAAGGACATGGGACGCTATGGGGTCACGGCCAACTCCATCGCGCCCCGGGCCCAGACCCGGATGATCGGCGCGATCCCCGACAGCGCCGCCGAGCTCAGGGCCAGGGGAGGAGTTGCGCCCTTGACCGGTGGTGAAGGGGAGGAGTTGGACCCGGAGCACATTGCACCTTTTGTGTGCTACCTGGCCTGCGATTTTGCGGCCAACATCAACGGACAGATCTTTTTGGTATACGGAGACACGGTTTCCCTGATGTCCCAGCCCAGGCCCCAGAATGCTATATACAACCCAGGCGGCCACTGGAGCATGGACGAACTGGCCCCCTTGGCCCGCGATTACCTAACCAAGGATATCGCCAACCCAGCTCCCGCAGCCGGCCAATAAGAATCAGACCCTAACCCAAGAGCCGGAAGGGCATCTTAGATTTTTGGAATCAACAAGGTGGAAGTAGCCCGAATCGGATAAGTGAGGTTCCATCAAAATGGCAAATCTGCTGCAAGACAAGGTAGCGATAGTCACCGGCTCCGGACGTGGGATCGGCCGGGGTGTCGCTATGCTCATGGCCGAAGAGGGCGCCAAAGTTGTGGTGGCTGACCTCGGGGTCAACGTTGACGGCACCGGATTAGACCAGTCCTTTGCACAAGGAGTGGTGTTGGAGATAGAGGCCGCCGGGGGCGTTGCCGTGCCCTGTACCGAGTCGGTGGCTACCATGGCAGGCGGAGAAAAAATCGTCCAGACTGCGGTGGACAATTTCGGCAAGCTGGACATCGTTGTGACCTGCGCCGGTATTCTCCGGGACCGGATGGTCTTCAACATGACCGAAGAGGAGTGGGACGACGTTATCGCAGTGCACCTGAAGGGCACCTTCTCCGTGGTCAAGCACGCGTGCATCCTTTACCGCCAGCAACGGTCTGGGCGGGTGATTACCTTCACTTCGGTTTCCGGTTTATACGGCAACTCGGGCCAGGCCAACTACGGCGCCGCCAAAGACGGGATAGCCGGGTTCACCAGGGTGGTCGCCCGGGACATGGGGCGCTATGGGGTAACCTCCAACTCGATTTCTCCCGGCGCAGCCACCCGGATGACCCAATCGGTACCCGACGAGGCCCGGGCCCTGAGGGCCGCCCGGGGCATCGGCGGAGCCAGCTTGGACACTCCCAGGCTTCGCGGCGAAGGAGAAGACGTAGCGCCTTTCGTAACCTGGTTGGCCTCGGACGAAGCGGCTCACGTCAACGGGCATATCTTCCATATCACCGAGGGTCTGGTAAGCCTGATGAACGAGCCGGAGCCGGTCAAGACCATTCGCAAAGAAGGCAAGTGGACGGTGGAGGAGCTGGCCAAGGTGTTCCCCGCCACCATAGGGGTCGAGTTGTTCAACCCGGCTCCCTACCAACCACCGCGGGAGTAGCGTTTTGATCACCAACTTCTCGGCTTCCTATGCCGGCCACGTGGTCGACGACGATCTGGGTTTCGACGGGATTGCGGCCAACGACCGGAGGTATCCCAACGAAGCGTTGGCCGGAGTCTTCGATTGGGCCTTGGACATCGCCCAACACCTGGACCGGCTGGGCTACGACGAGTTCTGGATGGCCGAGCATCACTTTCAGCCCGAGGGTTACGAGTGTATACCGAATTTGCTGATGCTCAGCCTCTATCTGGCCACCAAGACCGAGCGGTTGAAGTTCGGTTGCGGGTTCAATATCACCCCGATGTGGCACCCCTTGCGTTTGGCTGAGGACTTCGCCATGGCCGACATTCTGACCAATGGACGGGTTATTTTCGGCGTAGGCAGGGGTTACCACAGCCGGGAGGTGGAGACCTTCGGCTCGCCCATGATTGACGCCGACGCCAACAGGGAACTTTTCGAGGAGCAGGTGGAGGTGATCCTGAAGGCATTTACCCAAGAGTCCTTCTCCCACCAAGGCAAGCACTTCCAGATCCCTGCCCGGGTGCCCTATCGGGGCTACCAATTGGAGAAACTTAGCCTGGTGCCCCGGCCGACCCACCAGCCGGTGGAGGTATGGCAGCCTCTGGTCAGCGGGAGTCCAAGAGGCATCGACTTCATGGCCAAAATGGGTATCAAGCCCCTCATCGCTAACAACCCGGAGCCTGTTTTGGGGGAACGGATCAAGATGTTCCAGGAAGCATCGCTGGCCCACGGCAAGGAGTTGCAATTGGGCGAGGACGTGGCCCTGGGATATCGTTTCTTTATCGCCGACACCCAAGAGAAGGCCATGGAGCTGGCCCAGCCCTATTTCGAAGAAGCAATGAAGTTCGCCGCGCCTTTGGGTCTGATGCGGCTAACCCCAGAGCAGATCGAGTCGGTGGCCCAGCCGGGGCTTCGGCGTGGGGTGGCCCTGCCCACATTACAGGAAGCCGTGGATGGCGGCACCTGGCTTTGCGGGCCCTCCGAGATGTTGGTGGAGCACCTAAAGGGCGTCGAAGAGAGGTACCCCGGCGTGGAACGCATTAACCTTGGGGCAGTGATGGGCATGCCCCGGGAGGTCTTCAAGGACCAGCTAAGCAAGTTCGCCGAAGAGGTGATGCCTGCGTTCTCAGGCAAATCCCGCCAGTGAGCAGGCTCTTGCTGGCGGCTTAGTCCAGCAGCGGTATAGTGCCCCACTTGATGGAATCGGGCTCCGGCGACGCTCCCTGCTCTTTGGCCATTTCACGAATTTGCAGCAACGTGGCGTTGACC
>JADFFS010000167.1 GCA_022568195.1 Chloroflexota bacterium | reverse complement strand
CGCTACCAGTTCACCCACGCCTTGATCCAGGAGACGCTGGCAGAAGAGCTTTCTATCACCAGGCGGGTGCGGTTACACGCAAGAATTGCCGAGACGTTGGAAGACCTGTACGGAGACGACGCCGACTCCCACGCCGCTGAACTGGCCCACCACTTCGCCGAGGCCGAGGCTGTGATAGGGACCGAAAAACTGGTCCATTATTCCCTGGTGGCGGGGGAGCGGGCCTCGGCGGCCTACGCCTGGCAGGAGGCCCAGGGCCACTTTGAGCGGGGGCTGATTGCCCGAGGAGTACCCCTCGCCGGCGCGGAACCCGCCCCGGACTCCCAGGCGGCTGCATTGCTGTTTGGCTATGGCCGAGCCCGTACTGGTACTCTACAACGACACCAATTCCAGGAAGCTGTCGATAGCCTCGCCCGTGCTTTCGACTACTACGTCGAAGCGGGAGATACATCCCGGGCGGTTGCCATCGCTCAAAACCCCCATTCTGCAGACCTTATGTCAGGAATGCGTGAGATCATATCTCGAGCGGTCCAGCTGGCGCCCGCCGACTCCCTAGAATCCGGCCGTGTCCTGGCCAGTCACGGGTACTGCTTGGGTTTGACCGTTGAGGGTTACGAGAGCGCCCAAAATGCATTCGACCAGGCTTTGACCATCGCCCGAACCCACAACGACAGGGGTCTGGAAATGCGGGTGCTGGCCAACAGCGCGAATATCGATGGATTCGACATGCGCTGGGAGACATGCCTGGCTAACAGCCTTCAAGCCCTAGAGCTAGCTAACAGCGTGGACGACTCCTATTCCAAGCTCCGGGCCCACCTTTGGGCGTTTTGGGCTTTGCTTTATGCCAACGGAGACATTGAAGGAGCAAGGCCCCATGCGGAAGAGATACGGTCAATAGCGGAGAAACTGCGCGATGCGCTGTGGCTGTCCCGCTCTTTCCAAATAGAGACAGAGCTCTCCTACCTCGCCGGTACCTGGTCGTCCGCCAGGCAACTTAGCGATCAGGGGATCGCCCTCTTTCCAACAAACCCAGTTCTCCTAGAGCAACGGGCAATGATTGAGTACCAGGTAGGCAACGTCACCCAGGGCGATTCCTATTTGCAACGGTTCTTGGACTCTAGGGACGCGAACCCAATCAGATTCGCCGAGTATTCAACCTCGTTTTTTTTGGCTCAGATTTCCCGTATTACTGGCAACGACGACTTGTTGGACATAGTCCAAGATGAAGCCCAAATCTTGTCCGATTCTTCCACTGTGGGTTTGGGCGTTTTCCGGGAGCAGTGTGGCCTGGCCCTCGTGGCGGTGCAGCAAGGTGATGGCTCCCAGTCCGGCGAGCTGTACACAGCGCTAGCCCCTCAACGGGGGACCCTTGTGACACGAGCTGGCGCCCTGTCGGTTGACCGCCTCCTTGGGCTCTTATCCCAGACAATGGGCAACCTGGAGGGAGCTGTGGCCCACTTCGAGGACGCCTTGGCATTCTGCCGAAATGCGGGATTCCGGCCCGAGCTGGCCTGGATCTGCTGCGACTACGCCGATGCCCTTCGCGAGCGGGACGGCGAAGGAGACCTGGCCAAGGCCACCTCCCTGTTGGACGAATCCCTGGCCATCTCCAGCGAGCTGGGCATGAGGCCTCTGATGGAGCGGGTGCTGTCCCGGCGGGGGATTCTGGGGGCCTAGTACCCCTGCTGACGACGATAGCCTCCCGCATCGCTGACCAGCCCCAAGGTGGCCAATTCCTGGTGTCGTCGCTGCTGAAGGAGCCCACCGACAGCGCCGGAGACATTCTGTTTGGAGAAGTGCAGGAGGTGGAGCTGAAGGGGCTGACCGGGCTGAACCGGGTGTACGCGGTGGATTGGGAATAACCCAGCAGAAAACCGCCGCCGCGTAAGTTACGAACCTCCGGCAAAATGAGTGCGCGTGACCAACGCCTTAGCGGAGTTCAATCAACTCAATCTCAAACTTCAGGGTGGCGCCCGGCGGAATGGCGCCGCCTGCCCCACCTTCCCCATAAGCCAGGTCGGGGGGAATGATTAACTCCCTCTTTCCACCAACATTCATCGTCCCCACGCCTTCATCCCAGCCTTTGATTACCTGCCCCCTGCCTATCACAAATTCGAACGGTGTACCCCGGTCCAAGGAGCTGTCAAACTTGGTGCCGTCCAGAAGCCAGCCGGTGTAGTGAACGACCGCGGTGGCGCCCGAGCGGGCAGCTTCTCCCGTGCCTACTACCAAGTCTCTGTATTGCAAACCCGAAGGTGTCGTAGTGGATGAATCCATGTTGACCTCAGCTGGAGGATTTGGCGTTGCGGAAGAATCGGACCCGGTGCAAGCGATTCCAACGGCTACCGACAAGGCAAGAATCAAGGACCAACGCATAGAAAATTCCTAAACCCCTCTTATTTGTCTCCCGCGTTTTCGACCATGACATGCCATTATAGCTGCGCACCGGCGCGTTAGGTCAATGTCGTGAGGAGCCGGGTCAAACCTAGGGCAGGTATTTCAAGTCGGAGTTCACGTCGGTGGACTCGCGTTCGTGCTTGGTATGTGCGCCCTGAAATACCCTGACAAGGGCGCGTCCGATGGATGGTAGAGGACGTTGGTCAAAAGTCAGTTGCTATCGGCGGGCCGTCGCAGCCTGAAGGTCACATAGCTGGCAATAAGGTTATGTGCCTGGTCAGTGTCGTCAACAAAGTTGCCCCACCGCCATTGGCCCCATTTGCTTGCTTGCCAATCCACATCTTCTTCGCCCGGCATATTTTCAACCTCTAGCCAGGTGGCGACCGCTTCCGCGTAGTGCTGGTCGAATTGCGCCAACATAGCATGGACGGGTACGCCGGTCGCAGGTATTCGCACCAAGCCGTCGCCGACAAATCGTGCGGAGCCAACCACCCGACCATCCATCATTGCATCCACCAGGTAACGCCCCGCCGACTCCACTTTCCCAGTCTGGAACTCCACGCTGAAGGTGACCGAGTTCCCCATGCGTTCAAAATCTAACACCTTGCCGTCGACGGCCATCGGGTTGCCCTGGATAGTTAGGACATCAGCAGGCTCGCTGACTTCCCACTCTTTCCAAAATAGGCTGGCCAAACCCGCCATCAACACAAGGGCGAGCAGTACGCGTGCCAGCGTTGGCGCCATGCGACGGCGATGTATGCGTTCCACTCCGCCGGCCCTCCCTATTTTCTCACACGGTGATTCTACACCGGCCGACGATGCACCGCAGGGGTTAAGCGGCCCGCTGTGGCTTGAAGGGGTTCCGAGCTCCCAAGGCCAGCACCTTCAACTCCACCAGCACTAGTTTAATGTCCGTTCTGAGCTGAGCCAAATCACTCTCAATCTACCCCACCCTATCCTCTAGCTCCGCCACTGTTCCTACTCCTCAAGTTATCTCGGTCATCCGACCTACCGGTCAACCGGCACGATTGTCTCAGAGATAAGAGAGGCCGGAGAATACCCCACGTGCCGAATTTCAGTAGCTAGCTGGGCCGCTTCATTAGTAACCAAGGGGTCACTAACATGGCCTATTTGGGCCACTCGATCATCCGCCGGTGGCCCAAGCTTTGATCAGGTGGTGGGCTATGGCGATGGGGCCGGGAACAACCAGGTCTTCGCTGGTTCCATCCAGTGCTCGAAGAACCTCCTCTCGCTGAAACCAGCGCACATCGGCCATCTCTTCTTCATCCATCGAAATATCGGTGGTGACGGCCCGGGCATGACAGCCTATCATCAGGGAAGAGGGGAACGGCCAGGGTTGGGAGGAGTGGTAACGAATGTTGCTGATCCTGATGCCGGCTTCCTCCATGATTTCCCGGGCCACGGCCTCCTCGATGGACTCCCCCTGGTCCACGAACCCAGCCAGGGCCGAATACCGGTTGACCGGCGCGCCTCGGCCCCGGGACCGGCCCAGCAGGCAGCGGTCCCCGTCGGACACCACGGTGATTACCACCGGGTCAGTGCGGGGATAGTTCTGGATTTTGCATTGGGAACACTGGCGAACCTGGCCGCCCCGAAGCACAACCGTCTCGTGACCGCAAATCGAGCAAAACCCGTTCCGGTTGTGCCAGTTGATCTGGGCGCGGGCTTGGGCGACTATTCCGGACTCTGCCCCGCTGAGGAACTCGGTGGCCGTCCTGGCGTCTTGGTATACCCAATCCCCCCTTTCCTTCAACTCCCGCACTGCGTCTTCGTATTTGGAAATATCCACCACGAAATGGGCTGCCTGTCCGCTAATTCCAAGAAAGACTGGGACGGCATCGACGCCGATGCGGGTCAAATCCTCAAAACTCAGCCACCCCAGGGCTCCTTCCGCCCCATCGGTTATGGGAACGTTCAAGTCCCACATCGGCAGAAATTTGCTGGTGGGGTCCCTGGCTCTGTCGGCCAGCCATTGTTCATCACGGCGCTCCCGGTCTCCCCGGTCCAAGGGATTGCCGGCGTATACGTGGGAGATTTCAGCCCGATCGTCGCTCATAGTCCCATCCGGTTGTAAACAAAATGAGAAGGTGCGCTGACTGCAAGAAGGCGTCCTGGTTCCTCAGAGCCCCGGTATTATATAGGTTTTCAGCCTGTGGGAGAGACTAGTACCGCATCAAGTTTATCGTGATAAGTTGGCCGGTTCGGACTACCTGTTATTGCTCCGAAAATGTCATGCTGAGCCAGCCGCAGCGGCGAAGCATCTGGGGCGGGGCCGTTCCACCCATCCCCACCCCGATGTAATCGGGGTCCCTCCGGTCGGAATGACATTGGTCGTTTTCAAATTGAAATGGTACTAGGCCCCGCCCGTCCCAGGGTGTGAGTTGGGGCTACCGCCTTAGAGCGCTTCGGCTTAACCCCATCGGTCCCTGCTGTAATTCTATACATGCGGAACCAAGGGGGATAAAATGGGACGACCACGACTAGGGGTGAAAAAATGGCAGACCTCCCACCAATTCCCGATAAGACCCTGGAGATTCTGAAGCGAATTCCCACCCAGACCTTGATAGATGGTCTCTGGGTTAAGGGATGGCCCATGGGCTATGTCGAGGGGTCCCGCCCCTTGCAACTGGGCCAGTGCATGGCGGGCCGGGCCGTCACCCTGCGATTCGTGCCCCATCGTCCAGATTTGGCCGAAGACAAGCCCAAGGGAGACCAATCGGCGGAGTACGTGGCTTTCGAATTGTGCGGGCCCGGAGAGGTCCTGGTGATCGACGCCATGGGTTGGCAGTATAGCTCAATCGGTGGGGACATCAAATTCCTGCGGTTGCGCCAGCGTGGAGTGGGGGGCTTGGTCACCGACGGGGCAGCCCGGGACAGCAAGGCTTTGAAAGAGTACGGCTTTCCGGTCTATTGCGCCAACACCACCGCCAAGCAAGGGCCCGCCGAGTTCTGGCCCTGGCAGGTCAACGATGCCATTCAGTGTGGCGGTGTCTTGGTGCGCCCCGGTGACGCCATAGTGGGAGACGATGACGGAGCCGTCGTCGTGCCTCGGGCAATTGTCGACGAGGTCATCGAGATTGCCCACGAGCGGGAAGAAGTGGAAGAGGTGATCAAGGCCCAATTGGAAATCGAGCAATGTTCACCGGGCAAATACTATCCCTTCAACGACCTCACCTGGCAGTTGGTTGAGGAAAAGACCGGCAAGAAACGCCGAACCTGACCGGTGCTAACCGGCCAAATCCCCCTCGGTCCCCCTTTACAAAGGGGGATGCAGGGGGATTTAGCTCTCGTGCGGTTTAAAGAATTCTTCAAGGAGCTCATAGCCGAGGAGGCAGCATGGCGGCCAAACTTGAAGCCTGGCTGGCCCTGACAATAGAAGACCCGATAGAGCCGGACCTACCCATCTGTGACCCCCACCATCACTTTTGGGACCGCCCCGACGACCGTTATCTATTGGACGAGTTGTTGCAGGACGTTGGTGGCGGCCATCGCGTCGTCCAAACCGTGTTCATCGAATGCCGTTCCGTTTACCGCCAGGACGGGCCACCGGAGATGCGGCCTGTAGGCGAGACCGAGTTCGTCCAGGGCATTGCGGCCCAGAACGCCAGCGGCCAATACGGGACAACCAACGTGGCCGCCGGGATCGTCTCCTACGCTGATCTCAGTCTGGGCACCGCGGTAGCGCCGGTGCTGGAGGCCCACACCGCGGCGGGCAAAGGCCGTTTTCGCGGCATCCGCCACGCCACGTCGTGGGATGCCAGCCCCGAAGTCAATCCAGGGAGAGGCACTCCCCCGGGGTTGCTTCTGGACAGCAAGTTTCGAGAGGGGGTCGCTTGCTTGCAGCAAATGGGCCTGAGCTACGACGCCTTGGTGTTCCACCCGCAGTTGACCGAAGTTGCGGACCTGGCACAAGCCTTCCCAGACCTGACCATTATCTTGAACCACGTCGGCCGCCCGCTGGGCATAGGCCCTTACAGCGGGAGGCGGGAAGAGGTGCTGCCTGAGTGGAAGCAGGGCATCGACGCGGTCGCCGCTTGTCCCAACGTAGTGGTCAAAGTAGGCGGCCTGGGCAACACCATCAGCGGCTTCGATTGGCACCAGCGCAATTTTCCTCCGGCATCGATAGAGCTGGCTAAAGCCGCCGCTCCCTACTATCTCTACTGCATCGAGAAGTTCGGGGCCGATCGTTGCATGTTTGAGAGCAATTTCCCGGTGGACAAACTCTCCTGCTCGTACACCGTGGTGTGGAACGCTTTCAAGCGTTTAACAAAGGACCTGTCGAAGGAGGAACGGTCGGCCTTATTCCACGACACCGCAGTCAGGGCCTACCGGCTGTCAGTCAGCGGGTAAACTACCCGGAAGAATCAACTGGGGCGCGGTCCTCACCTTAGAGACTCCGAGATTACCGCAGAGTCGCAGAGCACGCGGAGCTAAAATCGGTTCTGTTCTAATTTCTCTGCGACTCTGCGGTGAAAACCGTTAGATGTTCTTTGGCGAATCCTATAGCGGCTGCCCGGCGGCTACAGGCTGGGGCGGCCGGGCCATCAACGCCGCAAAGCTGCCCAAACCGAAGGCCACGGCGAACACAAAGAACGCCACGATGTAATCCCCTCGCAGGTCGAACAGCAGTCCGGCCAGCACGGGACCTCCGGAGTGAAACACAAACCTGATGGGAAACAGGGTCCCTCGAATCGCGCCCTGCCCATCCCGGCCAAAGTAGTTGGCCCAAGCCAGGCTGCTGACAAAGGACTGGCGCCCCGGGTCAGACCATAAACGCTGGCGAAGGCCACTAGTCTCGGGACGCCCAAGAGGGGTCACCCACCCGGTTTCGAGTCTGCTATCATAGACACGCCTTTCCAAGACGTTGTGTGAAATGTCATTCTGAGCAGGGCGAAGAATCTGGTGTGGAGGGGCAGTCACCCTTCCCCAGATACTTCGTCGTTGCCCTCCTCAGCATGACATGAGGGATGGGCCTGGGCCTCTCACACCCTCTAAGGCACCCAGAGGATCAGACGTTGGAAACCCAGTGATTTAGCTCCTGCCAACAACCGGCAAATCGTTTGTGTGCGCAGTGGCCAGAAGTAATAACAAGCGGGGAGATGTCATGCCGAACAGTGAAATCCGAGGAGTTATCGTCCCTATTCTGACTCCGCTGAACCCCGACGAGACGGTGGATACCGGTTCCCTGAGGCGGCTGGTCAACTACCTGATCGACAACGGGGTTCACGGCATCTGGGCTTCCGGTACCACCGGAGAGTTCGCCGCCCTGCCCGACAAACAGCGGCTGATCACCTTCGAGACGGTGGTGGACGAAGTCGCCGGGCGCGTCCCGGTTATCGGCAACGTATCCGGGGGCAGCACCCAACTGTCGATTAATCTGGCCCTGGCCGTCCAGGAAATGGGAATGGA
>JADFFS010000166.1 GCA_022568195.1 Chloroflexota bacterium | reverse complement strand
TCGAGACCGGGTTGGAACCCGGAACCGTGACGGTGCGGGCTCCCGCGCACGGACTCCAAGAACCTGCCGACATCCTCGACGCCGGCAACAGCGGTACGTCCATGCGCCTCCTGTCCGGCGTTCTGGCGTCGCAACCTTTCCTGTCGGTGCTTACCGGCGACGGCTCTTTGCGTAGCCGTCCCATGGGCCGCGTGGTTCAGCCCCTGAAGCAGATGGGCGCTCAAATCATGGGCCGCAACGAAGACTCCCTGGCGCCCTTCTCCATCAGGGGAGGGGAGCTTCGGGGAATCGAGTACACCATGCCCGTGGCCAGCGCCCAGGTGAAATCCTGCATCATGCTGGCCGCGGTTTCAGCCCAGCAGGAAACGATTCTGCACCAACCTGCGTTGTCGCGAGACCACACCGAGCGGATGCTTACCGCCATGGGCGCCACGGTCGAGGCCGATGGATTGACCCTGATCGTGCACCCGGCCCAGCTTCACGCGATCGACATTGCCGTTCCCGGAGACATCAGCTCTGCAGCCTTCTGGCTTGTGGCAGGACTGTGCCACCCCAACGCCCGGATTTTAATCCGGGGGATAGGATTGAATCCCAGCCGCACCGGTATCGTGGAGGCCCTCCAGCAGATGGGGGCCGGGTCAAGTTTGACCCTGGTAGACGAGCGCATTGAAGGCGGAGAGCCGGTGGCCGACATGCTGGTGACCTCGGGACAGCTCTCAGGCATCGAGATAGGCGGGGACATCATCCCCCGGATCCTGGACGAAGTGCCCATACTGGCCGTGGCGGCGTGTTTTGCCAGCGGGACCACCGTGATCCGGGACGCCGCCGAGCTTAGGGTCAAGGAGTCGGACCGCATCGACACCACGGTCACCGAGCTAACCCGCTTGGGCGCCAGGATCGAAGCGCGGGAAGACGGGATGGTCATTCATGGGACGGGCCGGTTGTCCGGAGGTCCCTGCCAGAGCCACTCGGACCACAGGTTGGCCATGGCCCTGGGTGTAGCCGGGTTGTTGGCTGATGGGGAAACCAGCGTTGCCGACTCCGATGCCGCCACGGTGTCCTACCCCGAGTTCTGGGACCACCTATCTCTCCTGGCCCAGGGTGGCGGCCCGGAGTAGCTCCAGACTCCCTGCATATCTGGGACGGCTTTGTAAAGGTGTTTTAATTGCAGCAAGACCTGGACACGCCTAGCCCTCCGCCGCTGTTGGTGGTGCTGTCCGGGCCTTCCGGGGTGGGTAAAGACGCTGCCCTGGCCGGGCTGAAAAAACTGGACCGCCCCTGGCACTTTGTGGTGACCGCCACCACTCGCCCCCGGCGCCCCAACGAGCAAGACGGCGTGGACTACATTTTCCTGGAGACGGAAGCCTTCTTCAAGATGAGAGACCGGGGCGAGTTGCTTGAGTGCGCCCAGGTGTACGGCCGTTGGTACGGCGTACCGCGGAGCCAGGTGACCCAGGGGTTGCAGGCTGGGCGGGACGTGATTCTCAAGGTGGACGTTCAGGGCGCCGAGACGGTGCGGCGATTGGCCCCGGAAGCTGTGTTCATTTTTATGGTGCCGGGCGCCTTTGACGAGCTGCGCAACCGATTGGCCCAACGAATGACCGAGGCCCCCGCCGAAGCCGAGCTACGGCTCAGCATCGCTTGGGAGGAAATGGGCCGAGTCGGCGAGTTCGAATACCGGGTGGTCAACAGAAACGATCGGCTGGACCAGGTGATAGCCGACATCGACGGCATTATCGCTGCGGAAAAATGCCGGGTTAAACCGCGGGTGGTGGAACTGTTGTAAACTGGAGCAGCCGGTATTTAACGGCCAGCCAAGCGGCCGCCGAGACCAAACGTCGATAGCTAGGCGCCGGCGGCTTAGTACCTATCCGAAAACTACGGAACAGGGAAGTCTCGGCCCTTCGACAGGCTCAGGGCGAACGTATTTCCCCCGTTCGTGGTGAGCTTGTCGAACCACAATGCTGTGTTTTCGGATAGGCGCTCAGAGGTAAAAGAATGGAACAGACCCGGGTAACGGCTGCCGCCAGGCCCAGACTGCCGGAATGGCTCAAGGTGCCGATGCCCGGCGGTCCTCGCTACATCGAACTGCAGAACCTCATGCGCAGCCAGGCGCTGCACACGGTGTGCGAGGAGGCCCACTGCCCCAATATCGGCGAATGTTGGGATCGGGGCACCGCCACCTTCATGATCCTGGGAGATATCTGCACCCGGCGCTGCCACTACTGCGCAGTCACCACCGGCCGGCCTTTGGGCATCGACCTGCAGGAGCCGGGCCGGTTGGCCGACACCGTCAAGGCCATGGGCCTGCGCTACTGTGTCATCACCTCGGTCAACCGGGACGACCTTAGCGACGGTGGAGCTTTCATCTTCGCCTCTTGCATCAAGAAAATCCGGAGCCAGGTGCCCGGTTGCCGCGTGGAAGTGCTGATTCCCGACTTCGCTGGGTCCTGGCCAGCCCTGAAGAAGGTGATCGACGTCCGGCCCGACGTGTTGAACCACAACATCGAGTCCCCCAAACGAGTCTTCCCCAAGGTCCGCCCAAAGGGGGATTACCGGCTTTCTCTGGATTTACTGGCCCAGGCAAAAGAATTGGACCCAGCCACGGTTACCAAGTCCGGTATCATCGTGGGCATGGGGGAGACCACCGATGAGCTGGTGGAGACCATGCAAGACCTGCGCGGGGTGGACTGCGACCTGCTGACCATCGGTCAGTACCTGCGGCCCTCGGCGAAACACCTGCCCGTGGACCGGTTTTACACACCTGCGGAGTTTGACGAGCTGGGCGCAATCGGGCGGAAGCTGGGCTTCAAGCACGTAGCTTCCGGGCCCCTGGTGCGCAGCTCCTACCACGCCGACGAGCAGCACGACGCCGCCTACGCCACCTCGGCGCTGGCCGGCGGCTCCGAACTTCCTACCCGCAGCACGTGCCAATAAAACACCAGGCTGACGCCCAAGGGGACCATATAGTAGACCAGCCGGAATAGCAGGGAGACCAGCACAGCCTGCTCCAGCGATACTCCCAATAGATGGTAGACCCCGGCCATGGTGCCCTCCTGCACTCCCAGGCCGCCGGGCACCATGGACATCACTCCTGCCACCACTCCGATGGCGAACCCGGTCACCACCACTCCCAGGTCAACCTGGCCGCCCAATGCTTCGAAACAAAACCACACAACCACGACCCGAGACAAGCGGTCGGCCAGGATCAGCAAGACCGGCAGCACCAGCGATAGCGGACGCCTCCGTACCTCGGCCAGTCCCCGTACCAAAGTGGCCTCGAAGCTGCGCAGCCCAGCGTCCAAGTCTCGCCGCAGCACCAAGCGCCAGGTCAGCCCCACCAGCCGAAGCGCCACGGCCCGCACCGGCCTTACGAAAAACACCACCGCCGTAACGGCGAAGGCCACGCCCAGGACGCCCGCCCCCGTTCCTAACGTCAATGCGAGACGTGGAGACAAGGGATGGGTAAATACCAGGTAGGCCAGTCCTCCCGGTATCATTGCGAAAAAGATCACGCTCTCCAGGTAGCCATGAAAAAGAGAGGGGGCCATGGCGTCACTGGCGGCCACTCCTCGCCGGACCATCAGGAGCAATCGCAGGGAGTGTCCCGCCACCCCGCCCACAGCGGCAATCATCGCCGAGGAAACAAACCCGACTCCCAGGAGTATCCATTGGCCTGGGCGAACCCCAAAGGCCTGGTTTACCAAGCCAAAACTCCAGCTAAGGCAGAGGTATGAGAACGCGGTAATCGCCAGGGCCGGCAGGACCAGCCTCCAATTTGCCCGCCCGATGACGCCTTGCACTTCCGGCCAATCCAGTAACACCACCAGGACACCGGCCACCGCCAGCAGCACCACGGCAACTAGGATAGCCCGTCGGCGGCCCAATGGAAAAGCGCGTGCGGGTACTGGGGCGGGTACTGGGGTGAATGTTGCTCCGGTATTCATTCAGAAACCAGTCAGACGCCTAAGCCGACGCATGGCTATGTGACCAGGCTACTCAACACGCCGGCCACTCGAGCCCCTCTTGATTACAGAGAATCCAAGATCCGGTCCATGCGCTCCCAACGGTAAGATGGTTGCCGTCTGAGCAGTTCATCCCGGTCCACCGATCCCCACAGCGCGGCGCCACTGGCAAGGCCAGCGCGTTGGGCGCATTCCACGTCTTGAGAAGCATCGCCCACGTACATGGCCTCCTCCGCGGGAACCCCCAGGGCACTCACGACCTGTATCAAGCCGGCCGGGTCTGGCTTATAGGGCCTGCCGTCCTCCAGAAACATCACATAGTCCAGCATTTCACCGATGCCGCTCTGGTCGAGCTCCTGCTGCCCGAAAGACCGCCGCTTGTCCGAAAAGAGGCCCAACAGGTAGCCCCGGTCCTTGAGGGCGACCAGGGTATCCGCTGCTTTGGGATAAAGATGTCCGGCCCAGGTTACGTCTTCCTGATAAAAGGACATATAGGTATCGACCACCCGCTTTTGGTCCATCTTAAAAAACCAACCGAGGTGCTGGAAGAAGGGCCTATGGAACTCTCTGGCGACAGCATCCTGGCCGGGCCGTGGCAGCCCCAACGCGTCGGCCGTGCGGCGCAACAGCCGTAGGTGCAGGTCCCAGCTATTCCAGAGGGTCAGGTCCCAGTCGAAGATGATTGCCTTCAATCCATAGCTCTCGCATGGGCGATTGCTTATACATGATACCAGCTAGCCTTATCTTGGAATGATATACTTGATACAAGAGACATTGGGCTAAAGGAGAAAGCATGAAATTCGGTGGCATCAATCATTTGGCCATGGTAACCAACGACATGGAAAAGACCGTCCGGTTTTACCGGGACATCCTGGGCATGCCCCTGGTTGCGGCCACCGGCAACAGACCGGGCAGTTACCCTTACCGCCACTACTTCTTCGAGATTGGGCCCAACAACACGATTGCTTTTTTCGAGTGGCCCGGCATGGTGGAGGAGTTCCACAAGCCGGCGGGGCAACCCGCCCGGGGCCGGCTCCAGTTCGACCACGTGTCCTTCGACGTGGAGGACGAGGACGCGCTGCTGGAGTTGCAGGACCGGCTGACGGGTTTCGGTGTAGAAGTCACACCGGTGATCGACCACAAATTCATTCACTCCATCTACTTCACCGACCCCAACGGCATCGCTCTTGAGGCGTCCGTCTGGATCACCAATCCCACCGGCCGAGAGCCCGACTACGCCAACCCGAATGTGTTCCAGGACCCGGACCCCGTCCCTGCCTTGAAGGAGCAGATGGAGAAGGCCCGCCTGCTTAAGACCAGCTAGGAATGGTACCGTAAATAAGCCCGTGCCCGGGCGACATGCCCGGGCCCCGGCGCTGGGCTCCAACAGTACGTGAGAAGTCTCGTGCAGGTCCTCAAAAAACGCTTGGGCGCCCCAGGGCTTCCCTCGCTCCAATCCCAGCTGCTCGCAATGCCACTGGATTGCCTCGTCGTATTCTTCCGCCAATAACGTCACGTTCGCCGATCATGTGATCATGTTCGTGGCCTCTTGGCGCCAGCAAACATCTTCGTTGAGACCATGGGGAATCCGAGGCTCCCGCCTGATATAGTCCTTTGCCGGCGCAACGATAGCGCGAGCCAGCAATGTTAAGATTTTAAGGCGGACGTTCTATGCGCCAAACCACGGAACAACCCACCGCTGCCACCAGAAGTAGCCAGCCAGCGGCAGGCAGGCCAGACCTGCTGCTGGTCAACGCCCGGGTGCTGACGCTGGAGCGGGGCAAACCCGCGGCGGAGGCTGTGGCGGTCACCGGAGACACCATCGCCGCCGTGGGCCGCCGGGACCAGGTGAGTCTCCTGGCGGCACCCGGCGCCCGGACCATCGACTGCCAGGGGATGACCCTCCTTCCCGGGCTGATCGACGCTCATTGCCACCTGCTGGCCACGGCGGCTTCGATGCGCGGAGTGGACTGCAGTCCGGACGCCGTTTCCTCGATACACGACGTCCAGATGGCGCTACGCCGCCGGGTTGAGACCACGCCAGAGGACCGGTGGATCCGAGGCTTCGGCTACGACGATGTGTCGCTGGCCGAAGGGCGGCACCCCACTCGTTGGGACCTGGACCAGGCTGCGCCCAACCATCCCGTCCGGCTGGACCACCGCAGCGGGCATGCCACCGTGATGAATAGCCTGGGCCTGTCGATGGCTGGCATCGGCCAAGATACCCCCGACCCACCGCAAGGACTCATTGACCGGGAACCGCAGACCGGGGAGCCCACGGGTCTTTTGCTGGAGCTAGCAGGCTGGTTGCGGGAGCGTCTCGGTCATTCCGGCGACGAAGCCGGGTTTCAAGAGGGCCTGTACAGGCTGGACCGTATGCTGCTCAGCTACGGGATAACATCGGTGCAAGACGCGGGACCTGACAACGGCCTGGACCGCTGGCGGACTTTGGTGAGCATCCAAGCTTCGGGGCAACTGTCCTGCCGGGTGACCATGATGGCCGGCGCTTCAAAATTGCAAGAACTGGTGAGCGAAGGGTTGACCTGGCATTCCGGCGACGGCCGGCTACGATTGGGCCACGCCAAATTGATGCTCACGCTGACCACCGGCGCCCTACATCCAAATATGGAAGACCTGCGAGACCAGGTGGACCAGGCCCACGGGATGGGATTTCCAGTGGCAATCCACGCCGTGGAGCGAGAGGCGGTGGAAGCGGCGGCCAGCGTCGTTTCCGCCGGGGACCGCATTGAGCACTGCGCCGAATGTCCAGCCGAGCTTGTGGCCCAGGTGCGCTCCACCGGCGCTACGGTGGTAACCCAGCCCGGCTTCCTCTACTGGAACGGCGGCCGCTACATCCAGCGGGTGGACCCCGAACTGCAACCCCACCTCTATCCGGTGGGCGCCCTTCACCGGGCCGGTGTTCCCCTGGCCTTCGGCTCCGATTCCCCGGTGGCCGACCCCAACCCCTGGCCCGCCATATACGGCGCCGTTACCCGGACGACGCGGGACGGGACCAAATTTCCCCCCATTGCCGGGATGTCTGCCACCAGCCAAGAAGTGCCGGTGACTGCCGCCTTGCGGATGCAGACGATCGGCGGCGCGCATGCCGATGGGAGCGAAGACCGCAAGGGCACCATCAGCCGGGGAAAGCTGGCCGACCTGGTGCTGGTGGACGCCGACCCCACCGAAGTGGAACCGGACAGGCTCAAGGATATCCGGGCCGTGATGACCATCGTGGGCGGGCAGGTGGTTTGGAGCAGCGGGGTGTAGACGGTCAAGGCCCCCTTGCCACCGGTTCCTGTTTTCGACCCAATACCCAATGGAGGGAGACAGTACCATCCTGTGGTTATGCTGGGCAAATACGCCTCAGTGCGTCGGTCCCTTCAGGCCGGTGGCCTTCCACCGGAACGGTGAGTCAATCCAACGGATTCGGATCCCAGGCGCCTCAGCATCCGCGATGGAACGCAGAACCTTCACCAAGGCATTGGCCGTAGGCGCGGCAGCGGCGGCGGCGCGGCAATCCGGGAACTGCCTCCACCGATGCGATCTTCGCCATCGATGTCAAAACCGGGAAACATCTCTGGATTCATCAAGGCGAAACCATCGCCCAACAGACGATCGCGCTCGGCCCGGATCGGGTCTTCTTCATCGACAGCACAATCACCAGCCAACAGCGGGAAGACATTCTGCGGCAGGACAAATCTGAGTTGGAAAATCTGAAAGGCGAAGAAGCCCAGCGGGCCGAAGAGCGCATGAAAAAACTAGATGTCCGCCGTGCGGTGGCTTTGGACGCCCGCAGCGGAAAGCTGCTCTGGTCTGAACCGGTTGATGTGACCGACTGCAGCGATATCGGAATCGGCGGCGGAACGTTGACGCGGATGTATGC
>JADFFS010000165.1 GCA_022568195.1 Chloroflexota bacterium | reverse complement strand
ACCAGACGGCCCGCTGACCGGAAGCATCCTGTGTCAATTCCAGTGTAACGAGCTTACTCAACACTTCCTTCTGGCCGACCGGGACCATCTTCCCCACTCGCCCGCCGACCCCGACGACCCATCGGCCACGTTGACGGTCCAAGACCATCCCAATGAGACGCCGCAGCCCATCAGCCGGGGCGATTGGTCCTTCGTTCGCCTTGAGGAAACCGACGCCGGCGCCGATACCGAGCCCAACCACGTCTACCTGCCCTCGGGGTTCCAACCGGGCAGAATTTACCAATTGGTGTACCGGACCAAAGGCAGCGTTATAGTTGGTTTGGGCTTCGCCGCCGTCAGAGACACGGTGTCATTCCTCAAGCACGCGACCGCCGGCGAAGGCAACCCCTGCACAGGGCCCATCGAGTACGGTTACGCCTTCGGGCGCTCCCAGAGCGGAAGGTTCCTGCGCCAGATGATCCACCTGGGCCTACATGAGGACGAAGAGGAGCGGGTCGCGCTGGACGGCATAATCGCTCATGTGGCCGGTGGCATGCGCGGGGAGTTCAACCTCCGCTTCGGCCAGCCATCCAAGGACGTTTGCTATATCATCCCCGAACTGTTTCCCTTTACCGACACCGAGCAGGTGGACCCGGTGACCGGCGAACGTGGCTCCCTATTGGCCAGGATGGAAGAGCGCGGCAATGTCCCCAAGCTCATGTTTTCCAACACCTCGGCCGAGTACTGGCGGGGAGACGCAGCCCTGATCCACACAGACCTGGAGACCATGAGCGATGCTCCCGAGTCGCCCTCGGTGCGGCGATACCATTTCGCGGGCAGCCAGCACGGCGCCGGAGAGTTCCCACCCTTGGAAGTCCGGCCTAGGGACGGGATAAGGGGACAGTTACCGTTTAACAGCGTCGACTACACGCCATTGTTGCGGGCGGCCCTGCAAAACCTGGACCGGTGGGTTTCCACCGGAGAGCCCGCGCCTGCCAGCAGGCACCCCAGCCTATCCGACGGGACGGCGGTGGAGTCCGCCTCACTGCTGGACCGGTTCGCCAAGTTGCCCGGAGTCCGGGTCCCTCCCCAGACCACCCGGGCGGTGCGATTGGACTACGGACCGGAGGCCCACCTTTCCCGAACCACCAAACTACCAGCCGACGTAGGCGAAGAGTACCCGGCCTTGGTGTCGGACATCGACGAGAGCTACAACGAGCGTAGCGGCATCCGGCTGCCGGACCTGACGGTTCCGGTGGCGACCTATACCGGCTGGAATTTGAGGGACGCCAGCATCGGCAATACCGACCTGTTCATCGGCATCACCGGAGGCTTGGCCGGCTGGACCCTGGGGCTTCCGGCTACGGCCGCGGACCGGCAATCCTCGGGAGACCCACGGCTGTCGATCGCTGAGCGCTACGCCTCCAAAGAGGAATACCTACGGCTGGTGGAGGAGTCGGCCCGGGCCTTGATAGATGAAGGCTACATGCTGGAGGAGGACCTGGAGCCGGTGGTAGAGCGAGCCGGGTCAAAATTCGACTACTTCGTGGGGAATGGCAAGGAGGGCTGACATCGGTTCGATGCTGGTGACGGGCGACGATAAGAAGTCCTGGCGATGCGGCGCCACGGATGGGTTGGTAGCTGGCCTCTGGAGTGAAACGGCGTGAAACGCAACGATGCCACCGTCATTTTAGCGGGTTTTGCCCACGCCCTGACTTGGGTGGTGGCGCTCGTGCTGGTGTTCGGGCCTGTCTACCAGGGTGTATCGGTAACTGCGGTGACACCTGGTGACGTCGCCACCGAGCCGACACGCTTCACGCAGACGCTCATCGGGGCCAACGGGCTCAGAGTTCTTCTGTTCCTGCTGACGCCTGTCGTGCTGACCGGCCTGGCCTTGTTGACCGCCCTGCTAACGCATGCCGGGCAGGCCAGGCGCAAGGTGCTGCTATGGGTCCCGACAGTTCTGCTCCTGGGGTTCTGCGCCTTGGGAATCTGGACAATCGGGCTGTTTTACCTGCCGGCAGCGCTCGCGCTCGTATTCTCAGCCGTCTTGGGCACACTGAGTCGTGTCGCTGAAACAACAACGGGTTAGGATTGACCCTCAACCAGGAGATGCGCTCAGCGGCAGATGGACGCCCAGGATTTCCGGTCCAGGGGAATTTCCGCTCGAAATCTAAGCCGACGCCGGTATAATGGGACGGACAGCCTGGAAAAGGGGGAATAAGATGGTGCTGTTAGGCGTCGTATCGGACACCCACGGTTATTTGAATCCCCGAGTCCTCGAGCTACTGCAAGGGGTTGAACATATCCTGCACGCCGGGGATATCGGCGACGCAGCCATCATCGACCAGTTATCGAGCATCGCGCCGGTTACCACCGTGCGGGGAAACAACGACCGCACGGGTCCAGCTTCGCTGTTTCCAGAGGAGGTCACCTTGGAACTAGCTGGGCGGACTGTTTACCTGACCCATATAGTAAAAGTGCCCAAAGAACCCGGCGACGCTGCCAACAAACCCTACGTCGACGCCGGTATTGACGTGGTGGTCTTCGGACACAGCCACATCGCGCTTCAAAAAACCTTGGGCCCGGTCCTATTCTTCAATCCGGGGGCTGCGGGCAAGCGCCGGTTCAAGCTGGTGCCTTCCATCGGGACATTAGAATTGGCTAAGGACGAAGTGCGGGGGACCATCATCCCCTTGTAGGAGACCGGTACAATTCCCGCGAGGCGCCACTGGTCTATGGCCGGGGAGACTGGCCGAGGTTTACCGCCACCGCTCCGGAGCGAGCCACCGGCAACAGGCCCAAACGGTTGTCCTCCACCATCCGCTCGTACGAGCTGTGTATGCCCCTGAGGGAGCCGTTGAATTGGGGTATCACGTACCTGGCGAAAAGCTCCAGAGACCTGTGCCATTTCTGGGTTGAGGTCCACTCCACCGCCACCATAAGCAGCCCGCCGAATCCGCCGGTGGCCTCCTCCATGTCCTTGATCCGGCTAACGCAATAGTCCGGGTCACCGATAATCCACTTGCGCTTATCGATGATCTGATCCAGGGTAATGTCCTCGGCCGGCTGGCCCGGATAGGCTTCGTAGGTTGCCTTGCCGCCAGTGTTGAAGAAGTACCCCCGGGCCTCTTCCATAATCCCGTGGGAAACATCGGCGATGGCCTCGTCCATTGAGTCTGCCAGGTATATGCTGGTGGAGAGCCGCCAGTCATCCCGGTTCGCCGTATGGCCGGCCTCCTTTGCTTGGGCCTCATAGGCCAGCCACTGCTGGCTTATGTCTATCGCGCCCGTCTGGGTGAAGCTGCCCGAGATGACCCCCAGGCCCCGTTCGGCAGCCACCTTGATGCTGTTCCCGCTGCCGGAGCTGACCATGTATATCGGCAAATGGGGCTGCTGGTATGGCTTGACTTGGACCTCCATGTCCTTGATCTGCCAATACTTGCCATCATAGGACACCAAGCCGTCTTCACGGTACAGTTTCAAGATGATGTCCAGGGACTCGTTCATCATGGGACGCAAATCCACGGGGTCCAAGCCAAAGAGTTTGATGTCCGGGGCTAGAACTCCGGGACCGCAGCCCAGCATTATCCGCCCGTAGGACAGGTGGTCCAGGAAGGCCATGCGCTCGGCGATGTCAAAAGGATGGTGGTAAGAGAGGTTGATCACCGCGGTTCCCAGGCGTATGCGCTTGGTGCGGGTAGCGGCGGCGGATAGAAATATGTCCGGCGCCGGAATGGTTTCCCATCCTCCGGTATGGTGCTCCCCCACCCAAAACTCGTCAAATCCCAGGCTTTCGGCGTACTCGATGAGCTGAAGGTCTCGTTCGAAGGCCAGGGTCGGATTCTCGTTGTGAGAGTGGGCCGGCATCATGAAAAACCCGAACTTCATGGCTTACCTCCTGGGAGTTCCCTGGGGACCCGTAGAACATACCCGGTGGGTCATTGCCAGTCAAGGCCGCCACCACGGGCGAGGCGGCTGCAGACTCAACTGGAAACATCGGGCGGGAACCAGCGGGTTGAGCGAATCACAGCCTGCCGCCATGGAATAATGGAGTGCGCAAGCCTGCTAATTGTCGCCCGCCAAACCCCTTGGAAAACTTGCGACGGGTGTATATCATCGAGGCTGCTGGGCCGGCAGTGCCGAACCAGCGAATAACGGTGAGCGCAAACGACAACGGCATGGTGATTGCATGAGCTACGAGGACCGAGATGTTTGTTTTGCGCCGGTCTTCGGCGCGCGCAGTTTCATCGTTTGCTTCCTTATAGATATCACCTTTGTACCTGTGATGTTAACTATCCTCCTGGGGCTGTACCCGATCGTCTTCCTGCTGACCTTGGGACGGGGCAAGCCCAGGGAGGAGGTGGCGTGCGCCTTGAAACGGTTGTGGTTTGTAGCCACCCATTGCGGCAAGGGCAACGATGATTCGACCCTGGTCTTGTGACCAGCGCCGGCTATGATGACCGGCGAGCCGCTACATAACCAGTGGCGAGTGTGCATCCGAACCAACCAGAAAGGCCGCCCATCAGAGGCGGCCTTAGTCTTTAGGACGGTAGTCAGCTGTTTAAACAGCCTCCAGCCACTCCTCGCCGACAAGCTCGGTATGCCCTTCTTCGAAATCCACATAGTATGACGGAGGGGATTCGGGAGGGACCGCCTCACAGTTTTCGAGCCAATTGGAGGTGGATTGTTGGGCGATGGTGCCCAACGACCCTTTAACGTCGTTTGGCGGCGGTCTGTGGCCACCGTTGTTGGTCTTGACCCGTACCTTTTGACTTATATTGTACTTTCGTACCATAGCCTTACCACTCAGACTGGCTTCCCAGCACCACGTACTAGCGGCCCGCGTAACCCAGATGGACACTAGGCGCAATGTCAGCACGTTGCTCCCGATAGTATATCAGCAGGACCGGATGCGGTCATGGCGGGCCGATAATTCGAGAGGCTAAGCGGTAGCTTTAGGGCTCACCGCCACTCGAGGGCCGCTGACAAAACTGGGCATGACGTCCTGGGCAAAGCGGCGCAAGGTCGGAAGCCCGCCCGGACTGTTGAGCAGCACGTATTCGGCGCCGACATCACGCAGGGCCTGGAGTTTAGCGCTGATATCGTCCGGCGATCCATAAAGGGTCCCTGCCTCGGCCACCTCGCGCGTGTCCTGAAAGTTGGGCCGCCGAGCCAGCTGCTGGGTCCGGCGGCGCCCGGCCATGCGGTTCTCGATCGCCTGTTCGTACTCAGATGCAGAGTCGACGATGTTGACGGAGCGAGCCACCGCCACACTCATCGGATCGAATGGGCGGCCGCGGGACTCGACTTCAGTCTTGAAGAGAGCGATCTCCTCAGTAATCTTTTCAAAAGAGTCAAATTGGCCCAGCAGCATGTTGAAGCCCAGTGCAGCGACCTGTTTGATGGACGCCGGGCTCCCAGCCCCCATCCACAAAGGCGGGTGAGGCTGTTGGACGCTCGGTGGCTCGACCACCACCTCATCGAATTGCCAGTAAGTGCCCTTGTGCGACCATGGGGTATCCGATGTCCATGCCTTCGTCATAACCTCCAGGCATTCCTCAAAGCGCGCGTCCGCCTCCTCAATCGAGATGTGAAACCCATCGAACTCCTTGAGACGGTACCCTTTGCCGATCCCGGCATCGACTCGGCCCTCCGACAGGAGGTCCAGGGTGGCGATCTGTTCGGCTAGTAAAACGGGGTTGTGCCACGGGAGCACCAGGACTGCGGTACCGAGGCGCAACGTCGTCGTCCGAGCTCCGATCCAGGTGAGCAAATTCAGTGTCGCGGACACTTGGCCAAAGCCGGTAAAGTGATGTTCGACAATGAAGGTGCTGTGGTAGCCGAGCGCTTCAGCTTCAACGTTGCGCTCGACGAATTCTCGGAATCCCGCGCCACTATCGTCGCTAGGGCCTCCCCGCCTCGCCTGGGCGCTCCCGAAAAGTCCAAACTGCATAGTCTCTCCTTTTTAAATTCCTTAACATATTGGCTTCACATCGACGCCGTACTTGCAAATGATTGGAGCTTCCACACACGTGTGATGCTCTACCTGGCAAAAGCTATCCAGGGTGCACCCGGATAAACTCTCCAATGTGGGCAATTGCATAGCGGCCCTCCGGCAAGACAGGCGCGTAGTAGTTTAGCAGAGCGGGTCAAGGATGTTGGTGTAGAGGCGGATGTGGAGTTTTGACCTGATATGACCGTCCCAACAGGAAGTCGATTAGATGCTACCAACTTTACACCTGTGGCGACTACACCGGCCAGGACTCCCTTTCTAGAGCGCATTGGCCCGACTGGACCTATCCACGCCGCCGTTATTACTACTCCCCCATCATGGCCAGCGAGCGGCTCCAACGCCAAATAGACCGGCTTCTTGATAAAGCGGAACAGGCCGTTGCCCAGCGGGACTGGGCAACAACATTGTCCGTTCCTGGGAGTCCTCCCCTGTGAGTCCCCACGCTCCATCTGGTTCAATTCCAATGCCCGCTGCTGTTCCTTTTCGCTTCATGTGACCGTCGCCATAACCGTGTAACCTTCAGCCTTTTCGTAGAGCCGGTGCTCTCTCCATCACTCCGATAAAATCGGAGTGATGGAGAGACATTTTTACTGAACGTTTAGCCTGTGCCATAACCACTGTACAAGCACAGATTACTTGACTTACTAGCTTTGTTAAGTTAGAACCCGCACCGTTTTACATAGCTAACATTGCATCTTTAGGTTGGTTAAGCCTGGGATGGCTCAAGGCCTCGCATACAGGCTGCGAATGTAAAGCGTCGGTCCACCAGATTCAACGTAAATCCATCTGGTGGATTTATAACGTAACAGGTCACGGTAGTTGAATCAGTCCCACAAAATGGAGGAATATCTATGCGGACACAGCCCCGGGTAAACTTTCGGACATTGCTCACTCTCCTTGGCGCTTCTCTACTTGTGCTGGCTGTCGCCTGCGGCGGCGCCGCGGCAACTCCGGTTATCATTGAAAAAGAAGTGATTAAAGAAGTGATCAAAGAGGTAGTTGTCGAGAAAGAGGTTCCTGTTACGGTGGTCACCCGCGCGACAAATACCCCTATCCCCACCGCCACTCCGGGCGCCGCGGCTACGCCGATACCCAGCCAGCGGCCGGTGTACGGATCGCATGTCAACATGCGCGCTTACGCCGACACCAAGGACTGGGACCCGCTGGGCTCCGCCTCCCTTTCCAGCGTAATCTCCTACTCCCAGCTCTACAACCAGGTGGTACAGTACGACTCGGTAGACACCACCAAAGTGATCTGTGACCTCTGTACCAGTTGGGACGTCACCAACGGTGGCATGACTTTCACCTTCCACCTCAATGAGAATGCCAAGTGGCACGACGGCACCGATGTGACCGCCGATGACGTGGTGTTCGCCCTCTCCCGGTACTACGACCCCGACGTCTCCCCCGGCAGGTCGGGGCTCAGCCGTAACTACGTCAAGCCGCTGTCCGAGGGCGGTTTGAAGGCCATCGACCGGAACACGGTGGAGTTCAACCTCCAGTTCCCCTCGAGCGCCTTCATCAAGTTCCTGTCCGTTGACTACGCCAAGATCCTGCCCAAGCACCTGCTGGAGCAGGATATCGACCTGAACCAGGGCGAAAACGTCATCGAGCACAACTCCGGCTCCGGTCCCTTCATGCTCACCGAGTACAAGCGGGGCAACTTCTATAAAGTGATCAAGAACCCCAACTACTTTAAAGAGGGGCGGCCCTTCTTCGGGAGCATCGACCACTTCATCATCGTCGAAGCCGCCCGCTTCATCTCGGCCCTCAAGGTGGGCCAGGTCGATATGGGAAACGCTGGCTCCAGCCAGTTGACACCGAAACAAAACGAGGAATTGATAAGAGACACCAATAG
>JADFFS010000164.1 GCA_022568195.1 Chloroflexota bacterium | reverse complement strand
CTGCCCGATTTTGGAAGTCCGGGGCGCCGAGAGCGGGCTTGTATCCGACGAAACCATCGAACGCATGAAGCAACGGGGGAAACAGTTTTCCTCGGTTGATGTGGCCGGGGCAGGCCACGTGGTCACAGTAGACAAACCTGGCGAGTTCATTGCGGCCACCCGGGAGTTCCTAGGCGTACCAGCTTAACCGTCAACCATCGAACACTGTGTGCCGGAGGCGACCAGAATGACTGCCGAACCTGTGAACATCTTTGAGTACGAAGAAATAGCTAAAGAGCGGTTGAGCCAGGGCAATTACGACTTTATTGCTGGAGCGGCCACCGACGAGATAACCCTCAGGCGCACCCGCGCGGCCTTCGATTCCATCATGATCCGTCCTCGGATGATGGTGGACGTCAGCAACCGGGATTTGAGCACCACGGTCTTGGGCCAAAAGATAGCCTTGCCCATCATGCTGGACCCTGCGGGAAACCACGGCGCAGCGCACTTGGAGGGAGAGTTGGCCTCTGCCAGAGCGGCCGGCGCCATGGACACCATAATGGTCCTGAGCTCCCACGCCTCCCGTACTCTGGAAGAGGTGGCCCAAGCCGCCACCGGCCCTATTTGGTTCCAGCAGTACTTTTTCAAAGACCGGGGACTGACCCTGGAGATGGCCAGCCGCGCCGAAGAGGCTGGCTACTCCGCGCTGTGCCTTACCTTGGACGCCAAAATCAAGCCCAAGAGGGAGCGCAACATCCGCAACAACTACGTTGGCAGTGTGTCGCCCAACTACGCCCACTTGGACCTTGCCACCCACACCTGGAAGTTCGCCGCCGATGCGCCCGCCGGCCCCAGCGACATTCGGGACCAAGCTACAACGTGGCCGGACCTGGACTGGCTGGCCGCCAACACCAGGTTGCCTCTGGTGGTAAAGGGCATCATGGTCGGAGAGGACGGCAAGCGCAGTGCCGAGCACGGCGCCAAAGGGATCATTGTGTCCAATCATGGCGCTCGCTACCTGGATACTACCCTGGCGACCATCGAGGTATTGCCCGAGGTGGTGGCGGAGGTGGGAGGCCAAGCCGAGGTATACATGGACGGTGGCATCCGGCGGGGGACCGACGTGTTCAAGGCCCTGGCCCTGGGCGCTCGGGCGGTGCTAATCGGCCGCCCATTGTTCTGGGGACTGGCGGTGGACGGCGAAAACGGCGTGCGCTCCGTTCTGGAGATGCTAAGAGACGAGCTGGAAGGGACCATGGGAATGTGTGGCCGCCCGACTATCGACAGCATCGACGCCGAAGTTATAAGCGGCGTCTCTCCCCTGCAAGCCATGTTTTCCTGATCCGGCAAGCCTTGTCCCACGCTGTTCTAGCCGGTGGCCGCTGAAACCCGGCGTTATGCGACGCTGGGCTTAGATGTATCAAAATGCCCAGCCCAGTGCTGTACCCAAAAGCCTAACCGGCCTAATCGAGCTAATATGTGCATCTTGCTTTCAACGGTTACCGCGTTGATAACTTTGGCTTGCCTGGTGGGCGGCATCGTCTCGTTACAAACCGGGCGGCGTTCTTGGGCCGTGGGATTCATCATCTTGATGCTGGCCTCTGCTATCCCATTTTTCATCGTAAATTGGTTCTGTTTTTAGCAGGTAGTCTCGGCCCTCGAAGCCTGCCGAACGTTTCACCGCCACCGCCGTTGATATTTCCCAGGCAATCATCCAACACGCCGGTGGCAACGGGCCTGAGGGAAGGTCCTTACAGAGTGATATCATGTCAGCGGCGTTTCCCACCCTAAACCAGGAGCCATTAGATGCGATTTGGCCTATTTCAATCGGTACAGCTTCCCGACCCCAAAGCTGAAGCCAGGTATTACACCGAGGCGCTGGAGCAGGTCCAGTGGGCCGAACAACTGGGGTTCGATTCGGTCTGGCTGACCGAGCACCACTTCTCCCGGCATGGCATCATTTCAGCGACCATGACCGTACTGGCCTACCTGGCCGGCGTCACAAAAACCATCCGGCTGGGCAGCGCGGTAGCTGTGCTGCCCTTTCACAACCCCATCCAGGTGGCCGAAGAGGCGGCTACGGTGGACCTGTTGAGCCACGGCCGGTTGGACTTCGGGGTGGGGCGGGGATTCCAGTGGGGCGAGTATCACAAGTTCAACATCCCCATGGAGGAGGCCACCCGCCGCTTCGAAGAATCGATGGAGGTAATCATCAAAGCCTGGACCCTGGACGAGCCCTTCGACCACCATGGAGAGTTTTGGACCTTTAACGAAATGACAATTCATCCCAAACCGGTACAATCGCCCCACCCACCGGTTTGGGTGGCGGCCTCCAGCCCGGCCAGCGTCGACCGGGTGGCCCGCAACGACTGGAACCTGATGATCGGGCAGGGGGAACCGTTTGCCCAAGTTGCCCAACAAATCCAGGGATATCGCAGCGCCGTGGGTGAGGCCGGGCACGACTATCATCCCAGCCGGGTTGTCGTGGCCCGCCCAATGTACACAGCCGCCAGCGAGGAGCAGGCGCGACAGGACACAAGGGTTCCCTTCATGTGGTTCAAGGAGACCGGCCAGGAGGTGGGAGCGCCCCCGGACCATCAAGTTGAGTTACTACCCGAAGAGTTCGCGGCCTACCGCCGCCGGTTCGCCCGGGACGTTGCTTTTGACTACGACGCCGCGTTCGATAATGTGGCCCTGTTTGGTACGCCGGACCAGGTGGCCCAACGGATTGAGAAGTTGCGGGAATCCGGCGTGGAAAACCTGATCTTCTTCGTGAACTACGGAGGCATCGAGCACCAGAAGGTGATGAGATCTCTGGAGCTGTTCGCCACCCAGGTGGCGCCCCATTTCACCGACTGATTTTAATCATTTAGCCATGCGCGTTCTTGAACCGGCAGCCCCGAGGTCCGGCGCTTGCCTAATTCCCGAATTATTCACACAATCCAGGGCGGGTGGCGAATATGTTGCGGCTTTGGCTAAAAGCCAGGCAACCCGCCGGTGATGGGAACTACACACTCCGGGCTGTTGTTCTTGGGAGAATTAACCAAGCTGGACACTATGCGGGACTCCATCAGCTCCGCGGGAGCAGGTTGGATCAAGGGTTGCAGCACGTCCGGCTCCTCGGTCATTGGGTCCAGCCATAGGGCTTCGGTCTCGCCGGACAGAATCACCGGCATGCGATTATGTATCGGCTCCATGAATTCGTTGGGCTTGGTGGTGAGGATAGTACAGGACTTTACTGTCTCGCCTTCCGGGGATTTCCAGGTCTCCCATAGTCCGGCGAACGCAAAGGGTTCCTGGGATTTGAGGAATATGTAGGTTGGAATCTTCTCTTTGCCGTCCTTGCGCCACTCAAAAAAACCATCGGCCAGAATCAAGCAACGCCGCTTTTTGAACGCCGCCCGGAAGGCCGGCTTGGTGGCCGCTGTCTCCCCCACGGCGTTGATCATCCTGTAGCCGATCTTGATGTCCTTGGCCCAGAATGGAATGAGGCCCCACCGCATGAGCTCGGCCCGGCGCTGGCCGTCGTTGGTCACGGCAAGGACCAGCTGGGTCGGCGCAATGTTGTAGCTGGGACGGAAAACCAGGTCCCGGGCCTCGAAACCAAACCTGCCTTGCAGGTCGTCCATGTTTGAAGTAAGGGTGAACCGTCCGCACATGGCAGCGTTCCTCCTGGGTTAGCTACCGGCAACGGCCTTTCCCATTATCACAAATCAGGCCAGGCCGGAAGTTCCGTGACGTCACAAACTAATATACCAGTTGTCGAGCAAACTAGATGATTTTTCGTTTGGCAAATAGACTGCCCTTTTACTACGGCTGGGTCATCCTTTTCGCCGCGGGCAGCTCGATGATCGCCCGCAACGCCACCGGCAGCCTGACCCTGGCTGTATTCATCTATCCCATTTCTCAGGAGCTGGGTTGGAGCCGGACTCTGATCGCCGGCGCAGCCAGCCTGGGAGGGCTGGTATCCTCGGTGGCTTCCCCCGCCGCCGGTTGGGCTTTGGACAAGTACGGGGTCCGGCTACTGCTAACCCTCAGCGTCTTGATCCTAGGGTTATCCACCATCTCCCTGGCGTGGGCCACCGTGCCGCTGATCTTTTACCTGGCTTACGGCACGGGCCGCGTGATGTTCTCCAGCACGGTGCAGATAGGGGCTTCGGTGGTGGTTTCCCGGTGGTTCATCAAGCAAAGAGGACGGGCAACCGGCCTGCTCTTCGTTTCCCACTCCATAGGCATGGTCCTGTTTCCCTTGGCCGCCGGATTCGCGATTTCGTCCTGGGGTTGGCAGCAAGCCTGGATCCTCCTGGGCGTGCTGGTGTGGGCCGGGGCATTGGTACCGGTGTCCCTGTTGATACGCCAGAGTCCCGAAGCCGTGGGGCTAAGACCCGACGGCGACCCACCGGATACGGCCGCAGAACACGGCAGGTCTCGTGCCCGCCCAGAAGAGCCCGGTTGGACCTTGAGAGAAGCAAGCCGCACTCCTGCCTTGTGGCTGCTTGCCCTCGCTACGGGCTCCTTGTTTCTGCTGCAATCCGGGACCAACATCCATCAGGGAGCATACTTCATCGACCAAGGTCTGGGGGTTGCCATTTCCACGGTCTCTATCAGCCTCAACGCGGTTTTCACCGGCGTGGGCAGCATAGTCTGGGGTTGGCTGGTGGAGCGGGTCCCGGTACGGTATACCTACGCCGGAGTCGCTCTGCTGATGACCGCCGCGCTGGCTTTATTCACCATTGCGGATACACCGGTTGAAGCCCTGGTGGCAGCTTCCATGTTCGGCGCGGCGGTGGGTGGAATCTTGGTGGTGCCCGTGGTGGCCTACGCCGATTACTTTGGCCGGCGGTCCTTGGCCGCTATACGAGGGGTAACGGAGCCATTCGTCTCCCTGGGTCAGGCCATCGGGGCGGTATTCTCCGGCCTGATATTCGACTTCACCGGAAGCTACCACTACGCCTTCGCAACTCTTGCCGTCCTGGGATTTGCCACGATGTTGGTACTCCTGCTAGCCAAACCACCGCTTCCCACACCGGCGCAAGCCCAAGATCGCTAGTGTCAGTGGCAGCGTGAGGACATACGGTCTCCGGGCTGGCGCCCAGGGTAAAGCCACTGAAACTGGTGGATTGGGCTCCGGCTGTGGTGTAAACTTGGTCCAAACCGGATGGCGTCCCAGGTATGCGAGTACCCATCGGCGGCGCTCCGGGATATCGCTGAACCAACATTTTAGTCGTCCGGCCGCGTATCGAATCCTCGGCCGGCACATCAGGAGAACAGCAATGGCACAGTTAGTATTGGGTCTGGCAAGCTCCCACAGCCCTCAGCTCAGCACCCCCGCCGAGGGATGGCTGGCTCGAGGCGAGCGGGACAAGGGCAACACCGCCCTGATCGGAACCGACGGCGTGGTTTCCAACTATGAGGACCTGCTGGCCAGGACCGACGTTGCGCGGATCGCCAAGGAAATCACCCCGGAGAAAATGAGCGAGAGGCACCAGCGCAACCAGAAAGGCATCGCAAGGCTGGCGGAAACCCTTTCCCAGGCCAACCTGGACATCCTGGTTATGGTGGGAGACGACCAGCAGGAGTATCTGCAAGACGACAACATGCCCGGCTTCTGCATCTATTGGGGAGACAAGGTTACCGTGGGCGGCCGGGGAGCCGACGTGGGCACGGGCGGGCAGCCGCTGATAGGATACGCCACAGAGGATAGCACCGCTCCCGCCCACCCAAGCCTGGGAAGGCACCTCATCGAATCGCTGGTGGAAGCGGAGTTCGACGCCGGCTCTTCCAAGTTCTTTGATCCGGACAAAGGCGGCAGGTCCAAGGGCAGCATCGGCCACGCCTTTGGGTACATCTACCACCGCATCATGACCGGGGACCGCATCCCCGCCGTGCCCGTAATGGTAAACACCTACTATCCCCCCAACCAGCCGACTCCCAAACGGTGCTACGCCTTGGGGCAGGCACTGCGCAGCGCCATCGAGTCATGGCCCGGCGATGCCCGGGTGGGAATCATGGCCTCCGGCGGTCTGAGCCACTTTGTGGTGGACGAAGAGTTGGACACCATGGCCCTGGAAGGAATGAAGGACAAAAGCGTGGACAAGCTGTCTCGCTTGCCCCGGGAAAGGCTCAATTCGGGCAGCTCCGAGATCAGGAACTGGATCGTGGTGACCGGGGCCACGGAGCACTTGGAAATGGACCTGTTGGATTACGTGCCCGCTTACCGGTCACCAGCCGGTACCGGCTGCGGCATGGGTTTCGCCCAGTGGACCTAGGGCGCCACGGGCCAACCGTAGCCCGGCGCATACACAATCCGCTAGACTGACCCGTTAGCCCGACGAGCGGACGTCTTCGCCATTTCCGCGATATTCTGAAGGCTTAGCTAGAACAAATAGAAGAGCCCCCGGTCCTACAAGGCCGGGGGCCGTGATTGTGCTTGGTTTCCTATCGAGCCTACCTCATCAACTAGTAGCGCGTGCTATACCTGTGGGACATACGTCAAGCGGACCATTGCTCGGTAGTCTTTTTGGGCTTCCTGTAGACTGGGCCCCTCTCCACAACGGCAGTCTGGGCAATCCCTACAATTGCTACTCTGGACGTTCATAAAGTAGTGGCCGAACCCTGAGCAGCTATGGGTGATCCTGCGTAGCATTCCCGAAACAGCGTGCCTCGCCATTGTTTTGTCCTCCTGTTTGATCTGTACTACTTTATGAGATGCGGGTCAGCCTTCGGCAGATTCCCGCGCCACTCTATTGCTGAGAAAGGCCCCTAATGCCACGGGCGCTGCTTAGCTAGTTGGCCGGTGGACAAGCCGCCCCCTCCGACGTACTATTTCCCCATTATGGCCAGCGAGCGTGTCCAACGGCAGATTGATCGTCTGCTGGACGAAGCCGAAGCAGCGATCGCCGTCAGCGATTGGGCGACAGTTGGTGACCGTGCCCGCAACGTGCTCCGGCTTGATCCTGAGAATAGTGACGCCCGCTCTTACCTGGCTGCTGCTGAGCGGGATACGAGCAGCTCCCAATCACCGCAGACGAGTCCTTCAACATTACCCGTGGCAACGGACCATCCCGCCTCCCCTTCGGCTGAGCTCAGGACAAGCTTCGCCAACGGCCGCTACCAGGTCAAGCGGTTCCTGGGTGAGGGCGGCAAGAAGAAAGTCTACCTGGCCCACGACACAACTTTGGACCGAGAGGTGGCCTTCGCGCTGATCAAGTCCGAAGGGTTGGACGAGGTCTCCCGCACCCGCATACAGCGGGAGGCCCAGGCCATGGGCCGCCTGGGTTCTCACCCAAACATTGTCACCGTGTTCGACTTGGGCCAAGAGGCGGACCAGCCCTACATGGTGACTGAGCTAATGGGTGGCGGTGATGTGGAAGGTTTGATTGAGAAAGCCCCCGACCACCGGCTTCCCCTGGAGCAAGCTATCAAAATCGCCCAAGAGACCTGCCGGGGGATGGAGTTCGCCCACAGCCGCGGCATCGTCCACCGGGACCTGAAGCCGGGCAACGTGTGGCTGACAGAGGATGGTATCGCCAAGATCGGCGACTTCGGCCTGGCGGTGGCCCTGGACCGCTCCCGCCTCACCACCGAAGGAATGATGGTGGGCACGGTGTCCTACATGCCCCCGGAGCAGGCCATGGGCGGCGAGGTGACGCCCCGGTCGGACCTGTACTCCCTGGGGGCCATGCTCTACGAGATGGTCACCGGCAGACCGCCCTTCCTGGGTGACGACGCCGTGGCCATCATCGGCCAGCACATCAACACTCCACCGGTGTCTCCAATCTGGCACAACGCCATCTGCCCAAGGCCACTGGAAGCCCTGATATTGCGGCTCCTGGCCAAGCACCCGGCAGAGCGGCCCGAGTCGGCCACTCCTGGTCTCTCCGC
>JADFFS010000163.1 GCA_022568195.1 Chloroflexota bacterium | reverse complement strand
GCGAGGGGAGGGCGGGGCAAATGCAATGGCGGCCCGGAGCTGGAATCAGGCGTCATGGACCAGGGGCAAAACGTCCCGGGCGCACCGCTCCAACTGGCCGGTCTGGTCCGGGCCGCCGAATCTAATCACCACCGTCTGTGCTCCGGCGCTGATGAAATCTTGCAGCCAGGAACGCACCGGCCGGCAGGAGCGGCCAGCAAGCTCTGGATCCGCGACATGCTCTCATTGGGTGCGCCGTAGTAACCCTCCACAAAGGCTCGTAGCTCCGATTCAGCCGAAGAAACGGCCGATGTCCGGCATTCCCTTAGACATGACCATCTCCCGGGTGGGAAGCAGGTAGCCGAAGGCCGCTGTCATCATTGCCTTCCTGGGACGTTAATTGGAACACAGTGGCCCAACCTGCCATCGGCTGGGCGCCGCCCGGCATTCTGTGAGTGGCCGCCATTTTTGCGGCCATTGTATCGAAGGGGACATTCGAAAACCAGCGCGGCGTTGGTGGGTAATGCTCAATGTTGACCGGATTTGAAGGTAAATCTATAATCATGAGCACAATCATGGCCAAGCGGCGATGGCGTTCAAGACGCCGTTGCCGAGAGCGCCGCAATTCGGGATGAATAGGAAGTAACCCAATCCCCACCGGCCATTACACCGATTCCACACTTTTTCGACGCCTCTTGCGCCAGGGTAGACCCTACTGGCCCCACATCATCGGAATATTCCTGCTGGGTTTGATCGCTACCCCTCTCATGCTGCTGGGCCCCGTGCCGTTGAAAATCGCCGTGGACAGCGTGGTGGGCTCCAGCCCGGTGCCCGGATTCTTGGCGCCCCTGCTGCCAGGCTGGCTTACCGGCTCCAGCATCAGGTTGCTGGCCATGGCTGCGGGCATGCAGGTTTCGGTGGTCCTGCTGACCCAGGTGCAAGAACTGGCCGCGTACGTGCTACGGGCCAGAGCCGGAGAAGGCCTCATACTGGAATTTCGTTCTTCCCTGTTTCGCCACGTTCAAAGGTTGTCCCTGCTGTTCCATGATTCCACCGGAACGGCCGACTCCCTCTATCGGATCCAGTACGACGCCCCGGCCATCCGCGAGATCATGATTACCAGCGTCATATCCCTGCTGTCCGCCACCGTTATGCTGGTGGTAACCATCGTCGTTATCACCCGCATCGACTGGCAACTGGCGCTGGTGGCTTTGGTGGTCTCCCCCTTCCTCTTCGCGTTTGCTCGGACCTACAACTTGAGGATGCGGCCCCAGTACAGGTATGTCCGGGGGTTGGAGAGCGGTGCGCTTCAGGTGGTGCAAGAGGTGCTATCGGCGTTCCGCGTGGTGAAGGCCTTTGGGCGGGAAGACCAGGAGCAAGAGCGGTTCGTCGGCCACTCCCTGCTTGGGGTGCAGACCCGCATCCGCCTGGCCTTTGCGGAAGGAGCATTCGGTCTGCTGGTCAACATGACCACCGCCATTGGCACCGCCGTGGTCCTCTTCGTTGGGATACGGAACGTCCAATCGGGGGTGCTTTCGCTGGGCGAGTTGCTGATGGTGCTGTTTTACCTGGCCCAGCTATACAATCCGTTGCGGACCATCAGCCGGCAAGTCGCCAACCTCCAATCTTCACTGGCCAGCGCCGAACGGGCTTTCCAGCTTCTGGATGAGGTGCCCGACGTTATGGACCGGCCGGGCGCTCGATCATTGAGCCGGGTTGCGGGAGAGATTCAATTTTGTGACGTCTCCTTCGGCTACCAGGACGTTGGCAACGTACTAAAGAATGTGTCTTTCCGCGTGGCGGCGGGCACCCGGCTGGGTATTGAGGGAAGGACCGGCGCCGGCAAGACCACACTGGTAAGCCTTGTTGCCCGGTTTTATGACCCCGGCGCCGGACGAATTTTGTTGGATGGGATAGACCTGAGAGATTATAAGCTGGCCAGCTTACGCGGCCAGCTGGCCATCGTTCTGCAAGAGCCGGTATTGTTTTCCACCAGCATCGCGGAGAACATTGGCTACGGCCGCCCCGGCGCCTCACGTCAACAGATCGTTGAGGCAGCTCAAGCGGCCAACGTTCACGACTTCATCGCCGGGCTACCCGAAGGCTACGACACGCTGGTGGGCGAACGAGGAATGATGTTATCGGGAGGGGAGCGCCAGCGCATCGCCTTGGCCCGGGCCTTTCTCAAGGACGCCCCTATCCTGGTGCTGGACGAGCCCACCAGCTCGGTGGATATGGCCACGGAAGCCGGGATCATGGAGACCATGGAGCGGCTCATGAAAGGCCGGACCACCCTGCTGGTCGCCCACCGGATGAGCACCCTGGAGATTTGCGACGCCAGGATAGAGTTGGAGCATGGCAGCATCATTAGCTCAGCCGGTAATGTAGAGGTGGGGTCAGGCCTCGCCGTGGACGCGACGTAATAGGCAGTCGTTTTTCCTCAGACCCAGCACGCGTTGCTCCGGAGCCACCCGCGCCCCAACCCGGCGGGTAACCCGTGGCCGAAATATTTGTTTGGGTGTAAAAATTTGTACGTACTTGTATGTATAATGGGGGACCGGCCGCCAGCGAAAAATCGGGCGCCGATGGAGGTGACTTTTGTACAAGACCGTTGACCAGGCGTTACTGAAAGCCCTCGGCGAAATTGATTGCCCAAGCATTTGCAATGCCATCGAGGGGTTCAACGTACAACCCAAGAACCGTGGGTTCATGTTGCCGGAGATCAAGGCTGTTTTCCCAGACTTCGCGCCGGTGGTCGGCTACGCGGTGACGGGAGTCATCAGCGCCTACCAACCGGAAGGCCGCAACGTGGCCCGCGAAGACTGGTGGGACTTGATCGTTTCGGTGCCCGAGCCCAGGTTCATTGTGCTGCACGACATCGACAACCCACCACTGGGAGCCTATTGGGGGGAAGTCCAGAGCAACATCCACAAGGCACTGGGGGCCGTGGGTGTGGCCACCGACGGCACGGTGCGAGACCTGGATGAAGTCCACGACTTGGGGTTCCGGTTTTTCGCCAAAGAGGTTTCGGTATCTCACGCCTACGTGCACCTGGTTGAGATCGGGATTCCGGTCACGGTGGGAGGCCTGACCGTATCCACAGGGGACTTGCTGCACGGCGATAAACACGGGGTTTCTTCAATCCCCTTCGAGATCGCCGGCAAGATTCCGGAAATGGTGGCCACCATCGCCGAATTCGAGCACAAGACCATAGACCTATGCCAGTCCTCCTCCTTCTCCATGGAGAAGTTGAAGGAGGTTGCCAAGATAACCAGGCCCTATTAGAAACTATCTAAAAAGTGGTTCGACAAGCCTGTCCTGAGCCCTTCGGTCTGTCTCAGGGTAAACTCCGCCGAAGGGCTCACCACGAACGGGGACATACCGTTCGTCCAGAGCGTGTCGAAGGACCCAACAACGGGTCGTAGAGGATTTTGAAATAGCCTCTAGGCTGGCAATGGAAATGGGGGAGCGATTGGGATCTGCGGGTGGGTGAGGATAGGCCTTATTCCTGTGCCAGGTAGGCGTTGGGGACCACGGCACTCCCTTTGCCGACTCCCGTGGTGTCGCCGTTTTGATTGGTGGCCTGAATGTCGACGGATACCCTGCTGCCGTTGACTTCGGCGGTTATCTCCGAAATCTTGCCTGTAAAGGTGATCGTGTCCCCCGGGCGGACGGGCCTCAGGAACCGCAGGTCCACCATCCCCCCGCGGTTAAACACGTCCCCGCCGAAATACCTGCGCAGCATTTCGATGGCGAAGGTCAGGGACATTCTTCCGGAAGCCACGGTACCGGTGGTCCCCAGGGTCTGGGCCGCGGTCTCCTCGTCGGTGAATTGGGAGGGGCCGGACTCGCCGGAGCTTCCTTCAAACAGGTTGATGGCCTCTTGGGTCATTTCCTTTACCAGAGGCCCAACTTCCTCTCCAATCTCGTATTTCCTGGTTAGCCTCCCCATTTCTTGCCCAACTCCGAGGGTTGCTTCAGCTCGTGGGTAATCACCCGGTCGATCAGGCGGCCGTCTTCGTCCACCGAGACCGCCTCGGTGACTATGTAATTTTTGCCTCTTCTCAGGTATTTGTCCGCGATCCACGCCGTGACCGTGATAGTCTTCCCGGCTAACGGAGGGTTGTAGCAGTAGAAGGCGCAACGGGCGTTGACCGACCCGTTGTCCCGATATTTCTTGTTGTACTGCTTGACGTCCACTTTGTGGGAGATGGTGGGGTAGCTGGCTTCCGGGTCCATAACACCTAGTCTGTAGGCCTCGATCATGTCCGCGGTCAACACGTAATGGAATTTTTCAAAGGTCTCCCCGACCTCCAAGGCGTCCCAGTCCAACAGCTCTCGGGTGTCTGCTTCGGTCATAGCGGTCCATCCTTTGTTCGATACAATTGTCCAATACAATCCGGGGAATTCTAATAACTCGGGAAATTGATTACCGGCAGGCGTCACGCACCGCCCGGGAAACGGCCGCCAGCCGGGGGTTGTTGGTCTCGTTGGCTTGAAAGCCGTTGGTGATATAGGCCACGGCCAGGCCGGATTCGGGGTCGGCCCAGCCCACCGAGGTCCCAGCGCCGCCGTGCCCGAAGGTGGCGATGCCATCCTCATCGGAGCAGCCCATCCGTTCGTCGCCCAGGGCAAACCCCAGGGCGCGGCGCACGTATTGGCCGATGGTCCGGTCCATCCCCTGGACCTGAAGCCGGGTGACCTCGGCGACGGTCGCCGGTTTCAGAACTGTCACGCCGTCCAAGGCGCCTCCGTTGGCCATCATGGCGTAAAACCTTGCCAGGTCCCTGGCCGTGGCGATCCCGCAGGCTGCCGGGACCACTGCTTGGTGTACCTCGGGCCGGTTGTAATCCGCGATGAACTCCAAGCGGTCGCCGGGCAGGTCTCCCATGGGGTGCACCCGGGACACCCGGTGCTCCTGGTCACCGGGCAGCCCAACGTAGGTGTCGGCCATGCCCAGAGGCGCGGTAAGCTCGTCCCGGATGAACTCATCAAAAGACCGGCCATCGATCCGGCGGACCAACTCGGCGATCACCCAGCCAAAGTTGATGGAATGATATGCGATTTCCGTGCCCGGAGCGTAGATGGGCGTGGCCCCCTCCATCGCTCGGACTACGGCGTCCCAATCAAGGAACTTATCCCAGGTCAGGTCTTGTGGGGTCTCAGGAAACCCGCCTTGGTGGGTCAGGATGTGCCGTACGGTGACGCCAGCCTTGCCGTTGGCGGAGAACTCCGGCCAGTATTTGGCCACAGGGTCATCCCAGACCAGCTTGCCGCGCTCCCACAGGATGTAAAGGCTGGCCGCGGCCAGGGGCTTGGTGGAGGAGTAAAGGACGAACATGGTGTCTTGGGCCACCCGCCGTCCGGAATCCTTGTCGGCGATACCGGCGTACAGGTCCAGGACCGGCTTCCCGTGGCGATAGACCGCCAGGGCAGCCCCAGGATGCAGGTGTTCCTCTATCTGCTGCTGGAAAAGCTGCTCGATCCGGGCCAGAGCGTCCGGGTCCATCCTAACGCTGCTCGCTGCCACCACCATGGAGGGTCCTCCCGGTACGCGCCGGCGATTTAAGACCGAAGGGTGTCCGATGCCCGCTCATCCTCGGCCCATTGCCGGGCGGCGTGCTGGGTGTTTCACCATTATAGGCTGGGTTGTGCCTCCGTGAAAGTGTGGCCGGTGGCGCAATCGTGAGCAGGGCACCACCGGATAATGTTAGGCGCTGGGCTTTGATGGCCCGCACCCGGTGATTAGCTAACCCCGTGTGCATGATTTTTTGGCGTGAACAGCCGTACACCTTCTCAAGAGAAAATGTCATGCTGAGCCAGCCGCAGCGGCGAAGCATCTGGGGTGGGGGCGCCACCCAGCCCCGGACCCTTCGCTTCGCTCAGGGTGACACTGAAAAACTTGGACATCGGGTTAGTTAAAGGAAAGGAGTGGGAGAGGAGGGGTTTGGGAGCAGGGATGGCCAAATATTGAACGCTCTCGTATTGAACGCTCTCGTGAGGAAGTTTATGGAATTCTAAGGAGCGGTTAGGGCGTACAGGGTGCCATCCCGCGACGCCACGTACAGCGTATCCCCGGCAACTACCGGGGCGGCAGTGATTTGCCCCTGGGTTTGGAAGTCCCAGATCACTTTGCCGGTCGCGGTGTCCAGACCCAAAACTTTGCCGTCCTTGGTCCCGACCATAACCGTTGTTCCGGCTACGGTAGGAGAGGAGGTTATCTGAAAGCCCGTTTCGGTGACCCACCGCTCTTCGCCGGTGGCAACATCCAGAGCGGCCACCCTTCCTTCTCTGGTGCCGGCGTAGACCGAATCCGGCGTTACCGCGACAGCCCGTGATATGTCGCCCCCCACGAAGGTGGACCAAACACTCCCTTTCTGAATAGGCGCCCCAACGAGGCCCCAGATGTGGAGGTTGAGCTTGATTAACAGGATAGCCCTCTCGAATGGCCAGATCCGGGCCTTCGAGTCGATAGCCCAAACAGTGCCGTCCCGGGTACCGAAGTAGACCCGGTCTCCCTGAATCACCGGGCCGCCGGCGATGCGCCTGCTTCTGCCGGCGTCAAAGATTAGCTGCCTCCTGCCGGTCCTGTCACCCACAATATTGACAATACTGGACTGGGATGCCACCGCCACAATACCGTCGGCGTAGGAGGCAGGGGCGATAACCCATGCATTGGTGGCATAGGACCAGCGCAGGCGTCCCGTAGCGGCATCCAGGGCGTGCAGCGCCGAATCCGCGGCGCCGATGTAAACGGTGCCATTCGCCAAGATGGGAGACGCCAGGACGGGGTCCCCCATGTCTCTTTCCCAGCGAAGGGTCCCCGTGGGCCGGTCCAAGGCCACGACCAAGCCGGGACGTATGGCGAAAATCACCAGATCGTCGGTCACCACGGGCGTGGAGCTGGAGGGAGAGCCCAGGGGATATTCCCAGACAACCGCTCCCGTTTCCGCGTCTAGGGCAATGGTGCGCTTATCTTCCGTCGTGAAGTAGACGCGGCCGTCCACCACGGCGGGCGAAGAGAGCAGCGGTTTCGCGGTTGAGAAGGTCCACTTGACCTTCTGCGGTGCCGGGGCTTGGAGGGAAGTAAATCCCGAGCTCCGGGCATCGTTTCGAGGTTGGGCCCAATTCTGGGAGCCGGCGGCGGCGTTGATTTGCGATGTGGCTCCATCAGGCGCAAAGACCAATGGCGTCAGCTCGAGGAGGCTGATGGCCTTCCAGATGATCACCGCCAGGACCAGGACCGCCGGCAGAATGATGTGGCGCTTACGCCAAACGCCGATCCGGGGAAACCGGGAACGCCGCTCCGCATCTGCCCGGGGAACCAGGTTGGCTCCGGATAGCAAACCCCAGCAACCGTTACACCGTGTTATACCGTCCGAAGGATTTAGGTGGCCGCAAACACGGCACACCCGGACCTGTTCCGCTCGTTGTTCAATCATCGACAGGAATTAGCATTATCTAAAACGAGTGTAGCCGCCCCGTTAAATGGCGTCAATGCCCGCTGCTCGTACAGGACGTGTGGAACGGCGGGGCTGGGACCTGCACTGGATGCCTCCTCTCTAGAAACCCAGTTTGAGGTGGACGGTGGTCAACCCCAAAACGCGGCGATTTACAGAACAGCGGTTTAATATAATAAAATGCATAGATATCACGCTACCCATAGTATCAATGATTTATACCAGGGGTTCGCAAATAATAAAAGGGCAGTATTATTTATTGTCCGTAGTATATTAACACGCCTGGATGCGATGGTTTACCGAATCCCCGCGCCAGGAGGTCACCAACAAACCATGACACTAATTGAAGCGCACGTCATTTGCCAGGACTGCACCTGGACCCAAGAGGCAAAAAACGGCATGGGGATAGCGGCCATCCATTCCAGAAAATACCT
>JADFFS010000162.1 GCA_022568195.1 Chloroflexota bacterium | reverse complement strand
CTATGCCGGTTGGTTCTCGTCTCCTCCCGGTCCAAACCTGCCGGCGTTCTTGCTCGTAGTCGGAGCGGGGCTGGGAGGCGCGGCTGGGGCATTCATCGGATGGTTCAAGCCTGAGGTACCCCGAACTGTCCTCGCATTTCACCTGGCAATGGCGTTGATGGGAGGCCTCGCCGGGGCCTGGGTCGGCTGGGAGTTGGGGCCGAAGCTGTACCCCGAGGGATTGTACCGGCCTGGGGGTACTTCCAGTGCTCCCCCATTCGTGGTGGCGATAGCGGCGGCCAGCATCGGGGCCAATTTGCTTACGTCGGGGTTTTACCTCCTCCGGTTGTGGCGGTACCGGGAGATATAGCCGGGGATGCCCGATGCCCCTCTTTCCCGGAATCGGGCTCAGCTCGCCGGCCCTTGGCCGCCAGCGGCATCGACATTTGTCCTTCGGTACCTGGTGCAGACCCGTTGGATATCCGCCTTCCTCCCTTGTCGCAGTCGAAAGACCGGCGCGTTATGTCTCCCCGGTGGTATACTCTCCGTGTCAATCCAGACCCCTATTCCGGCCATCCCCCAACGGGTAGTCTTATCCTCGCGTGCGCCTATTACAGAGGCCACTACCCATGTGCCGGCGGCGGCGCATTTTAACGCACCTTGGGCTTGAACCAAACACAACCTGGGAGGAGAACGGTGCAAACTGTAGATGCCATTATCGAAATATTGAAACGGGAAGGGGTGGAGTACCTCAGTTGCTTCCCCACCACGCCGGTAATCGAGTCCGCCGCCAAGGCGGGTATTCGGCCCATCATCTGCCGCCAGGAGCGCGTTGGGGTGGGAATCGCCGACGGTTTCAGCCGGGTGACCAACGGCGAGCGCATGGGGGTATTCGCCATGCAGTACGGGCCCGGGGCTGAGAACGCCTATGCCGGTGTGGCCACCGCCTATTCGGATTCAACCCCCATGCTGCTGTTACCCCTGGGACATCCCCGGGAGCGGCAGGGGATTCTGCCCCACTTCGATTCATTGAACAATTACGCCGGGGTCACCAAGCAGATCGAGCAGGTCAACGCACCCAATCGGACCTGCCAGGTGATGCGCCGGGCCTTTGCCGCGTTGCGCCAAGGGCGTCCGGGACCGGTGATGGTGGAGATTCCCGCCGACATCGCTCTCGAAGACGTGGCTGAGGAGGACTTTTTCTACCGGGCCAGCAGGCCGGTTCTGTATCAGGGCGATCCCCGGGACGTGGAAGCGGCAGCCCAGGCACTGTGCCAGGCCAGGTATCCGGTTGTCCACGCCGGCCAGGGGGTCCTGTACGCCCAAGCATCCGACGAACTGGTTGAACTGGCCGAGCTGCTCAAGGTCCCTGTCATGACCACATTGCTGGGAAAGAGCGCTTTCCCCGAGACCCATGAGTTGGCCTTGGGCAGCGGTACCGGAGTTATGTCCGGGCCGGTGTACCACTTCATGGGGCGCTCCGACGTGGTCTTCGGCATCGGCTGCAGCTTCACCAAACACGGAATGTCCATGAATATTCCGCCGGGCAGGACCATGATCCAGTGCACCAACGATCCCAGGGACATCAACAAGGACTACAACATCGACTACCCAATAGTGGGAGACGCCAAGCTGGTGCTCCGTCAAATGATCGAAGCGTGCCGGGAAATCGTGGGCAACAGCCGGCGTACCGACGACACCACGGCCAAGGAGATCAAGTCCGAGCGGGACGCGTGGCTCGGGGATTGGACCGCCAAGCTCAGCTATGCTCAAGCACCCATCAATCCCTACCGGGTCATCTGGGACTTTATGCAGACGGTGCCGCCGGAAGACGCCATAATCACGCACGATTCCGGGAGTCCCCGAGACCAGATAATGCCCTTTTACCGCTCCGGTGGCCCTCGCTCCTATCTTGGTTGGGGCAAGTCTCACGGGTTGGGTACCGGTCTGGGACTGGTCATCGGGGCAAAGCTGGCCAAACCGGAAAAGGTTTGCGTGAACTTCATGGGCGACGCAGCTTTCGGGATGACGGGGCTGGATTTCGAGACGGCGGTCCGCAGCCAGATTCCCATCATCACGGTGGTCTTGAACAACTCCACCATGGCTGTGGAGACCCGCTCCATGGAGGACTCCCACCGGCTGTTCAACACCCGGGACCTGGGAGGCAACTACGCCGACATGGCCCGGGCCATGGGTGGCTACGCCGAGCGGATCGAAGACCCGGCGGAGGTGATTCCCGCCTTCCAGCGGGCCCGCCGCATGACCGAGGAGGACGGCAGGGCAGTCTTGCTCGAGTTCATAACCGCCTCGGAAACGGAAACGTCTCACCGGAGAGCATTCTAAAGCTGTCAGCCTTCAGCGTTCAGCCGTCAGGTCAGACTTCCAAAAACAGCAGCCGGGCGGCTGGATGATCGGCTGGTGGGCGATTGGTGGAAGCTGACTGCTGACCGCTGACCGCTAACATTAGGAGTTTTGCCATGAGCCCCCGATCTAAGTACCTGTTTATCGCCAGCATGGACGTGGAGCCCGAAAGGGAGGGGCTATTCAACGAAGTCTACAACACCGAGCATTGCCCGGCCCTGACGCAAGTTCCGGGGGTGGTATCGGTGACCCGGTTCGAAACCCAGCCTTTGACCATGATCATGGGCGGGGAGAGGCGGACCATCGTCATCGAGAATGAACCAAGGCACCACGCGCTGTACGAACTGGAAGGGCCGGATGTGTTGACCAGCTCGGAGTGGGCCGACGCGGTGGACGGTGGCCGCTGGCCGGAGCAGGTCCGCCCCTACACCAAAAACCGGCGCCACGTCCTCCTGCGGCTCACCTACCCGGATAGCCAGTAGGCCGCCTCCATACGACCCACCCCCCATGGGCCGGTTGTGCCTCGACCCTTGGCTGCCACCGGACACCCAGAAAATTGCAAGAAAATTGAAGGGAGACGCGAGGAATGTCCCAAGGCTCCATGGCCCTGGAAGGGGTCAAAGTCCTCGATCTAACCCACCACATCGCAGGACCCTGGTGCACCAAGCTGATGGCCGACTTTGGCGCCGATGTACTCAAGGTGGAGCGGCCCGAGGGCGACCCAGCCCGCCGCATGGCCCCCTTCTACCACGATGAGATCGACGCCGGCAAGAGCCTGCTGTTCTTCTATCTAAACACCAACAAACGGGGCATGACCCTGAATTTGAAGAGCAAGCTGGGCCGTGAGGCGCTTCTAAAGCTGGCCCAGGGCTCCGACGTGTTGGTGGAGAATTTCTCGCCCCGGGTGATGCCTTCCTTGGGCCTGGACTACGACACCCTGCGAGAGCTGAACCCGTCCCTGGTTTTCGTCTCCATCTCCAACTTCGGCCAGACCGGACCTTACCGGGATTACCGGGCCACGGACATCGTGGAGTACGCCCTGGGTGGCCTGATGTACATCTTTGGTCACTACGACCGGGAACCTTTGAAGCACGCCCTGCACCAGGCCCAGTTCAAAGCGGGTACCAACGCCGCTTCGGCCGCCTTGATGGCCCTCTATCACCAGCGGTTCACGGGGCAAGGACAGCAAGTTGACGTATCCATCCAAGAATCCGTCGCGGCGGGTCTGAGGGACGTGGTCAACAACTACACCTACTTCGGCGCGGTCCGGCGCCGCCAGCCCAATCATAGCGGAGACCTGACCCGGATACGGGCCACCGCCGATGGACACATTCTGCCAAATCCTGGAATCTCCGCCGGTTTCAACTGGCAGACTTTGGTGGATTTCTTGGACCTCCCGGAGTTGGCCGACGAGAAGTTCACCACCCCGTCGGCCCGGCTGGCCAACGCTGAAGAGTTGGGGCGCATCCTGGACGACTACTTCAGCACCCAGGACAAGTCGGACATGTTCTTCGCGGCCCACCAGCAACGTTTCATCTACGGGATAGTCCAATCCCCGGAGGAGGTGCTCTCGGACCCCCAGTTCCAGGCCAGGGGCTACTTTGTGGACATCGAACACCCGGAGGTTGGGCCCATCAAGTGCCCTGGGCCTCCTTTTCTTATGGGCGAAACGCCTTGGCAAGCCCGCAACCCGGCGCCGGCCTTGGGCCAACACACCCAGGAAGTGCTTTGCCAGGAGCTGGGCTATTCCGAAAGCGATCTTCCCGGCCTGCGAGCCACGGAGGTAATTTGACCATGGCCGCACCTCTGCCCGCACCCCTCGAAGGAGTTCGCATCATTGAAATGGGCCAGCTTATCGCCATTCCCTGGGCCATGAAATTGCTGGCGGACATGGGAGCGCAGGTCATCCGGCTGGAGTCGTGCCACCGCATGGAAGGGTATCGGGGCGACTCCCTGTACCAAAACGACATCAGCGGAGAGTTCTGGAACCGGGGGGCCAATTTCTACGAGCACAACCGGAACAAGCTGGGCATTACCCTGGACCTTAGCAAACCGGCAGGCATGCAGGTGTTGAAGGACCTGGTGGCGGTCAGCGACGTTTTTGCCGAGAATTTCACTCCCCGGGCCATAAAAAACTTCCACCTGGAATACGAAGACCTGCGCCGAATCAAGCCCGACATCATCATGGTGTCGTCCACCGGCTATGGCTTCACCGGCCCCTGGGCCAACTTCGGGGCCACCGGACCGGCCACCGAGGGGGCTTCAGGCCTGGCTTACATGACCGGCTACGTCGACGGCCCGCCGGTGCTGGCGGAGATCCCTTGCACGGACTACACCGCAGCGGAGCACACTGTGTTCGCGGTGATGGTGGCCCTGATGCACCGGCTGCGTACCGGGCAAGGCCAGTTCGTGGACATATCGCAGACCCAGGCCGCCAGCAACACCGTGCCCCAGCCACTGCTGGACTTCGCTGTCAACGGGCGCAATGGGGAACGCATGGGCAACGGGGATGGGTCCATGGCGCCCCACGGTTGCTACCCTTGCCAAGGAGAAGACCGTTGGATCGCCGTTTCCGTGGAGAACGACGGACAGTGGCAGTCCCTGTGCCACGTGCTGGACAAGCGGGAGTGGATGCAAGACCCCCGCTTCGCCGACGGGCTGAGCCGGTGGAAGCATCGGGAAGAGCTAGACACCCTGATCGGAACGGTAACCGTAGACTGGGATGCCCACCGGTTGATGCACCAGCTTCAATCGTCCGGCGTGGCCGCGGGTGCGGTGTTGGACAGCAAGTCCTTGCTGTTCGACCCCCACTTGATGCAGCGGGAATTCTACGAAGTGGTGCGCCACCACCCAAGCACCGGGATGCCCCCCTTGCCCTACGCCAGCCGCCCCTGGAAACTATCGGCTACTCCTGCCGTCAGCGGAAAGGCGGGGCCCATCATGGGGGAGCACAACCAGGTGGTCATCGCCGAGATTCTGGGACGCAGCCCGGCGGAGATGGCTGCGCTGGAAGAGGAGCAGATAATCGGCTACGCCCCGACCAACCCCCGGGCCGTCCAGCGGCCGCCGCTGGACGAGCAGGTGCAACAGGGCCGGCTGCACCGGTACGATACAGACTTCCAGGAGCAGGTAGCCAAGGCCTACCCCCCACCGGATTCTGTCTAGCCGTTAGCCCTCTGCCCCGCCTCGTAGGCCGAAATCTTATCTTCGAACTGGAGAGTAAGGCCGATGTCGTCGAGACCATTCAGCATGGCATGACGCCGGGCCGGTTCCAGTTCAAATTCCAGCATGATCTCCTCATCATCGTCCCAGACCCGCTGCGCCTGTAGGTCAACGTTTAGCCGAAACCCCGGGTTGGCTTTGGCCTTGTCCATAATTCGCCGCACGTCGTCTTCCGGCAACCGCACCGGCAGCAACCCGTTCTGGAAGCTGTTGTTATAGAAGATGTCGGCGAAGCTGGGTGCTATGACGCACCGAATACCGTAGTCGTGCAAGGCCCAGGGAGCGTGCTCCCTGGAAGAGCCGCAGCCAAAGTTACGACCCGCAACCAATATGGAAGCGCTGCGGTATTCGGGAACGTTTAACACAAAGTCGGGGTTAGGGCTGCCGTCGTCGTTGTAACGCCAGGCGGCAAAAAGAGCGTCCTCGAACCCGGTGCGCTTGATGCTTTTCAGGTGCACCGCCGGAATGATCTGGTCGGTGTCCACGTTGACCCGGTCCAAGGGCGCCACGACCCCGCTTACTTTTACGAATGGTTCCATTGGTCAGAATCCTCCATTAACTTGCAGCTATCCCGGTCGGCGGAGGTATCGCCAAGCCGGATTAAGTCCTTGGGAGCGCCAGGGGCAGTGCCCCAGCCACCAACATGAGTGGGCTAAAGGGACATCTACTTCCACTCCCTGATGTCTACGAAGTGGCCGGCGATGGCAGCAGCGGCGGCCATCTGGGGGCTGACCAGGTGAGTCCGGCCTCCCTTGCCCTGGCGTCCTTCAAAGTTGCGGTTGGAGGTGGAGGCGCACCGTTCGCCGGGTTGAAGTATGTCCGGGTTCATGCCCAAGCACATGGAGCAACCCGCTACCCGCCAGTCCAGGCCGGCATCCTTGAAAATCCGGTCCAGACCCTCCTCCTCGGCCTGTTCTTTGATCATGGCCGACCCCGGCACCACCATGGCATATACGTCGGGGTGCACCTTGCGCCCCTTGACCACCTCGGCGGCGTTTCTAAGGTCTTCCAAGCGGGCATTGGTGCAAGCGCCGAGAAACACCCGGTCGATCTTTATGTCCTCGATGCGGGTGCCGGGTTCCAGGTCCATATACTGTAACGCCCGCTCCACGGACTCTCGTTCCTCGGGCTGAGCGTAAGAAGCGGGATCGGGCACCCGCCCGGTCACCGGCGCCACCATTCCCGGGTTGGTGCCCCAGGTTACATGGGGGTCCAGTCTTGCCGCGTCGATCTCCACCAACTGGTCGTATTCAGCTCCCTGGTCCGTGGGCAAGGACCGCCACCGTTCCACCGCCGCTTCGAAGTCCGGGCCCTGTGGAGCAAACCTGCGTCCTCGCAGGTACTCGAAGGTGGTGTCGTCGGGAGCGACCATCCCGGCCCGGGCTCCAGCTTCGATGCTCATATTGCATACCGTCATACGGCCGTCCATGGACATCGAGCGTATGGCGTCACCGGTGTACTCGATGACGTGACCTACTCCGCCGTTAATGCCGATCTGGCCGATGATTCCCAGAATCAGGTCCTTGGGGCTTACGCCGAAAGAAAGCTCCCCGTTGCAGCGTATCTCCAACGTCTTGGGCTTGTATTGGCGCAGGGTTTGGGTGGCCAGGACGTGCTCTACCTCGGAGGTGCCGATTCCCAAAGCGAAGGCCCCCAAAGCCCCGTGGGTGGAGGTGTGGCTATCGCCGCAGACTATGGTTTTGCCCGGTTGGGTGTAGCCTAAATCAGGGCCGATGATGTGGACTATGCCCTGAAAGGGGCTAAACCGGTCGTACAGAGTAACTCCGAACTCCTCACAGTTGGCCGACAGGGCTTCAAGCTGGGCCTTGGATACCTGGTCGGTGACCGGCTTGGAAAGCTCCCAAGTGGGAGTATTGTGGTCGGCGGTCGCGACTGTCAGGTCGGTGCGGCGGACACCCCGTCCGGCCATGCGCAGCCCATCAAAGGCTTGCGCCGACGTCACTTCGTGCACCAGATGCAGGTCGATATATATAACGGAAGGCTGCTCCGGCTCTTCGTGCACCAAATGGGAATCCCAGATTTTTTCAAACATCGTCTGCGGCGGCATATCGGTACGAGTCTCCTTAATAACTAAGTCGGTGATTGAGTCGACCGGTCCCCAAAAGTCCAACTCGAAAGCGGCACCCATTATAGCATCGCCCATTGGCGCGGCCCACCCGAATGGTTGGCCACAGAGACACAGCGTCACGGAGCTTATTTGCTTTTCTAATCTCTGTGCCTCCGTGACTCTGTGGCGTTTTATCTAGGTCACGGGTTGCGGCGCCGAGGCGACAATTTTGGTGTTACACTGGC
>JADFFS010000161.1 GCA_022568195.1 Chloroflexota bacterium | reverse complement strand
TGGTATCGGAAACGAGGTCCTTCAAGTGACTCTTAACCAACTGCTCCAGTTGGATTCACTACGGTCATGTCTGTAGATAGCTCCATACATTGGATGGAGTGGGGCGACGGGGCTTTCCGGCGGGCCCAGTCGGAGGACAAGCCCGTTCTTCTCGCCCTGACCGCTACCTGGTGCCACTGGTGCCACGTGATGGACCAGACATCCTACAGCGATCCCCAGGTTATCAGTCTGATCGACTCCCGGTTCATACCGGTGCGGGTTGACGTGGACCAACGGCCGGACATCTCTCACCGGTATAACCAGGGGGGCTTCCCTTCGGTCGCTGTTCTGGACGACCGGGGAGAGCTGATCACCGGCCGGATCTACGCTCCCGCGGAAGAGCTGCTCCGATTTCTGGAGCAGGCAAGCTCCCAATATCCAGGGAAAGGCCCAGTTGTCCAGCAGCCCGTTGACCCGACATTGACCCTGCCCACGGACCTGTCATCGGCAGGCGAGCCCGATTCCCCTGAGCCCGGTTCAGAAGTAATCTCGGTGCTGCGACGCCTGACGGAGCTGTACGATGCCGACTTCGGAGGATTCGGATTCGAACCCAAGCAGCCTCCTTGGGAGGCGGTGGGCCTGCTGCTGGCACGATACGGCCACACCCGAGACAGAAGCCTGCTGAGGATGGCCACCAAGACTCTGGACGGGATTCGGGCCGGACTATACGACCAGAAAGACGAGGGATTTTTCCGCTATTCGGTGTCCAGAGACTGGAAGACGCCCCACTACGAGAAGATGCTGTGCACCAACGCCGGACTCGCCTCAACGTATGTCGAAGCCTACCAGCTCACCGGACGCAGGGCCTACAGGCAGGCCGGTCTGGGCGCTCTTCGGTACATGCTGGATGCTCTTTTTGACCAATCCAGAGGACTGTTTTACGCCAGCCAAGACGCCGGCGAATCCTACTATGCGCTGCCCTGGGGTCAGCGAGAGCAAGCGGAGAAACCCCGGATAGACCGCACCTTCTATACCGGCTGGAACGCCCTGGCCGCCTCGTCGCTGCTCAAAGGCTTTGGCGCCGTGGGGGATGAATCATATCTTCGGGTAGCCCGCGGGGTGCTGGACCGGTTGTGGCGGGAAGGATGGAGTCAGGAGAGTGGACTCTGCCATACGTTGGAAGCACCCGGGAAATCAGCCACAGAAGCACCCGGCCCGCAAACCCGCTACCTTTCGGACCAGGTCCACGTCTTTGGAGCTTTTCTCGATCTTCACCAGGCTACCGGTGACCCCCAGGCGCTGCAAACGGCAATCCAGATCGCGGAATGCACTCAAAAGCTATTCGGCGTTTCCGATGGTGGATACCACGATGTCTGCGACCCTTCCCCCGACCCGGACCCGATGCTGCGCCCGGTGAAGCCACTGCTGGAAAACTCTCTGATGGCGGAGGCGCTGATCCGATTATCCTACCTAACGGGCCAAGAGGATTGGGAACGTCAGGCCCGGGAGACGCTGAGCCTGTTCCGGGACGTTGCTCCGGGCAGCAGCTACCTGGGCCCGCCAAGCTTGCGGCGCATGGAGGAGGACGAGGAGCGGTTGTACTTGCCGGCGGCGGCGGCTTGGGGCCGGGCATGGGATATGTTGGTGCAGGGGCCGGTGCACATGGTTTTGGTCGGGGCACTCTCGAACCGCCGAACTCGACTCCTGCTGAAATCGGCTCTGCGGGTCTACGCGCCCCACAGGATCGTTCAAGTGCTGGACACGCAAGACGACGAAGACCGCATATCTAGCCTGGGATTCCCAGTCGATGGCCCACCGGCTCTATATGCATGCATGTCTGGCATGTGCCTGGCTCCCATCTACGCCCCGGAACAGGTTAGAGGTTTAGCATCGGAACGACCCTGGGCGGGATCCGCCAAATTCGCCGTATTTCACGGCTAATCTGGAGGAGACCAGCATGGACGTGCAACCTTTTCAAGTCCACATACCGGAATCCACCCTGGAGGACCTGCGCCAGCGTCTGGCCCGAACCCGCTGGTCCGGCGAAATCCCAGGCTCCCAATGGGACTACGGGGCCAACCTGGATTATGTCAAGGAGTTGGTGGACTATTGGGCCTCTGAGTTTGATTGGCGAGCCCAAGAACAAACTATCAATACCTTCGACCACTTCCGGGCCAAGGTGGAGGACATCGAGGTCCACTTCATCCACCAGCGGGGCCGGGGACCGGACCCTATCCCGCTTATAATCACCCACGGATGGCCCAGCTCCTTCGCCGAGATGCTGAAGATTATTCCCCTGCTGACCGACCCAGCCAGTCACGGGGGCGCCGCCGAGGATTCCTTCGACGTGGTGGTGCCATCCATGCCCGGATACGGGTTCTCCTCACAGCCGGCCCAACGGGGCATGAGCGTATTCAGGGTGGGTGACCTGTGGCTAAAGCTGATGACCGAGGGACTGGGCTACCAGAGGTTCGGCGCCCAAGGAGGCGACTGGGGAGCGGGCGTGACCGCCCACTTGGGATTCACCTATCCCGAGCAGGTCCTGGGCATTCACGTCACTTCCGTCACCAGACCTTTGCCCTACTTGGGCCCAGGCTCGCGGCCGGTGTCAATTGAAGAGCAAAAGTTCCTGGATGACCGGGCCAAGTGGCAGCAGGACGAAGGCGGCTACTCCCACATACAAGGCACCAAGCCCCAGACCCTATCCTACGGTCTGAACGACTCGCCGGCGGGTCTTGCTGCTTGGATCGTGGAGAAGTTCCGTACCTGGAGCGATTGCGGCGGCGACGTGGAGCGCCGGTTTACCAAGGACGAGCTCCTGACCAACATCACCATCTATTGGGCCACGGAAACGATCAACTCCTCGACCCGCATTTACTACGAGTCCCAGAGGGTGCCGTGGAATTTGGAGGAAGGGCAGCGGATAGAAGTGCCCAGCGGGGTGGCGGTCTTTCCCCAAGAGATCAGTCACCCACCCAGAGAGTGGGCCGAGCGTTCCTACAACCTGCAACGTTGGACCAAGATGCCCCGGGGCGGCCACTTTGCCGCTCAAGAGGAGCCGGAGCTGCTGGCCGAAGACATACGAGCTTTCTTCCGGCCCTTGCGAGACTAGGCCTAACAGTGCCGTCCTAGAATCCTAATCCTGGAGCCTCCGGCTGCGCTTTCCGTTGGCCAGGACGATTTCATAAAGCTCCCGTAGATACCGATAAAAGCCCCGGGCTTTCACAGGCGGGATGTAAACGTAGCCGTCGTCACGGTAGACCACCAAAGCGGCGTCGCTTAGCTTGTCGATAGCGGAAACCCCTTCGATTACTCTGGGCAAGAACAGGCTGAGGCGGCCAATCTCCGCCGGGGTGTACCGGACCTCCGGGTGATCCCAGGTACCATCATGCTTGTCCCCGTAGATTCGTAGGAAGAAACGTATGGAGTTCGGCCCCAGGGACGCCGCGTATATGGCCCTGGCTTCCTCCCCGCCGATACTCCTCTGTAGCTCCCGCATGGCGTTGACTGCTGTTTCACCCAGGTCGGAGCGGGTGTAGGTTTTCTGGCCGTCGACTTCCTGCTCAACGACCAACCCCGATCGCAGCAGCTTGTTCAGGTGGCGCTGGTACTCTTGCACCCCCGCGTCAACCCGGCCTTGTTCCATCATGGACTTGTCGAAGTTATCGTCCAGCCCTTGGAGCAGGTGGAGCCGGAAGTAGTCCCCGCGGGGAGAACTGAGAGCAGAGTGCAGCTCGGCTACCTCCTCTGCCCGCTTAAACACATCTTTGATGGTCTTGCCGACCAACTCTTGTGCGGTTTTGGACACTGTCATTGTGCTGACCTCTTGCTCACTACCCCATGAACGCGGGGATCATCGGAGCATTCCCCTTTCTTAGACAAAAAAACTAAGGACCAAATAATGAGAACGATAAGACACCGGATTGAGGGAGAACCCCTAATGGGGCTCGGCCCTGGCCCCTTTTCGTGCGTTAGGGGGCCAGTCTGATGTAGCCCCCTAATGCATGCAAGGATTCCGGATACAGACGGACTGAGGCGCGCATTCCAATATCACGCCTTGGGCCGATGACTGACGGATCGTTCCCGAGCACGACGGCCCGGAAACTCCGTATCTTCGCGATTTAGACGGGTTGCTCCGGACATGTAGGGCCTATTGCAGTTCCTCTATGAGCTTGTTGATCAGCTTACGCTTGAAAGCCTCGTTGGCCACAGCCGCGCTAACCAGGCGCTGCCTCATATCCGAGTCATCCTCTAACGCGTCTTGCACTTTGTCAGCGATGTCGTCGGCCAGGGAATCCATGGTCGCTGAGTCCTCCACCAGGCCAGTGATCAGCGAGTCCATCAATCCCTGGTCTTGCATGAGCCTACTAACATCGCTCTCTTGTATCAGTCCCATTTAGACTATCTCCTTTCGAAATTATTATTTGTTTGGTCCTGCGACTTGTCATCCGTGGGGGCGCCGTTCATGTCATCGCTTTCACCTCCTCGAAGGGCCTTGGGTACGCCCCAACAGATTACTCACTGCGGCCAACCCCGCCTGCCCATTTTGCGTCAAAGAGCCGGGGGGATTCGCTGCTTCAGAAGACGAAGGACGGTGGCCTAAATCTTCCACCGATTGAGTCCCGTTCCTGCCGATCGAAACCACAGTAGAATCCAGAGCAGACGTCAGCCTTAGGTGGCCGCTGTGGACCAGGTCGAATGCCTTATCCAAAACACTCCGATCGAACAGGTTCTTCCAAATCCCGATGTCGAGTAACCAACCACCTCTGGCCAACTCCAAGCGGTACACAGCATCCACCACGTCGCCAAGTGTCCGGCCGTCGCCCAGCTCAAATATCGCTTTCCCCCATGTGTCAGCGACCGGACCGGCTCCCTCGACTCTATAGACCAGAAGTCGGAGATCCTCGTCTTGGGCCGGGCCCGTTGACAATATGCGAGCAAGATGTGCGATCACCTTCGCCGGTGAGTGTCGGAGGGATTGCCAAGGGCGTGCGTCATGCGATTCCTCTGGTCCGCCTTGATCATTTCTAGTGTGATTGCTATCCGGCAGCACGCTTTACAGGAGCCTTTTGGAAATCCCTGGACCAACGTGAGGTAGTCTCTTTAATCGTTGAAGTTCATGATGACCAGCTTGATGCCTTCCCCGCTTTCGCTGCTCTCCATGTACTTGATTAACGAATCCACATTTTGGTACTTGGCCCCTTCTCCATCCAGGGCCGACTCATCACCGGCGAGTCTTTCCAGAACAGGTCCACGAAACCCGGCGGTAAGTTTTTGCAGCTTCGCTTCCACTTGTTCCAGCCGCTGCAACGGAGATTCATCGCCAATGGAGAGGCTTGTTTGAGCGCCGGTTAACCTCTCCAGCACTTCGTCGGCGACACGGTCGACCAAAGCGTCGGCGATGCTTGGCCTGCTGGGCTTTGTCCGTTCACGCTGGCCACGTAACTCCTGGGCCAGTCCAATTGCAATGTCATCGGCCAGTACCCGCAAACCTTTTTTCATTAGGGGGTCTCCTTATGGCCGCGCCAAGATTGGGCAGCCCAAATGCGTTACTACCTGCTTAAACATCCCGCGGCTTACTTAAACAATCGATCTCAGACAATGGGGCACCGGGTAAAGCGATGGGGGCCTTGTCAGACGGCGTCAGCTAGAGAGACCTGAAAGGAATGGGATAGGCCGTTCGCCCCGGAAGAAGATTGCCGTAGAAATGCTTCAGTAATGCTGCAGCAGCGCTGCTAGAAGAATCCTGAGCTTGGATGGTGACTTTGGAGGTTAATCGTCGTCGTCATCTTTGGAAAATTGACCGTACTGGCCAAACCGGCGGGGTAAACCACGGAGAAATCTCCTGGGTAACCCTTCGAAAATGCCGCCTACTTGGTCCGAGGGATAGTTACCAGGGCCTTCACCGATCGCTACCCGCACCTCATCCAAATAGACTTTGCGATGAACCTTGCCCTCCCATGGCCGATACAACTGGTACAACTCGGTGATGGTGCTGAGGAAATCCACCCCCCACCGGTGGGCCAGCCATCGGGCCATGGCCAGATCGTAGGCGTCCGGAAAGGGAATATCCGCCTGGACGTTACCGGTCAAGTCAACCCAGAAGTCGCACAGCTCATGGGCTTCCTCCCGGTGAGCCCTACGCCAAGCACTCAACAAACCTGGAGCGGTGTACTTGGGTACTCCCCAGCCCTCCAACCGCGCCACGTCGGGCCACTGGTCCGGGGACGCGCAAGACGCCTGGGCCCCGGTGACGGGCTGGGAAACGCCGTCAACGGGTCCAGCTTCGCCCAAGCCGCCCAGGGCCTTCAACTGTTCGTTGACCTCTTCCGCGCCGCCCTTCATCAAGGCGCGCAGGCTTCTCTGGGCCAACCAGTCGACGCTCAAATAGTTTTGAATATGCCTTAAGCTAAGCCCGAGTGTGTCAGCCACCTCTTTTTGTTGTTTCCCCTGCCGGCGCAGACTCCAGGCTTGCTTGACTTTTCCCAGGTCCAGATGTCGTGTCATCAGCCACCTTCGCCGCACGTAAACCAGAAATTATTGCGCATACCCAAGTGGTTAATTGCGTTTGAATTTCAGGTTACAGAGGCCATTTGGGACTGTCAAGGCGGGACTGGGCACCCAGACTTTTCAGCAGCGACCGGTTGCTGTTTAGACTAAATTGAGCCGGTTTAATGGAATGCTATGGATCGAGAAAAGGTCTGATGCAAACAGCTTTAACGCGGAAAATCCTTGGCCAGAAGTTCGCCAGCCCCGGTACATCTTCGGGCCGCACAGAAAAGGTTGATATGACGTTAAACGTGGTGTCTCCCACTCGCCCAAACACTTTGTGGCCCAACCCGGTGGCGGTTTGGCTGCTCGGCTACAGGATAAAACCGGAGCGGTGTAGATTTGAAACAAGATAACCGGTTCCAGGCCCGGGTGCGGGGCAACGTGCTGATGACCGTGTCGAACAAATTCGGCTGGATCGTGCTCACCACCGGGAATAAGTCGGAGATGGCCATGGGCTACGCCACCCTGTACGGCGACATGGCCGGCGGCTTCGCGGTGCTCAAGGACGTGCCCAAGACCACCGTTTACGAGCTATGCCGCTGGCGGAACGGGCAAGGCCGGTCATTCGGGACCGCCGACGATGTGATTCCGGCGGCAATCATCGACAAACCGCCCAGCGCCGAGCTGCGGGAGGGCCAGTTGGACGCCGACAGTTTGCCGCCCTATGAGGTGCTGGACCCAGTGGTCAAGGCCTACGTGGAGGATGACCTCAGCTACCACGACATGGTGGCCCAGGGATTCGACCCCCTAGTCGTCCGCCAGGTCATAGCAGCGGTCGACCGGAACGAGTACAAGCGCCGCCAGGCCCCGCCTGGGGTCAAGATTACCCACCGGGCCTTCGGCAAGGACCGGCGTCTCCCCATAGTCAACCGCTACCGGCAGCACGAGAGCGACTAGTCCCCAACTTCCACAATCATCTCGATCTCGACGCAACTCTTGCGGGGCAGGCCGCTCATGCCCACGGCGGAACGGGCGTGACGGCCCTGGTCTCCATAGAGTTCCACCAACAGGTCAGAAGCGCCGTTGCCCACGACGAAATGGCGGTCGAACTCCGGGTCAGCATTCACCATCACCAGCAGCTTAACGACCCGCTTGACCCGGTCCAAGTCGCCCAGGTCCTGCTTGATGGACGCCAGGCAGTTTAGCATGGCCAGTTTGGCCGACTCGTAGGCCTGCTCCTCGGTGACCTCCCGGCCCACTTTTCCAGGGTTCAGCACCGAGCCGTCGGGCTTGCCGGCGATATGGCCAGCCACATATAACAGGTTTCCGGTCTGTACTGTCGGGACATAGTTGGCCACCGGGGAGCCCACGGGCCCCAACTCCAGTCCCATCTCTTTCAGTTCTTGCTCCACTCTCATAAAACCCCTCCTTCATTCGCC
>JADFFS010000025.1 GCA_022568195.1 Chloroflexota bacterium | reverse complement strand
CGGTCCTTGCCGAAGGCTCGGGGCGTGATCTTGACCCCCGGCGGCGATTGGCGGCGCTTGTACTCGTTGCGGTCGGCGTAGCTGATCACCTGGGCCACGATCTTGGGGTCGAATCCCATCGCCACCATGTCGTCATAGCTGCTGTCCTCTTCCACGTAGGCTTTCACCACCGGGTCCAGCAGGTCGTAGGGCGGCAGGGTGTCCTGGTCCAGTTGGTCCTCTTTGAGCTCGGCGCTGGGGGGCTTGTCGATTATCGCCTGGGGTATCACCGGATGGGGCTCGCCGTGTTGGTTGCGCCACTGGCAAAGCTGGTAAACTAGGGTTTTGGGCACATCTTTCAGCACCGCGAAGCCGCGGGCCATGTCTCCGTAAAGGGTGGCGTAGCCCATGGCCATCTCGCTTTTGTTCCCGGTGGTCAACACCATCCAGCCGAACTTGTTGGAAATGGTCATTAGCACGTTGCCGCGGATGCGCGCCTGCACGTTCTCTTCGGCGGTGTTGGCCTCGGTACCCCTGAAATAGTCCTCCAGCATGTCGGCGAAGGCGATGTGGGCGGGTTCGATGGGCACCACCCAGAGCTCGATGCCCAGGATGCCGGCCAGCTCTTTGGCGTCGCTGATGCTGCCTTCCGAGGAGTAGCGGGAGGGCATGGCGACACCCACCACGTTCTTGTGGCCCAGGGCATCGGCGGCGACGGTGGCGGTCAGCGCCGAGTCCACGCCCCCGAAAAGACCGATCAAGACCTTGCTGAACCCGGACTTGGTCAGGTAATCGTGGGTCCCCAGCACCAGGGCCCGGTAAACCTCTTCCACTTCACTGATGGGGTCAGCCGGTGGCTGGGTTGCCAAGGGACTGGGGCTTTTGACCCTCTGGGGAGAAACATCCACCTTCTTTGACGTGCCGATCTCCTTTAGGATGGCGGTGTTCTCTTTACGGGGCCGGGGGTCTCGCAGCCGGGTCCGCAGCACCGACTCTATGTCCAGGTCGACGATGATCAATTCCTCCCGAAAGGCGGGTCCCCGAGTCACCAGCCCGCCGCTGCTGTCGTAGATGAAGCTGGCGCCGTCGAAGACCAACTCGTCCTGGCCTCCCACGGCGTTGAGATAGGCCACGAAAAGCTCGTTGTCCGTGGCCCTGGTGGCGATCATCTTCTCCCGCTGTTCCCGTTTCCCGGCGTGGAACGGAGATGCGTTGATATTGACGATGAGCTCGGCCCCGGCGTCCCGCTGCACCGCCATGGGCCCCACCGAGTACCAGATGTCCTCGCAGATGCCCACGCCGACCTTTACGCCGTTGATCGTGTAGACGGGACAGGTGTCGCCCCGGCGGAAATAGCGGTCTTCGTCGAACACACCGTAGTTGGGCAGGTGCATCTTGTGGTAGGTGTCCACCAGCGCGCCGTCATACCCCAGGGCTGCGGCGTTGGAGGTGTCGGGGTCCGTGCCCACGTACCCCACCAGGACGGCGATGCCCTGAGAGGCGGCCACCACCCGCTCCATGGCGGCCAGGTTGTCTTTAAGAAAGGAGGGCCGGAGCAGCAGGTCTTCGGGGGGATACCCGGTGATGGCCAGCTCGGGGAAGGCCACCAAGTCGGCCTGGGCCTCCCGGGCTTGCTCCAAGTAATCGATGATCTTGGAGGCGTTGCCGGGGATATCCCCTACCGTGGAGTTGATCTGGGCCAGGGCCAACCGAAAGGTCCGTGTCATGATTGCACCGAGAAACCGTGGGCCCGAGTATATCCAGTTAAACTGGGTGATGCCAGCATGCCGGTCACGATTCAGCAGGGGGTGGGTCGCCGGCTGCCTTGTTGCTCACCACCGAGAAAATAGGGTCGCCGGGGGGACTTTCGTCCGTGTTTACGAACCCTCCCCGTATTCTCTCGAAGTTGCCTGCGCCGTCCATGTAGGACGCCACCAGGTCCATGCGCTCCCGGTCGCTGGACGCCCGCCAGACGCGAACTGCCTTGGTGGGAAACATTCGGTTGGAAAAAGTCACGATAACGATGCCGCCGGGTTTAAGCGCCCGGTTGATTTGCTGAAAGGTCTCGATGGGCCGGGTCAGATACTGGGCCGAAACCGTGATGACCACCGCATCGAATGTATCGTCGTCAAAGGGCAGGACCGGGTTGTTGTTAATGTCATGGACCACGTATTCATCCAGGTCGGGGTTGTCCTGCATCTCGGGAGCGCTCAGTCCCAGCCCCACCATGCGCTCTTTGGGATGGCCTTCGGGCCAGTGGGAGCGCCAACTGCTCATCAAGTCCAAAACCACCGAGCCCGGCGGAATCATGTCCCGGAAGACCCTCCCGACGGCTAGGATGGCTTGGTCGTCGATGTGTACCACCAACCTGGGTGACGAGTAAAACTCGCCGTCGTCCGCTTCGTCTTCCCGTTGAAAGGAGTCCGGGGGGAATTGGTACTCCGTGGTCCACCTCCAGCGTCCGGCTCTCCAAACCCTCTTGGAATTCCCTGTGTAGGAAACCGAATCTGTGGGCTAGATTGTATCATGGAGGCGTCTGGTGAACCTTGGCCTCACGGGATACAATCTTTACCGGGGGTATGCTTCGTCCGATACCTTTGTCTTTGCATCGAATCGTTTCAAGGCGTTTTACAGAGGCGACGCTCATGAGCCAACAGCAGGAAGTCCGGCAAGGGCACCCTTACTTCATGTACGATGCCATCATGGCCCAGCCCGAGGCCATCCAGGCAATGCTGCGCCAACACCCGGCCCGGGCCCAAGAAGTCGCGGCCGTGACAGTGAAAAAGCGCCGGTTATACCTGGTGGGCATCGGCACTTCCTGGCACGCCGCGTTGGTGGCCGGCCACTGGTTTCGCCGATTCGCACCCGGAACCGTTTCCGTACAAAGCTGGCATTCCTTCGAGTTTTGCGCCTACCCTCCCGAGTTGGGCGCCGACGACGCCGTGATCATCATCAGCCACCGGGGCACCAAGACCTACTCCTATCTGGCGTTAGAAATGGCCAAGGCCAGCGGCGCCTACACCGTTTCAATCACCTCCACCGATCCAGGGCCACGAATCCAGGTCGGTGATGTGGTTCTCAACACCGTGGAACCGGAGCGTTCCGCTGCTTTCACCGTCAGCTACACGTCGGCCATGACCGTCCTGGCCCTGCTGGCCACCGCCATGGGAAGCTGGAGCGACCACAGCGAAGAGTTGCCCCTACTGCGGGCCCAGTTGGAGGAGGTACCCCAACACATCACCCAGGTGCTCACCCGCCAGGGAGCGGTGCAGCAGGCGGTGCGGCGATTCCAGAGCAGGGACCGCTTTATTTGCACCGGGTGGGGACCAAACACCGCCAACGCCTACGAAGTGGCCTTGAAGATCAAGGAGACCAGCGCCGCCGACAGCGAGGGCCTTCAAGTCGAGCAGATCCTGCACGGTCCATTCTGTTCCGTGGACCAGGGATGCTTGGTGACGTTGATCGCGCCACCCGGTCCCGGTTACGCCCGGTCCATGAACATCGCCAGGGCATCCATTGAGGTGGGCGCCCCGGTTTGGGCGTTGGTGCAGGAAGAGGACTCCCTGCTGTCGGACATGGCCACCGAGAGCTTTACCCTGCCCAACCTGCCCGAGATGTGGAGCCCCTTGGTCTACATAGTTCCCTTGCAGCTATTCACCTACTACTTGGCTATTGCCCGGGGGACCCATCCAGACCTGTTTCAGCAGGACAACCCCAAGCAAGCCGCCGCCCGCCGGCATTACGACCTGTAGCTGTCAGGAACCAGCCGTCAGCGGTCAGCCGCCAGCCGTTAGGTCTGTTGGGGGCAATCTTCACGAAAGAAAGCAGCTCCGCATCCACACAGGGAACCGGCGAAGCAATGCTGATAGCTGACGGCTGATAGCTGACAGCTAAGAAGGGAGTTTCATCCATGGCAACCGACGACGCCCGGGAGTTTCTGCGGCGTACCCAGCAAACCCGGGGCTACACCCTGGAGATGCACCGCATCATGGCGGCGGCAGACCTGGAGTGGGCAAAGAAATACAACGAGTTTATCGAGGCTACCTACACCGGTCAGCGCACCCTGGACCGCAAAACCAAAGAGCTATTGCAGATCGTCGTGGAAGCCGCGCTACGGGCCGACGTGGAGCAAATCCAGGCGCACGTGCGGGTGGCGTTGGACGAGGGGGCTACCCCCACAGAGATTCTGGAGGCCCTGCAAGCAGTGATCGCGCCGATGGGCGCCTTGGCGTTCCGCCGTGGCGTTCAAGCGTGGGCCGCGGAAACCGGGTTCCAGGTCCCGGACTAGACCAGAACCAGGCCTGGGAATACATGTTGTGGCGAAAATAAATCCCCCTTTCGTCCCCCTTTGATAAAGGGGGATTGAGGGGGATTTGGCGTCCTTTATTCCATGCTCGACGATGATGGTGTTGGGTCAGCGCTGCCAGACCACCTTGTTACGCAGCACTCCGATATCGCTGATCTCCACCTCAACCGTGTCTCCATCTTTCATGTTCTCCGTGGCCCCGTCTGTGCCCATCCAAAGCACGTCCCCGGGCACCAGCGTCAGGTACTTACTCATGTCGCTGATGTACTCCCGGACCCCGAACAAAGCGGAACTGATGTCGTACTCGCCCACTACTCGGCCGCTAAGGGTGATGGTCACGTGCATGTCGTCGGGCTCCAAGCCGGTGACGATCCACGGGCCCATGGGCTTGAAAGTATCGGTGTTCTTGGCCCGCCACATGGTCCGGTCGCCCCGCTGCCAGGTGCGCTCGCTGACGTCGTTGCCGATGGTGTAGCCCAGCACATAATCCAAGGCTTCGGCCTGGCTCACGTTTTTGCAGGTCTTGCCGATGACAACCACCAGCTCGCCCTCGTACTGGACCTGTTCGGTGGCGTCCTTGGGCACCATGATGGGCTCTTCGTTGGCGATCAGAGCGTTTACCGCACGGTAGCCCACGTCGGCCTTCTTGGGCAGCTTGGGCTCCTCGCCCCGCATTTTGGCCGCCCAGGTCACGTGCTCTGGGTAATTGATCCCGGCAGCGTAGAAGGTGGGTATTGGGTTCACCGGAACCAGCAACTTCACCGACGACAGGGGATGAGACTTGGATGTTTTGGTATAGCTGTCGAAGGGGCTACCGGTAACCTCTATCACCGAGTCGCCTTCGATGATTCCGTAGGCCGCTGAGTCTCCTGACTGGAACCTGCACCATTTCATGGCCGAACCCCCTTCAATAACCGATTTTCAGGCTTGGCATAGGCCCAATTTTCACACCATCCACTATTGGGGTCAAGTTGCGTGTCAAGGAACTTGCCGACAACCTGGGAAGCACGAACGCCGGAGACTGGGTCGAGCCGCCTTGCCAACCTTACCGCCAAAAAATCACACCAATGGAGGAGCGGGTATCGTTCCATTGTCTGAAGCGCAGGTGGAGCCAGGGCTATACGATAGATAGTGGGGCGTGACCTGTGGCTAAACCATCGAGCCCACGTGCCAGCAACCAGAGTTATACCAAGGGAGATCAATCAGTCCAGATGACAAACCAGGGAAGACAGCAAATACAGCGGACGTTGGAAATGGTAAAGGAATGCACCCAGATATTGTTTGATCACGCGCCGGTGATGATGCACTCCATCAACGAGGACGGTGCGCTGCTCAACGTGAACCAGCGGTGGTCGGAGACCATGGGCTACCAAGCCCACGAAGTTTTAGGGCGCAAATCCGTGGAATTCCTGACCGATGAGTCCCGGGCTCAAATGCAGACCGACGCCCTACACTTGTTTTGGCGGGTAGGCCGGGCCTACAGCATCGGGGTTGAGTTGTTGCGGAAGAACGGACGGGTTTTGGATGTCCTGTTGGATGCGGTGGCGGTCGACCAGACAACCGGTGGCCGCGTGGGTCTGGCCACGCTGCGGGACTCCCTAGACCTAGACCAGTGGCGTCAAGCTTCTATGATCATCGAATCGCTGCACGGACTTTTTCAGGCCGAGCAACGGCTGGCTAATTTGCTGGTCCAACAGGAAGGTGGCCACCCCGAGACAGCAGAGGCTCCCTCTCACAGGGAGGAGCCGGACCAACTGGAATCCACGCCGGAAACCCTGAAGGCATTGTCCAGCATCCTCCAGAACGTGCTTACCAACGTACGGGCCCTGGCTGACCTGGAAGAGCAGCGGCGCCATTTATTGGTGAACAAGCAGCAGGAGTTGTCCCTATTGGCAGAGACCATCGAGATTTGTCTACAAGGGCTGGCGGTTGAGAACGTCCCCACGCCGTAATCTTGGCAATCTGGACGTTTGCCCAAACTAAAGGTCTGTGTTAGTCTCCCCTGACCAACGCCCCAACGCCCTTTAATCCGGAGGATATCTGGTGAGACTGGAAAATAAGACCGCGCTGATTACCGGCGCCAGCCGGAATATAGGCCGCGAGGTCGCTTTGACCTTCGCCCGAGAGGGCGCCGACCTCCTTTTGAACACCCGCAGCAGCCAGCAAGAGTTGGAAGAAGTGGCCGCCCAATGCCGGGAGCTGGGGGTAAAAACCCATACGGTCATCGGGGACGTTTCAGACTCGGCCCGGGTCTCGGCGATGGTCGCCGAAGGCATCCAGGTACTGGGGAAAATCGACATCTTGGTCAGCAACGTGGCCGTCCGGCCCCACAAGCCCATCCTGGAGGTATCCGACGAAGAGTGGCACCAGGTAATGGGGATCAACCTGGATTCGGCCTTCTACCTCTGCCGCGCGGTGCTGCCGGGCATGATGGAACGCCGCAACGGCAGCATCGTCGCATTGGGGGGCCAGGCGGCGATTACCGGCCGCCCGGAGACTGCCCTGGTGACGGCGGCCAAGACGGGTCTGGTTGGGTTGATTCGCGCGATTGCCGCCGAGATGGCGCCCTATAACGTTCGAGCCAACATGGTGAACCCCGGCGCCACCGACACAACGCGAGAGCATCCCGAATGGTACCCGGATTTCAGCGAGATTCCCCGGGATTCTGATGAACATTTGAAGTCCATCCCGATGAACCGGCAAGGGACCGTGCAGGACATCGCCAGCGCCTGTTTGTTTTTCGCGTCCGACGAGTCATCCTACATCACGGGGGACAGGCTCAACGTGATGGGCGGCCGCTACATCATTTGACCGGGATCAGGTAACCGGGCTCAGGATTTAACCGACATCGGGCCGCCCGACTCCTGCCACACCAAGGCGGCAGCGCCCGCCAAACCCACGGCGTCGCCAAGCTGGCTGGGCACCAACCGGAAATCCCGGTGGCGCTTGCTCATGGCCCGCTCCATCATCAATGCCTGGATCCTGGGCAGTAAATCCAGTTGGATAAGGCCGTTGGTCACGCCCCCTCCCAGGACCACCAGGTCCGGATTGTACAGGTGCAGAACGTTGGTCAGACCCACAGCCAGGGCGAAGACCACGCCGTCCAATATGGCGTTGGCCAGCCCATCCCCTTGGGCTGCGGCATCGAACACCATCTGAGACGTGATGGCTTCGACCTTCCCTCCAGCCTGCTCCAAAATACGGGAATCTTCGCCGGAGACCCGTTCCGCGGCAATCCGCGCGATGGCGGTGCCCGACGCCAGGGATTCCAGGCATCCCCGGCTTCCACACGAGCAGGCAGGTGCTGAGTCTCCGTTGTCTATGGACATATGGCCGATCTCCACCGCCAGGCCGTTGGCTCCCAGAAACATCTGCCCACGGTCGACTACGCCACCGCCGATGCCGGTACTCACGGTCATGTAAACCAGGGTGCGGGGTGGGACCGGCTGTTCCCGGCTAACCCTTCCCGCCCCAAACTGGTATTCTCCCAGGGCCGCCAGATTGGCGTCGTTGCCCACCAGCACAGGGCATCCCAAGGACGGCTCCCACAAGGCTTTCAGAGAAACTCCGTCCAGCAGCGGCAGGTTGGGCGGATCGAACAGGGTTCCGGTCTCCGAGTCCACCGGGCCAGCCACGGCCACTCCCACTCCGGCCAACCATCGAGAACCGCTCTGCTCAATGGCCTCTGTCAACAGGTTGCCGGCTACTTCCAACAACTGGTCTTTGCTGGCGCCGGCGGCGTTAGCCACGCGGGACTGCCACTGGAAATTCCCCCCACGGTCCACCACGGCCGCCCGTGCCCAGGTTCCGCCCCAGTCCATCGCTACAGCAACTTCCGGAGTCTGTGTCATTTGGCCCTTCTCTGTCTCAGGAATGGTGCTCTATCAATGATAGCAGGTTGAATCGGCGCTCCGTACCGAAGCAACCGCTACAGGCTGTATCTCGAAGGCTGAGGCCGGCGCTGACTAGGGTAGCCCGAAGACCTGGTATTTTTGGGGCAGATCGATGGTTATCTCCTGGTTGAAATCGGACATTCGTATGTCCATGGCCATGGTGGAATCCTCCCCAAGAGCCATCTCCATGACGGTGCGCCGGTTATAGCCCTCGCCGTCAATCCACACCTCCAATCTCTTCAGCTCCAGCTCCGCCAGCGCCGGTTGAGACCCAAGGCCTCCCAGGGCAAAAACTTCTGAGAATTGGGACCTGGTGTCCTTACCCAATCGCTCCCAAATCTGGTTGAAATCCATGCCAATGCTGAGGTGCTCGGTGGCGACCCCGTCAGTCTCCTCGGAGCCCAGGAATTCCACGTTGTATAGCTCCCACGGTATATCCTCGCTGGGGAAAAGATTGTTGTAGAATCCCATGGGGTCGTCGAGCCCCGGCATGGACTGGCCGGTGATCCCAGGCAAAGCCCCGCTGCCCAAGCTGACCCACCCGACGCCGGGCATTTTGGTGAAGAACCGCTCCTCGGACATGATAGTCTCGATATTCATGCTGGCGCCTGCCGCGGTCATAGACATGACCATGCGTACTCGGCCGTCCCGGCTCTTCTGCATTTCCAAGGTCAAGGGTGTTTGCTGCCCCAGCATGGTCATGTCCATTTCAATGGTGGCCCGGAAACTCTTGATGTCCTTGGAGCTTTCGAAAGACTGGGCCAGCAAGGCTGCTGGCCCGTCCAACACCGTACTCCCAGCCGATGTGCTCCCTTGGGCGGTACCGCAAGCAATAATCAGTACCGCCAACACGCCGCATAAAGTCAGCAACGTGCCTGATCCCAAGTGAATCTGATTGTCTAGAGACGCCCTGCTCCAAGCCTTCATCTCTCCATCCCCCTCTCCCCGGTTGCGGCAACTCCATCGTAACAACGGGCGTCCGCTTAACCCAAGCCGCCGGGGAGGCGAGCTGGTCTCATAGCGCATCTGAGAGAAAAGCCCGATCCTTTCGATGATGATGGGGGAAGGTAAGGCCACCCCGAGCTTCGACTCCTTTGCAATCAGGGCGAGTTCGATGGAGTCGGGGAGGGGGCTCAAGAGGCGTGGGTGGAATCGGGGCGCGCAGCCCCGAGCCACTCGCCGGACGCCGCGGAGAAGACTATCGGCCCGGGGTCGGCTCCTGGGCCAGCAACTCATCCAAAGCGGCCCGCAGGTCAACTGCGTTCATGGGACCGACGAACTTCCGTGCTATGAAGCCATCCCGATCGATGAAAATCTTCTCGGGTATGCCGGTCACACCGTAGTCAATGAGGATTGCTCCGTCGGTGTCTACCCCGTTGGGATAAGGGATTCCGTACTGCTGTATGTACGCCAGCGCATCCTCGGGCCGGTCCCAGATGTCCACGCCGATGAACTCCACGGGACGGCCACCGTACTCCCGGTACACTTGAGCTAATACCGGCGCTTCCTGGCGGCAGGGAGGACACCAGGACGACCAGAAGTCGACCATCACCACCTTGCCGCGCAGAGCCGCCAACTCCGCTGTGCCCCCGCGCAACAGCTCCAAGGAAAATTCGGGGGCAGGCTTGGCGTCCACGGCCACCTGCCCAAATTCGGTGTTGACTCCCAGGCTTCCGGGCTGCCCTCCCGACTTGGCCGAAGCCCAGCCCAGCAGCGCAAACAGTGCCAGCAAGGGAATCCCGGAGCCCAGTATGATCCAGCTGCGCTTGCTCAAATCGGATAAATCCAGCTATCAGCAGTCATGATTCAGCCGTCAGCGTCTTCGTCTTTGTGGCCTAAAATGGTGCTCTTTAACTGGCGCCTCCGGCTCCAATAGTCGGCTTCGGCAACCTCGCCGTTCTGGAATCGCTCGTCCAAGTCCGCAACCTCCCGCACCAACTGGGCACGGTCATGGGTGGTTCCACCCTGTGCCTGGACGGTGGCCTCCGGCAAGGGGTATGCAGGGACGGAGGGCTTGAAGGCCCCAACAAGCAGCAAAGATGCCAAAACGATGCCAACGACGCTGGGAATGGCCACCTGCCAGAAGGTGGCAGCCGCCACCGCGTTGACGAACCGGGTCCACGGGTCTGGCTGGGGCAGGTTTAGCAGCGTCAGCTGCAGGTCATCCCCGGGGGACAAGTCCCTCTGCTCCCAAGTAGCGTAGGACGTGCCCTGGATGTTTATCGAATCCACCGGATCAAGGGGTTCCACCTGAATTCCGGCCAGCCCGTCCGGAACCATCACCTGGAATACATCCGCTCCTTGTTGAAATCCCTGGCGAAACGACACGGTGTCCCCGCTGTAGGGGAATGTGTAGGAGAACTCGATGCTATGGCCGCCGGGAGCCACCGGCGAGGTCACGGCAAAGCCCCTGCCGACGTCGATGATCTCCCGGCCGGGCAGGTCCGATTGAACGCTCAGACCACTGGCGCCAGGAGGCAAAGAGAACCTCAGAAAGCTCATTTGCGCCGGGTTGGACAGGTCGGGCAACAAGGTGCGGTCGCCATGGTTGGAGAGTGCCAGGAACTCGACGGCTGTGATCACCTGCTTCTTTTCGTCCACCCCAACGATCACCACGACCTGCCGGGTCACCCGGACCACCGACACGTCCTGAATGGTTTCGTAGACCGTGAGCACGACCTCCGCCTCGAGTTCCTCGGGGTCCAGTGCGGTGCTGTAAAACACGCCGCCGTAGTCCAGGCTAAAAGCGTACCGCCCCTCCTGTACCTTCGGAAAATCGCCGATTTGGAACCTCCCGCTGCCGTCGGTTACAGCCTGGGCGGTCTCCACCATGCGCCCGGAGCCATCGGTAACTAAAGCCAGCACCTGCAATCCTGCCGGCAATTGGGCGCCGGCAGTGCCATTAAGCACCTGGCCATTAATGGTGACCGGTCCTTGAGCTGACACCGTGTCTGCCAAAGAAAGGCATACGGCCAATACCGCAGCCAGGGTAGCGGCTCCCAGGGTTCGCCGGTTCAAGGCTCCCCCGTCTCCTGGGGATCCCGTGCTGGTGGCGCGGTTAATCCCTCGTCCTGGGGAATTTCAGGGCCCAGGCCGTCGCTCCCCACACCGTCCTCACCTGCGATGCCCAGCCGCACCATCCAGACCTCACGCTCCAGGTCCAGGCCCGGGTCTCCGGTGCGGGTTTCGACTTGGCGCCGAAGGGCAGCCGCCGCTCGCAACCGGTAGGTCCGCATCTGTCTTTGGTACAGGTCGTCAGGAATCTTGTCTAGCTGGTGTTCCAGTTGCAAGGTGCGCATGGCCTCCAACAGGGCGTCCAACTCCTCTGTCGCCAGGTCTGGCGCCGGGTCGGGTCCACCGGCAACTTTCTCCATGGAATCTCGGGAAGCCCGGCCTTTGCGTTGCAAAAAGGGATACACGACGACAATGACGCTGAGAACAGCCAATACTGCGCCGATGATCAGGGCCATAATGTCAAACTGTGCTGATGGCACCGCGTCTGCTAGGCCACGGTGGGTCTAGCGGCGTTGGCTGTAGCCCCAGCGCTGGCCGCAGCCCTCGACGTTCGCGAGGGGACCATCACGCGGCTGGGGCTGGGTTGTGGCCATAGTGCCACCACGGTTCCCAGCACCATCACCGGCCCGGCTACCCACATCCACCAGATCAGGGGATTGACCAGGATCCGGAAACCGACACTTCCGTCGGCCAAATTTTCGCTGGGTACGACGAACAGGTCCTCCACGGGCGTTGACCGGATCGCCGCCCGGGTAGCGGCCATGTTGAAGGATGGGTAAAAGGACCGTTGCGGATGCAAGACCCGTTCCAGCCGGCCATTGCGGTACACTTCCACGGTGGACACAAATTCGGTGCGGTTCTCCTTGGGCTCCTCCACCGTACCCAGGTAACGCAGCTCGTAGTCGCCCACAACGGTAGATTCTCCCGGCGCCAACACCACGTCTAGCTGGGTATTGAAAAATGAGGTGCCCACCACGCCAAGGGCCACCATGACCACCGCCAGGTGGACGATGTAGCCTCCATAGCGGGGCCGGTTGGCCGCGATGAGGCCCAGGAAGGCGGCCAGGTAATTATCGCCTCTGCTGCGGTGGCGGGATCGGGTTCCACGGACCCATTCGAGACCAATCCCCGTTGCCACCATCGCACCCAGTCCAAATGCCAACAGGGGGTAGGGCTGGTGAATACCCAGAGCCGCCAGCACAACAACCACGCTGAGAGCAGTAAGTCCCGGCACCAGCAGCGACCGGCGCAAAGACGCGGGTGTAGCCCGGCGCCACGGCAACAGGGGGCCCACTCCCATGAGAAAGATCAAGGCCAGGAACAGAGGGCCGTTGACTTGATCGTAGAAGGGCCGGGCCACGGTGATAAATTCTCCGGTGGTCAATCGGGAAATCAGTGGATAGACGGTCCCCCAAAGGGTAACGAAAGCAATCCCCAGAAGCAGCAGGTTGTTGATCAGGAAGGCCGCCTCCCTGGACAACATGGAATCCAGGTTTTGGGCGCTTTTGAGCAAAGGGTAGCGCCAGATGAATACAGCGAAGGGCACCAGCACACCCACACCCAAGAATATCAGGAACACCCATCCCAGGTTCGACGAGCCAAAGGAGTGGACCGAGGGGACCGGACCACCTCGGTTCATGAACATTCCGTACAGGGCCAGACCAAAGGCCACGTTGATTAGCACGATGTTCCACATGCGGAACATTCCCCGCCGCTTCTGCACCATTATGGAGTGGATAAAAGCCGTCAGACCCAGCCAGGGCATGAGAGCCGCATTCTCAACCGGGTCCCAGAACCAGAACCCACCCCAACCAAGGATGGTGTAGGCCCACCAGGACCCCAACAGCAATCCCCCTGCCAGCAGCGCCCAAGAGACAATTCCCCATGTGCGGCCTACATCCACCCACTCGTCTTTGGTTTTGCCGCCTATCAGCGACCCCATGGCAAAAGAGAGGGGAATGCTGGTCATGATCAGCCCAGCCATCAACGCCGGAGGATGGAAAAACATGCCAAGGTGGGTCAGCAGGGGATTGATCCCTTCGCCGTCCGGGGGGATGATGGCCAGCTTGTCGAAGGGGTTGGCCAAAGTGCCCATCACCAGCACGAAGAAGGCCAGCACCACCATCAGCACGGCCGTCGTGTAGGGCAGGGTGTCCTGAACGCGCTGGGGGGCCCGCCAAATGGCCAGCGAGGCGGTGGCCGCCAGTACCAGGGCGATATACAGAAGGGAGCCCTCATTGCCCGAGTAGAATGCCACCCAGGTGAACCGGTCCGGCATGGCCAGGTCGCTGTGGGCAGCCACGTAGGCCACCTCAAAGTCCCGGTTGATGAAGGACGCCACCAGGCTCAGGGTGGCCACCAGCAGGGCCAGCGCCGCCAGGTAAACCGCCCGCCGAGAGCTGATGACCAGCTCGGCGGAGCCGCGGACTTTGCCCACAACCGAGCCCACGACAGAGTAACACGCCAGCGCCAGGGCGATCCACAAGCAAACTGCGCCCAGATCGGCCATGACGCTAACTGCCTCGGTCCCGGCGTACTTCGGGCCGGGCATCATTTACCAGATCCGGGGCCAGATCCCGGTCGATCACGTCCAGGTAAGGGTCCAATCCATCCTCGAAGGCTAAATCTTCGGCTGGCTCGCCGGACCTCGGTCCGGTCATAGACCGGATTACCAGCAGGGCAGCTCCCAGAGCCGCCAGGCCCCCGGCCACGGGAACGATCCAGACCACCAAGTTGACGCCGGACTTGGGGGGAGCCGCCAGCACTCCCGTTCCATAGCGGTCTACGAAGAACTGCAAAATCTGCTCCCGGCTGGCGCCTTCGGTCAGCATCTCGCGGACCACACGGCGCATTTGCCGGGAAATCTCAACCCGGGCTTGGTCGATGGTCTGCCCGGGACACACCGGACACATCAACATCCGGTCGATTCTCTGGGCTTCTTCCACATCATATCCGGGCGGCGCGTCTGCGTTTGTTTGAGTATCCGGACTCTGGGCCGAGGCAGGACCCACCGGGAGCGCTACGGCTGTTACTAACGCCAAGATGGCCGCGGTGAATATAAGAAGTTTGGCGGGTAGTCGCAAGTACATAACAAGAACAGGTGCGGGACGCCGGATTGTCGCTTGAGCCTCTCTGAGCCGAGTCCATCAACTATTGTATCAGCTACAACGTGCCTCCATCGGCAGACCGAGCAATGTTCATTCCAGGCTGTGCCCAGTCGAGCATCGTACGCTGTAGACTAGGGCACCACTACGAAGTCCCCGAACATGGTCGCGCCGTGTCCCGGAAAGCTACACAAAAATTGGTAAGTGCCCGGCGCGGGCGCGATGAAACGGGCCTCACCCGTTTCTCCGGGACCCAACAAATCGGTGCTGGCAATAACGTCGGGGTCACCCGGTTGGAGCCAACCGTTCTGAGGGCCCGCAGTTACACCGCGCTGGGCCACAGCATCCTTGGTACCCGACGGAACCAACACCCAGTTGTGCTGATTGATCCCGGAGACGTTGCTAAAGACCACGACAACCTCGGTACCCGTCGAGACTTCAGGCAACTGGCTTTGGTCGAACTTGAGGTTGTCTCCATCCGCGCTGATTTGCAGTGCACCCGGTACCGGTGTTGCTGCCGGCGCCTTGGTTGCCGCAGGCTCACCGGTAGGTGGAGCTGCAACCGCTAATTCAGTGGAGATGTACTCAGCGATAGCCTCAATTTCCCCACTCGTTAGCAACTTAGCGAAGGGCGGCATCACACTGTCCGGTCCAAAAGGACGGGTGACCGACCGGAGGATTCCCATGATGGCGGCCTTGGGCTTGCGCGTAAGGTCCGGCGGGTCGATCACCGGTGTGTAGCCGTAGCTTTCCCTCATCTTCTCCAGCACCGGGCCCCTGCCCTTGGCATCCTGCCCGTGGCAGATGGAGCAGTTAACACTGAACAGGTGCTGGCCGGTGTTGAACGAGGTCGATTTGGGGGCCGGAACCCAGTCCACCGGCACCGCGCCTTCCACCCCCGCCAACCGGGGAGGCTCGCCGGATTTGTAGGTCTGCTGGTAGTGCATCTCATAAAAGATGTCCAACGGATAGGTGCCCTGACCACACGCCATGGCGATCAGGCCGGCGAAGCTAACAAAAAGGAAGGCAAACGTTCTCATGGGCAAAGATCTCATTGCCCTTAAAATGTCATTCCGAGCGAAGCGAGGAATCCGGGGAACGGCGGTTTTGCCCCTCCCCAGATGCTTCGCCGCTGCGGCTGGCTCAGCATGACATCTTCGGAGCAATGACAATCTGGCCAAGACATTCATGCTGCGGCGGCGGTCCCTCGGGTTTCCCGGACCACGTCGACGGCGCCCGCTCGGGTGAGGATTTCGGAAACTTGGGGTAGCTGTTCTTCCTCTACGTTGACCAGCACACCGATCAGGCCTTCGGTGATTCTGGTGTCGTAAAGTCCCATCTTGAATTTGGGTAGCCGGGACTCAAAGAGTATGCCCAGGATAGTGAAAATGATGGCCGACAGCATGGTGGTCTCGTAGGTAACCACTGCCATCGGCGGAAGGGACAGAATCGGCTTGCCTCCTTGCACCAATGGGTAGGCCATCTGGGTCATGGCGGTGAGGAGGATGCCCACGGTCAATCCCACCAGAGCGCCCATAAAGGGGAACAGGTATAGCCGATGCCTCTCCTCCCGCTCGCCGAACGCGCCTTCGGGATAGGGGGCATCGGTGAGGAAGTCGTAGTCCTGGTCGGATATACTCGCCTGCTTCAGGGCGTCCCCAGCATCGGCAGCGCTATTGGCGTCCTCGAACAGACCCAATATCGGACGTATCGCCATTATTTTTGCCTCCTGTAGCTCTCCCTTGGGAGCAGTCCTTCCGCGGAAGGAGCGTAATCCTAGTCTTCCCGGAAAGTCGCCGGCACGATGCGGCGGCCTATGCGAATCTCGGTTTTCAGGATGTCGCCTTCTTTAATGTCGTACAGAGGTATCAACGGGAGCACCCGTGCAAAGAGCAACATCAACAGGGCCACCATTGCGAAAGTCCCCCCGATTATCAAGGACTCCACTATGCTGGGACGGTAGGTGTACCAGGTGAAGACGAACACCTGTTTTTGGGCCAATCCAGGCACGATTATCAGGAACCTCTCCAACCACATGCCGATATTGACCGATATGCAGGCGATGGACATGAGCCACAGGTTGCGCCTGCTCCAACGGGGCAGCCACAATGCCACGGGCAGGAAGTAGGTCAGACCGACAAAGAATATGAACCACAGGTTCCAAGGCGGCTGGGTCATCTGGAAGTTCCTGAGCGCAATCTCGTCGGCTTCCCGCCCGTAGAAGCCAAACATGACCTCCATGACGAAGAAGTAAAACCAGCCGGTTGCCACGACTATCAACAACCGTCCTAATGCGTCGATGTGCTCGTGGCGTATGTAGTCTTGCCATCCGTAGACCTTACGCAGGATGATCAGGACCAAGGCCACCGCTGAGACACCGGAGTGGACGGCCCCCACCACGAAGTAGGGCGCGAAGATGGTGGAGTGCCATGACTTTACCGAGACAGCCATCCCGAAATCCCAGGAAACTATGCTGTGGACCGAAACGAACACCGGCAGGATCAACGCCGACAGCAGGATACCAGCGATGATCTGGAGCTTCCACTGGCGGGGATTGCCCTGCCAGCCCATCGCAAAAATACTGTAAATCTGGTGTTGAAGCCCCGTGGTCCGGTCCCGCAGCACAGCCATGTCCGGGACCAAGGCGACCAGGACAAACAGCACACTGGAGGTAAGGTAGGTGAATATGGCGCTGGGGTCCCACACCAAGGGGGAGCGGATGTTGGGCCAGATTCCCCGGGCATAGTCGTAGGGGACGAAGGGCAAGGTGTACACCCAGTACACCAGGCGCCAGGGCCGGCCGGTGTGAATCAAGGGCATCATTACCGCGGTCATCAACGAGAATACGGTCAGCACCTCTGCCGCTCTGGTGGCCGGGCGCCGCCACTCGGCCTTGGAAAGCCGCAGAATGGCCGACAGCATCACTCCAGCATGGCTGATGCCGATCCAGAACACGAAGTTGACGATGAAGAATCCCCACATAACCGGCCGGTTCAAGCCGGTCACCCCCAAACCCTTGTTAATCATCAAGCCGGCGGCGCTCATGGCAACCATCACGATGATGGCCAGAACAGCCACCGCGATCCAATACCAGCCCGGCGGGGATAGGATCGACTTGAGCAGATCTCGGTTGATCTCTCTCGACGGTAGGACTCTACCTTCCTGCATTGATGCTCCTACAGGTCATTAGCCACAAAGACACGGAGACTTTAAAATCTCTGTGCCTCTGTGTCTCTGTGGCTAATCATTCAGGCTTGGCCAGCACCAGGTACCGGCCCCGTATAAATGTATCCATTTTTTGGTAAAGGGCGCCCTCTTTTATTTCCCAAACGCACATAAACGGCAGCAGCTTGGTGGCCGACAGGTAGATCAGGGCCGCGGCCCCCAGCCCGCCCAGGACGATAAATATGTCCCAAATGTCGGGCCACACCGGCGGCGGGACCGACTCCAAGGCTAGGTCGTAAATCTCACCGGCGTTAAACGAGGCAACGAAGATCCGCATATTGAACAAAAACGCCCCGATCACGACGGAAAGCCCGGCCAAAGCTGGCCCCCAGTCGCTGCGGCGCACCGGGTTCCAGAGCAGGATGAGGAAGGGCGCGAAGAAACTGAAGGTGAGGTTGACCAGGAACAGCCAACCGTAGGACTCGAACAGCAGATACTTGAGGATGTTCTGCTCCACCTCCAGGCGGCCGAACCAGAAGGTTATGCCGAAGGCAAACATGTGGTAGACCCACAGGAGAGACACCCCCAGCAAGATCTTGCTGGCCGCCCAGAAGAGAGAAATCCCGATGTATTTCCGGTAACCTCCCCATCGCCGCAGTATGAACATGACCAGCAGGATCAAACCCAACGATGACTGGATTCCGGTCAGGCTGTACAGCACCGGGAAAATCGAGTCCTTCCAACCGGCTATCAGACTCATGCCGTAGTCGGTGCTGATCATGAAGTGGACAAAAATCAGAATCATGAAGTAAAAAGCGCCCAGTACCGCCAGGCCGGCTTTCTGGCTGATCCATTGCCGCTTGGTGCCGTACCAATGGCCCGCCAGAATCCCGTAGACGGTCCGGCGGAACCCGGTTGCGGTTAACCGCGCCTCGGCCATATCGGGCACCGCCGACAACCACAGAAGCACCGCCCCGGTGATTGCCAAGGAAATGATCCCCAGCATGTCCCACACGTGGGGGGCGCCGATGGGCACCTCGAACCAGATGGTCCGGCGAAGTTCCATCTGATGTTCCGCTGCGCCGGATTTGAAGATGGGCGGTAGGACCATCATCAACGGGATGAAGGCCAGGATGTTGAAGAACCCCACCAGGGCGAACAACTCCGACACCCGGGACAAGGGCCTCCTCCAGTGGCTCTTGGTAACCCGGAAGATAGCCGCCGCCAAGGGGGCCGTGCTGGTGATCATGAACACAAAGGAGAAAATGCCCATGTAGTAGCCCCAGGGGGCATAGTCGCCGAACCCGTCCTGGGTTGCCCGGGCGATGAAGCCGATGATCCCAAACGCCAGCATAACCGCGGACACCACCAGCGCGAGGGTAAACGCCCTGGGCATGGCGTGGGTCTTGGCGGAGACGTCCGCCGTGACCTGGCTCGAGACGGGGAATACCCACATCTCGGGGTGATAGCGCCCGTTCTCAGCCACGGCTACCATCCTTGCTCAGTGGGAATTGATCGACTTTCTTCAGATAGAGCAGGTTGGGCTTGGTCCCCATTTCCTCCAGTAACCGGTAAACCCGGGTGGGTTTCCAATCTGCCTCGTGTTCCCCTCTGTGCCGTGCCTCGATCTGGCGGTCGGCCTCCTCAAAGTAGGGGGCGACGGGGCTGGTTGCCCGGCCGTCCTTCCCGTTGTCCTTTTGGTCGCCAAAGGTCAGCGCATTGGTCGGGCAGGCTTGAACGCAGGCGGGGAGGAAGTTGCGTTTCTTCATGACCTCGTAATTCAGCGTCCCTCGTTCCTGCCGTTCCACGGTGGTCTGGGCACGGCGTAGCCGCTGAATGCAGAAGGTGCACTTCTCCATGATACCCCGGCTGCGCACCGTTACGTCGGGGTTCAGATGGTTGCGCAAGCGCTCCGGCCACACCGGCTCCCAGTAGTTGAAAAAGCGAACCTGGTAAGGGCAGTTGTTGGCGCAATAGCGGGTGCCCACGCACCGGTTGTAAATTTGAACGTTTAGGCCTTGGTCGTTGCGATAGGTGGCGAACACGGGACACACCGGCTCGCAAGGAGCGTTTTCGCAGTGCTGGCACAGGATGGGAATGAACCGGGCTTTGACGTTGGGGAACTCGCCTTCCCAGTAACGTTCTATGTGGATCCACTCGAAGGCCCGCCGTTGCAAAAACAGGTCCTTAGTGTTGATCGGGAGGTTGTTCTCCGATTGGCAGGCAACCACGCAGGCCTGGCAACCGGTACACCGGTCCAGGTCCACCACCATGCCCCATTTGTGCTCAACTCGTCCTGTTACCATATTAGCCTTCAGCGATCAGCCCCGATTGCATGGGGGCCGGATTTTATAGATCCTCGACGCCTATGGTCCGAATGATGCGCTCACCGGGGGTGTTTCCTACCTCCACCGCCCGGACTATGCCCTCGAACTTGGATACTTTAACACTGTTACCGGTGGGTGTGATTGTTACCCTGGTGTTGGCCCAAGCTAATGAGCCGGTGCCGTCGACCAGGCTGGGCTCCAGGATCGACATCACGTTGGCGCTTTCGTTCCCTGGACGCCCCGACGCAGCGTCGGGGCCGCTGCGGTGTCCCTGCCCCAGCGGGATGCAGACAACCTTGGGCGGCACCGCGGGAGTGAGATAGACCAGCGCCAGGATCGAACCCCGGGAGGACTCCACCTGGACCACGTCCCCCTCTCTCAACCCCATCACTTGGGCATCGTGGTCGTTCATTTCAACCCAGGTCTGCCAGGCGATGGTGGTCAAGGGATCTGGCGCGGCTTGGAGCCAGGGCAGATGGGCGTTCTGGCCGTCCAGCAAGGAGTTGTGAGAGAAGGGCACCAGGTAAAAGCTGTCTCCCGATAGCCCAACGCCGGGGAAATTGGGCTCGGCTGCCTTGGCCACGATGTCATTATAGAGACCCGCGGGGAGACCGGTTGGCTGCTGCGCCAGCGCCTTATTGTCCCACCAGCCGCCCTGCTGCATCATGGTGGTCCAAAACTCGTCGGCGGATGCGGCCTGGATAGAACCCCGGTTCAACTCGAATAAACGGTCCGAGGACTCTCTCAGAAAGTCCTGGTACCTGTCCCAGGGAAGTTCATCCCGCTTTCCCAGCTCGTCGGCCATAGCCAGCAACACGTCAGGAAAACTCCGGGGGTTCAGGTCTGACAGGGGGTTGATGACCGGCTGCTGCATGCCAACCGTTTGATACCCCGGTCCGGGCTCGGGAACGTCGCTGCCCCAATCTTCCAGGTAGACACGGTCAGGCAGAATGAGGTCGGCCATCACGCTGGTCTCGTCCAAGAAGGGCGAGAAGCTGACAATATATATATCGCTGCGGTCCAGCGCATCGCCTAACCCCAGCGAGCCGGGCAGGCCATGCACGGGATCGGCCCCGTGCAGCAGGACCAATTCGGTCCGGCCGTTTCGCAGGTCATCCGCCGCCGCGGTCCAGTCGGCCAATGAGGCTACCCGGGAAGCAGCGGGCAGTATCTCCGGAATGGGACTGTCTGGGTTGAAGATGACACCCCCGGGAGTACCCACGCTGCCCACCAGGTAGTTCAGGGCGTAGATCGCTTCCAGGTTGAACAGCCCATTGGTGTGAGCGCCGGAGGAGCCGCCGCCGATGGCCAGGCTGGGAAGATTTGCCGCGAAATCTCTGGCCAGTTGGCGAATAACCTCAACCGGGTTGGCGCCCACGACGTCCTCGGTAAACCCAATTCTTTCCGCCACCGCTTCCGGCCGGTAGGCCTCCAGCGCTGCTGCTCCTTGGCCATTGGTCAAGCCCCCGACGTCTACCCCGGGCGCTTGCCGCCCCTCGGAAATGATGACGTAGGCCAGGCTGAGGGCCAGATGTCCCTCCCAGCCGGGCTTGATGGGCAACCACTTGTCGGCGTTGGCTGCGGTCATGGAAAACCGGGGGTCAACGTGGTAGAAGGTGCCCCGACGCCGCCCCTCGCCCTGCCGGAACTCGCCGTAGCCCCGGTTCCAACGGGTAGGCGAAACCCAGGTGGACAGGAAATCAGCCCCGAAGGACAACAAAAAGCTGGTGTGTTCCAAGTCAAAGTCGGGCAACAAATCCTGCCGGTATACGTTCTTCAACGCCTCCCGGTAGGTGTTGTTGTCCAGGGTTTCGAAGCCCATATGGGTCCCGCCCGCGGCCTGGGTGAACCGGTCGACCAAAGTCGCCATGTTGCCCCGTAGCGGCTCGGTAATCATCAACATGCTGCCGCCCCGGTTCTGAAGCTGGAACTTGAGGGTATCCAGCGCGGGTCTCCAGTCCAAGGGTTCAAACTGCCCGGAGCCCCTGCTTCCAGCGCGGCGCATCGGCCCGGCGATTCGGTCCGGGTGGTACATTGCTTGCAGTCCGGCCTCGCAGCGGGCGCTCTGCTTGCCCATGTTGGTCGGGTATACGGGGTTGCCTTGAATTTTCTTGGCGCGGCCCTCCATCACCCGAACGACGATGCCCTCAGAGGACGGACACTGGCGGCACAGGGTGGCATACCAGTTGTCTTTACCCCGGACCAGGTCCTCGGGCAGGGCAACCGGGCTCTGCAGGCTGAATTCGCCCTCGCGAATCCCAAACCCCTCGCAGGCTACCGCGCCCACGGCGGAGAGCCCGGCCCAGGCTAGGAAGTTTCGCCGCGTCAGATTCATCTTGTGCCTTTTACCTGCTCCCCGCTCTTTGAGATCATTTGTGGCAAACGGTGCAATCGGTGGCTACGTTGTTGTCCCGGTGGCAGTCCAAACAGGTTCCCATTTTAAGGGATTGGCCCTGTTTGGGCTTTACAACGGTCATGCTGGCCACGTCGCCATGGCATACAGAGCAGGTCTCCTGTACCGTCAACGGTTGGTTGGTACTATCTCCATCGATCAGCCACCGCGTAATCGTCGTATCTGGGTCTGTAAAGAAACGAATATGCGCCTCGTGGATAAACCTGACGTGGTCGGGCAACCGGTGGACCCGTTCCCAATCTATGGGCTGGTTTAAATCAAAGCTCTGCCGGACCTTGGCAATTTCAGCTATGGCGGTTTCGGTCTTGCCACCGATTTCCTTGTGGCAAAAGAGACACTGCTCCACCGCAGGAACGGTGGCGGCTTCACCCCGAGTGACGTTGCGGTGACAGAACTCGCACTGGATGCCCATGCCGCCCTCCTGAGGAGAACCAGCGTGGACCGTATGGGGGAAGGCTACCGGTTGCGGCGGCGCATTACCCAACCCGAAGGGGGGATTGGAAAACCATGAGATCAACAGGACCACAGTCACAAAGCCGACGACCACCGTGACTAACAGTCCGACCACGCCCAGTGTTAGTAGTTTGGCACTCGGTCGCATCTGTATCGAAGCCGTTCCACAAGTTGAATTAGGGTGCCCCGGTGGGTACCGGGAAGGGCGCGAGCCGCCCTATAGCCGCTCTTAGGGTATTTCTAGGGTCCGGCCTATATCAGGTACCGGTCCCAGAAGTTAGCGACGTCCAGAGTACTGTTTATGCCCAATACCAGCATCACCACGGCGGCAGCGAATACCACCAGAGCAAACAGCGATAATGGGAGGCGCACGGCGTTGGCCTTGGCCGGCAGGTGGCCAGTGATGATCAGGGAAGGGATAATAGCGTGAGCCGTCAACACGGTTAGGGCCACGGTGACTACCAATGGGAAATAGATCCAAAACCATTGAAGAAAGAAGTGGATGTCATTCCAGTTGGCGCTGGTTAGCGCTTTGGGGTCGTCAAACATACCAACGCGGCCCGTTACCGGATTTGGCTCAAACAGAGAGGAAGCACAGTCGTGGACCAAGTGAAAATTATCACAATTGAATAGGGGTGTCAAGAGGATTCAAGCCGGCCAAAATCCCTCCTTCCAGAGGTGGACCCAGCCGTGGCGGTAATACGGGTCATGCTACAATTTAACTTGTTAACCTGGCGTTAGAGCCACTTGAGCACTGTGTCGCCGGGTAGCCGGCCATTAGTGACCAGGCCCAGGTTGAGGAATAGGGATGGCGTCGTTGTCTCAAATGTTTCCCAGCGTGACCCGGGCGTTGTCCGCGGTCCGAAGCATTTTCACCAAATCGGTAGATTCGGGCAACGAGGATGTGGCGGCGCCTGAGTCCGGCGCCCAAGTACCCCTCGCCGAGACCGTCATCCCAAATTATCCAATTCTGGAAACCCTGCCGGGAGAACAGGTTGAACTGGACCAAGCGCATTCTCCCGCATCCGATGACCCCTTCAGCATCCTGGGATTGTACGAGGCATGGGTCGAGCTGGAGGAGCGGGTCAGGCAGGCGCAGAACGAGTTACAGGCCATCCTGGCCACCCGCGAAGAAGCCGCCATTCTAAGGAAAAAGGCCCAGGAGGTCTTGAACGAAGGTGAGGCCATTCGGGCCGAAGCCCAGCGCATTAGTGAAGCTGCTTGGAAGGCCTTCGACCGTGGCTTCGCGGTCAACACCAAGGGATTGCCCAACCGGTGGGAGACCGTGCGGGAGATCGACCAAGCGATGAAGTCCTATTCCGCCCTGCAACGGGCGACTCACCAGGAAGCGTGGCAGGAAGCGGACAGGACCAGGCAGAGGGCCACCAACGAACTGCTCAAAGTCCTGTCCACTCTGAACACGGCCATGGCCCAAGCAGACCGAGAGCTTAAGGAAGCCACCAATCTGCCAGCCCTGGCGGCGTCCCTGAGGCTATCGTCCGAAGAGGAGCTACGCTGTGCCCAAGCGATCCGCAACGAGCTGGTATTACTGGGACAGGAAGCGCTCCACGAGCTAGATGTCCCCCAAATGCCCCAGTCCATCGGGCAACCCAGCATTTCATTGGCCCGACCCCAAGACCAACCATCTGGGAGTTACCTTGGCGCGGCCCGGCCCGGCGCCCCTCCCACCGAGGTTCACGAACGGGGAGTGCCTCCGGCGGACCCGGCATTACGCCAGGGGACGTCCGCGGGCCGGAGGCCAACCGACGCCGCCATCGGCCCGCCCTCGGTTGGTTGGGAGTCACCCCAACCAACAACCGAGGACGCCGCCGGCCTCCCAGAGAGTCCGCCTCCATTTTACGAGGCGCCCCCTCAAGACGTGCCGGAAATGGCGCAGGCCGAGGTATTTGATACAGCGGAAATGGCCGACGCGCTGGAACCAGTCCCGGCTGCCCAGGTACTGGAGGTGGTTGATTCCCTGCCTGTCGCGGATTATCCCTTACCCGAGACGGCGGCAGAGGTTGCTGACCTGGACCAGGGGGCGGAGCCTATCATACCCCCGGCCGACCTGCCTCCCACTGCGGCCGAGCCGGTTCTCCAAGAGCCGGTATCCGAACCCAAGGCTGCGAGTCCCCCGCAAGTACCCGGTGCGGAGCCTGGACCCGCCGCCGAACCGCCGGACAGCGCCGCCGCCAGCCTGGCCCAGGACCTAGAGCGAGAGCTGGCGTCGATGAGGCCCGGCCAAGAGGCCATAGAGATTCCCGCAACCCCGGAACCCACACCACCATTACCTGTACCCACAACGCTGGAAGAAGAAATCGCGTCGGCACGGCCTGCCTCGGAATTGCCGGGCAGCGCCGCCGCCAGCCTGGCGGAAGAGTTAGAACGCGGGCTGTCAGGTCTGCAACCCGAGAGAAGGAGGCCGGAGGCGAAACCGGACGCAACACGGGCAGCAGATACGGGAGAGCCAACCCCGGAACCCGCGGCATCCGCTGCCGAGGAATTGCAACGGGAGCTGGAGGCCATGCGGCCCCTGCTGGCCAGTACCGAGCCTGCGCCAGCCTCGGTTACCCCGGTTGCTGAAGAGCCTGCGCCACCGGCTATCGACGCTACGCCGACACCGCCTCCCGCACCGGCGGCGCCCGAAGCCCCTCCCCCAAGGATCATCGACGCCGAACCTGTACGTCCCCCAGCCGCCCGGGAGCCAGTGCCTACTGTGCCGGAAGCCGGCCATCCCGAAGAATCCGCCGCCATGGATGAAACTCCCGCAGCCACTCAATCACCTACATCGGATCAGGCACCCGGTGATCAGCCACCCGGTTCCGAGCCAGCACCGACCTACACGGGCCGGCTTTACCTGATGTTTCCGTCATCGCTGAGCCCGGGCCGGTTGGAGTCGGTCTGGGAGGTACTGGAACAGGTGGCCGGTGGCGGAGCCATTGCCGACACCAGGCTGATCTCCCAGGAAGCGGGGATCCAATTTACCCTGGACCTCGGCTCCCATGAAATTGAGGTGGAGGAGCTACGCATGCGACTCCCCGGCGCCCGGATTTCGGCCCTGGAAGAAGACCGCCTGTGGGTGGACTGGCCGGGCTAGCTGGCCATCCCTATCCTGCCCAGCATTTCCTGGACGTGCCCGGCCCAAGCCGTCGTCACCCTCCTTTACCATGCTCCCAACAACTCCTTCCAAGAAATTACTGGGCCAACGAATCACTGAGCCAACGATTCACTGGGCTTCTCTTGCTTGATCATCAAGGTCAGGGCCATAGCCACTACGGTCAGGGCCAACATCAATCCGAACGCCCGGTCGTAGCTCCCCCACTGGTCGAAAATCCACGCGCCGACAAAGGCGCCCAGACCTCCCGCGATCTGGTGAACCATGGAAATGGTCCCGCTGACGGCGCCCAGCCGGGCCGGGCCGAAAATGCTCCCAGCATAAACCACGGTCAGGGGCGCGGTAATCAAGAAAGTAAAACCATAAAGCAGGGCGAAGGCAATCACGGCGGCGTTTCCTTGAAAGTAGATGATGAACGCGAAGATGCCCAGACGTATCAAGAAGCAAAGGGCGGTCGGCCGGGCCGGGCCAAAAGCGTCGGATAGTACCCCCGACAAAAGCACCCCAGCCAGTCCCATCAAACCCATCAATGCCAGCATATTCCCCGCCAGCACAACGCCAATACCCCGGTCCAGGGCGAAGGCGACGATGTGGGTGGCCACGAAAAAATCCTGAAAGCCACACACGGCATAGACCACGATCAAGAGCCACAGCCTGGTTGACCTGAGAATCGATCCCTGGGCTGGAGCCACGTCCTCGGAGGATTGCCCCGTATCGGAAATTCTACCCTCACCTCCGGACCGGTCCGGCGGCCGGGACCGCACGGTCACCAGCACCAGAGGGACCAGCGCCACCATGTTGACCAATCCCAAAACAGTAAAGGACATCCGCCAACCAAACGCCCTCAGGAAAGCCGCCAGCAGGGCTATTATTACCAACTGACCCGTGGCGTTTCCCGACACGGCCACGCTGTTGGCTACGCTGCGCCGCCGGATGAACCACCGGCTGATCATCACTCCTACGGGAAGGTTGGACGTGGCCGCCTGCCCAATAGCGTAGACCAGGCCGTACACAGCAAAAAGCTGCCACGGGCTGTTGATCCGGCCGATCAGACCAACACCCATAGCCATCATGACCGCGCCGGCGCCCATGACCCACCTCAGGCTGAAACGGTCTACCAGCCGGCCTACCAGGGGTAACGACAGCGCCGACACCAACATGAAGGCGGCAATTGCCAGGGACACCGTGGACCGGGTCCACCCCAGGTCGTCGGTCATTGGTTTTAGCATGAGGCCCATGGCGAACCTGGAGCCCCCGCTGAAGAACAGGACCGTGAATCCGGTGCCTAGGATCACCCGTCTGTAGTCGATTCGGCGCAACGCTTCCTCCAAGGGTGACAACCGGGCCACATTAACACCGTCTCTTTGAGAGAGTCAACGCGACGACAGGAATCTGACCCGAGTGCGTATCACGTCCCGATCATGCCGGTCTAATTCCCGCCTGCCTTAACCGGTCAAGGGGCAAAGCCCCTTAACAATCCCGGGGAGTTTGAGGGGCTAGCCCCTCATGGTCCATTGGACCCCGCGGGAATTCAAATCCAGAGCCCGATTTCGCAACACACTAGCGTCGGCCGTCGGTTTGAGGTAAATTGAACCGGTAAAAATCGAGACTATGCTTAAATCTACGCAAACGATGCCCGGAATAGGAGGAAAACATGGCCGAGACGATTAGAGAAGAATATGTCCGGAAGAACCCCCGTTCAGCCGAGCTTTACCCCAAGTTCAAAGAATTGTTCCCGTCGGGCGGCGCGGGACACGACGGATACGTTGCCTCTCCTTTCCCAATTAGCATCACCCGGGGCCAGGGTCCCCGTAAATGGGACGTGGACGGCAACGAGTACATCGACTACGGAATGGGATCGGCATCCCTTCTATTGGGGCACGCCCATCCCGAGGTGGTGGACGCCCTGGTCCAAGCGGCGCCCAACGGCTCCCACTACGGGGCTCCCGTGGAATCCATGCTGGAGTGGGGCGAGCGGGTCGTAAACCTGATTCCCTGCGCCGAGAAGGTCCGCTTCGTCGCCTCGGGGGCCGAGTCGACCATGCTTTCCATCCGGGTTGCCAGAGCCTACACCGGCAAGGAAAAGGTCATCCGGTGGGAGTCCCACTACCACGGTTGGCATGACTACGCAATGCCCGGCAACCTCCCACCATTCGACAAGCCAGCTTCCATCGGCATTCCCCAAGGCAGCCTGGATTCGATGGTGGTGCTGCCACCGGACCTGGACGCTCTAGAGCGGGTCTTGGCCACCGACGACAACATCGCGGCGGTGATCACGGAAGGCTCCGGCGCATCCTACGGGACCGTGCCCTTGGCGCCGGGCTTCCTGGAAGGAGTGCGGCGGCTGACCCGGCAATACGACGTCTTGATGATTCTGGACGAGGTAATCACCGGCTTCCGGTGGAGCCCCGGCGGACTTCAAGCCAAGATCGGGTTGGACCCGGACCTGTGCACCCTGGCCAAGGTCCTGACCGGCGGGCTGCCCGGCGGCGCCGTGGCCGGGAAGAAGGAGTTCATGCAGGTGATGGAGCAGACCGGCGACCGGGACCATGACCGCTTCGCCCGGGTGCTCCACGGCGGCACCTTCAACGCCAACCCCTACTGCGCGGCCACCGGAAACGCCGCCCTCAGGATCGCGGCCACCGGCGAGATGCAAAACACCGCCGACCGCATGGCCGAGCGCCTGCGGGTGGGTCTCCGCGAAGTTATCGACCGCTACGAGGTGGCCGCCTGCGTGTACGGGGAGTCCTCCACCTTCCACATATACTTCGGCGGCCGGTCCATCGAGGGTCTAGACGCCATCGCCCTGAAGAGCACTTCACCGGAGTTGCAGACCAACTTCCGGCAGGCCTTGCAAGTGCGTGGCGTTGACTTGATGTCCCGGACCAGCGGGGTGCTGTCGGGGGTGCATACCGAGGAGGATATCGCCCAAAGCTTGGAAGCCTTTGACGGCGCAATGAAGGCCCTCATGGACGAGGGGCTAGTCAGCCACGACTAACGGCGTCCCAGCCACCACCGTCTCAGGACGGGATATTGGACAAACGGTTCCGGTTAGCCGTAGGCCACGTTGGGAAACCGGGCCAAAACGGCGAGAAGACCGCACTCGCTACTTGGCCGCCAGGATGTCGTAGGCCAAGGCCAGCATAATCTTGGTGCCGCTGATTAGACTCTTTATGCCCACCGATTCATCGGTGCCATGGGCCCGGGTCAGCAACGGGTCGTCCTCGGGGTGGGAGCCGTTGAAACCGTAGGTGATTATGCCCAAGGGACGGGTGAACCGGGAATCGGTGAAGCCGGTGCTTATGGCTGGCACCCACCGGATGTCCTCCCTCTCCAGAGCTTGGTGGTTATTGGCCTTGATGGGCTGGGCGAACTCGGTGTCGAAG
>JADFFS010000160.1 GCA_022568195.1 Chloroflexota bacterium | reverse complement strand
CTTGTAGTTGGCCCCTCGGGCCACTACCAATATCATATAGGGTGGTAGGCTAATCCGTGGTCCCTGTTGCGGCTTTCAGCCTGCCCGGCTCACCCTTGACCAACTCGTGGTCCGAGTCGTACGCGGGCAGGGGTGGATGGTCGAAGTCGGTGCTAATTCCGGTCTGTCCGTGGCCCAGCTGGAACCGGTACCGCCGGTCTGTAGACTGGGCGGTACGCGTCACCGTCACTCTGGCTTGAATGATTCTGCGACCACGGGATTCTACCGGCGTTGCCAATACTCAGGACGCCGGCGTTGATGAGCCACGGCGACGACTTCAACGTCGGGAGTCAAACGGTAAATGAGTGTGTATGGGTAGCGGTTAGGCAAAGGGTAACCACGGCAGCCATGGCTTTCCAACGGTCCCCTTGCCGGCGCCAGCAGAATGGCCCGAACCGCGTCGTCCAGCGCCAAGAGAAATCCACGCGCCGCAAAAGGACTGCGCTCGGCGTACCAATTCCTGGCTTCCTCGGCATCCAGCACGGCCTCCGGATGCCATCGAGGTTCATTCGAAGCCACGGAAGAGGCGGTCCCTAACAGCTGACCACGGGACCATCTCCACGGATCGGGCATCCAGCTCCGCTACCCGTCTCTTGATCTCAGCCTCCCAGGCCTCGTCGACGCCAGCCTCAGGCTCGCCATGCAGGCTTTCAATCAAGGCTCCCGCCATCGACGCCCGGTCCTTCTCGCCCAGAGACAGGGCCTTCTTCAGTAGGTTCTCAACAGCATCGCTCATAGCAGATAGTATACAACCTCTTTGACATTCCCTCCCAGACTTAGGTCGCTGGAGACCGTCGGTGGCGGCGGTACAGCCCAGTGGGTCCCAGGTTTTTATCGGGTTACTTCGAATACTCCGAACATGGTGAAGTTATGCCCGGGGAAGGTGCAAACGAACTGGTAGTTGCCTGGAGGTGGGGCAGTAAACCGCAACTCCTCGGCCAGAACCACCTGGTCCATCATCTCCCAGTAGCGGTCGTACTCGGTCCGGGCACCCCAGGGGCTGGGAACCTTGATTGGGTAGAAGAACCCGATTTGCATGAAATCCCTATTTGGTCCTCCGGCGACCGTCGGCCGCTGTGGTCTAGGAATCTGGAACTACTCATCGGCGACGTCCCGTCAACTGGCGTTATTACCTGGTGAGACGCGCCAGGCTTGAGAGCTTCACGTGCGACTGCGTTTGGGCGAGTTGTCGGGTCGTGCGGGTGACCCGGTATGAATCCCACTCAAAGAGCGTGTTGTGATTCTGTTCGTCGACTTCGAGGACAATGCCCTCGCCGAACCTTTGATGACAGACTCGTTCACCAACCTGGAACATGTAATTGTGGTTCGAGTTTACCCGTCTCCGGGAGACTTCGGTACCCAACCTAGGAAGGCCCGGTGTGTTGGTTTCATCCTTGAGCGACTCGACTTTCTACGAACGAAACCCGAACCCAGCCGCCGCCAGCACGTTGGCCAGTTAACCAACATCGAACATCTAGCCCGGGGTAGATGAAGTGTACTGGCCACAGCAACCCAACCCACATTCTTCCCATCCACCCGGCTCTCTCAATTCGGCGATCCGATGTTCAACCGATGTTCGGCTGGTACAGCAGATTTTCCGTACACCTGCGTTTGCTCGGTTAAGGCCCCGGCAAGGAAGTCGATGGAGGCAGTTGTACCTCGGGTTCGTTCCACCAAAATGGTTGAAGACGTATCCCCGAGGATTCTCTCGCATCCAGGCTCGGAATTGTTGCTCCGCTTGGGGGTCAGTCGGTCGGTAAAACGTCTGACACATGGTGGACGCCTGGGATTCGGGGGTTAAAGGGGGAGTAATGGTTGGCGTGGCAGGTTCGGGGCCAGTTGCGGGGGCGTCCGTTGGTGCAGTTACGGTGGGTTGGGGAGGCGTTGGCGGTGGCTGGGACACCGGGGACTCCTGCTCGGTTTCGGGCAAATCCAGCTCGGTGGGTTCGTCCAGCATCTGGCGATATTCGATGTTGCCCAGTTTGTCGATGACGAACTGCTCCACGCCGGGTTCTCCCCGGAAGCGGCCCGCCGGGCGGAAAGACAGGCGTATGTCGTAGTATTCTTCCCCGTCTTCCTGGCTGATTACCTCCAAAACCAGGTTGATGCCCGAGTAGCGGGGTCCGTAGAAGTCGGTGTTATCCCTGGCGTGGCGAATGGCCAAGACCCGGGCCTGCTCCAGGGAGATGTATCCCAGGGCCTCCCCCGACGGGCTGAAGAGATCGGGTTTGTCCTCTTTATTTTCTGGGTTCTCTGCCATAAAGCGCTTTAATTATTCGGGTGGAGCCAAGGGCATAGCCATTTCGCCGCCTGCCATTTAAAACGGTTCGGCATTGGTGTTAGCCGGATTTAGTCGAGGAGGCTTGGGCTTTCCGCTCCAATTCTTTGAAGTGGGGGACGATATACTTGCCGAACAGCCTCAGGGTGGTCATCACTTCCTGGTGGGTGATGGGCCCGACCTGAAAAAGAGGCATGATCTCGTCAACCCCGGTCGCAACGTATTCCTCCAGGTAGCGTATGCAGTCGTCGGGATCGCCGATGCAGTACCGCCCTGCCTCGATTTGCTCTTTCGAAGAGATGTCGTCACGCTTGGGCGAATCGGCGGCTGTGGAACGCTGGTAGTGCCACTGGTAATCGTCGGGCACCTGGGAAGCGTCCTGCTCCTGCCAGACCTTGACGTCCCGCAAGCTCTGCTGATGCCGGTACCAATCGATCAGCTCGGCGCCCCGCTCCACGGCCTCCCGCCGGGTTTCGGCGCAGAATGCCACGGTGCTGGCGGACACCCGGTTGTGGACCAGCTTGCCCACGGGACTGGGGTCCTTCGCTGCTTCTCGGTAGATGCTGATCAGGCTACCCAGCCGGTCCGGTCCGCCGCCGGCCATCGCCAGGCAACCCAGGCCCAACTGGCCGGCCTTGGCGAAGGTCTCCTCCTGGCTGCAGCCCAACCAGATGGGGGGATGGGGCTGCTGGATGGGTTTGGGGTGGACTTCCCGAGGGGGAATCTTGAAATGGCGGCCGTCGTAAGAGAACTCGCCTTCGGTCCAAGCCTTTGGGATGATTTCCAGGGCTTCATCCACCATGCCGGTGGCGTCCTTCAGGTCCGCGCCGAAGGCAGCCATCTGGTAGGGATATCCGGAGCGGCCCACACCCAAGTCGACCCGGCCCTTGCTGAGGATATCCAGGGTCGCCACCCGAGCGGCGATTTGCAGCGGATGCTGGACCGGCGGCACAACCACGGCGATGCCCAGTCGCATGCGGGAGGTCCGTTGGCTGATGGCCCCCAGGGTGACGTCCGGGGCACTGGAGTGGGACCACTCGGTGCGAAACTGGTGGTCCGCCAGCCACACGCTCTCCAGGCCCATCTCTTCGGCGAAAGAGACCTGCTCCAGCATCTCCCAGTAGCGGTCCGACTCGGTTTGGGCAGTCCAGGGCTTGGGCACCTGGATCTGGTAGAACATGCCGATTTGCATTACTGATCCTTGAACAATTGGTTAAGCCGCCCGAGGATTAAATCCCCCTGTCTCCCCCTTTACCAAAGGGGGACATAGGGGGATTTGGTCTGCCACTCTCAGCTCTGGCGCACGTACTTGTCGATGCTCTTCTCGGCGGTCAGCGCCAGGTATATGTCGCCGTGGGCATCCACCCAGGAGCCGTGGGCGGAGCGGGAGGGCCAGCGGGCCAGCACCTTACCCTCCGGGTCGAGGACGCTGATTTGGGGTGGGACCCCGTCTTCGGGACGCTCGCTGATCACAAAGTTGCCGTCTCGGTCCTGGGAAATGTCCAGGGGCCGGTTCATGTCGGTCCACATGGTTATGTACTGGCCGTCGGCGGAGAAGACCTGCACCCGGCTGTTTTCCCGGTCGCAGACATAGACGCGGCCGTCCTGACCCACGATTAGGCTGTGGGGAAGGTGGAACTGGTTGGGGCCGCCCTTGCCCGGCTCTCCCCAGGAGGAGATCAAGCGGCCGTCGCTGGAAAACCGGTGCACCCGTGCGTTGCGGTAGCCGTCGGATACGTAAAGGTCTCCGCTGGCGGATGGGACCAATTCGGTGATGTAGTTGAAGGGTCCGGCGGACCTGGGCACGACCTCCCCGGCGACCTCGCAGCCGGTGTCGGAGTAAGCGCCGTGGGTCCCTATAATCTGCAAAGGCTTGCCATCCAGGGTGTACTTCATCGCCACCGAGCCTTCCCGGTCGGTCAGGTAGATGATGTCGTCGGCGATGAAAATGCCGTGGGGATTGACGAAAGCGCCGTTGCCCCACGAGCTGAGGAAATTGCCGTCCCGGTCGAATACAACCACCGGCGGCTCAGTCCTCTGGAAGGCGTAGACTCGGTCCTGGGAGTCGGTGGCCACGGCGCTGACGGTGCCGAAACTCTGGCCCGGCGGGAGCTTGGCCCAGTCCTGGATATAGGTATAGGTATACTTGCCTGTGCCTACGGTGGTCATTGGCTGGTTTCCTCCTTGGTCAAGACTCTCGACTGTGAATGGCCTGTTGGGAACTAACAATGGGAAAATCGGCGGCAATGTCGGGAGGCAGCCTCAAGCCACACCACGAATAATACTACATCTCTCAAGCTATCCGTATCGGAATCTTCCTGGAAGCTGGGCGCAGGAATAATTTTCTACACCCGGCTGTTGTACATGTAATGGGGCGGGCCATCTCCGGGGGACCAGCTTTGGTAGAACTCCTCGACGTAGGGCATCAGCCGTTGCACCAGGTTGCGGGCTTCCAGCGCCTGGGGTTCCAGTGGGCGGGCGAAGCGGTCCCTCAATTCCCTGACCACGGCCTCCTTGTCCAGCCCTGGGAAGCGCCCATCCCGCAACACGACTTTGCCGTCGATCATCACCGTGTCAATGTGGCCGGACTTTCCCCGGTACAGGAGTAGGTCGATGGGGTCTGTGCCCGGTTCCAGGTAAGGCTCTTCGATGGAGGTCAAGTCCATCACAACCAGGTCCGCCCGGCGTCCCTTTTCCAGGGCGCCGATGGCGTCGTGGAAGAATGTCGGGCGGGCAGCGTTGATGGTGGCCATGGCAAGCACCGCCGGCGTGGTAATCGCCGGTTGGGTGATGCCCGGTTGCCGGTGTAGCTTGGACACCAATCGCATCTCCTGGAGCAGATCGTCGTCGTCGTTGATGCCGGTGCTGTCGGTGCCCATCGCAACGTTGACGCCCCGGGCCGTCATGGCGTTGACGGGAGCGATGCCGTTCTTCAAGCGCAGGTTGGAGCTGGCGTTGTGGCAAATAGTGACGTCGTGTTGGGCTAGCAAGTCGATGTCACGCTCGGTCAGCCACACTCCATGCGCGCAGGATAGCTCGGGACCCAGGAACCCCAGGTCGTCGAGGTGGGCCACCGGGGTCTTGCCCCAGGTACTGTTGCCGTACTCCTTCTGGTAAAAGCTCTCCACCAGGTGCATGTGGACGCCCACCTGGCGTGCGGCAGCGTGCTCCTTGGTCCGTTGCAGGAAATCGTCGGACACCCACTGCACGTTGCTGGGGCTAAGCAGCACCCTCACCCGGCCGGAGGGGTCCTGGCCGTACTTGGCGTGGATGCTGTCGAAGAGGGTAAAGTAGTCCTCCTCGGACAGGTCCACTGCGGACAGGTACCGGTTTAGACTGGCGCTCAGGTCGGCGGGGAGGCGGGTCATGAACCGCTGGTCGTCGTGGTAGACAACCCGGTTGCGCTGCCGGAAATAGACGGAAAAGGCGGTTCGGATTCCAGAGTCGTCGAAGGCCCGCATTATCTCGCCCAAATCCTGTTCGAGGCCGGAGACCGGGGTTTGGGAGTGGTTGTACATGACGGTGGTGGTGCCCGACTCGATCATTTGCATCGCCGTGTAGAGGGTCATCAGGTAGTGGTCGTAAGGCCGCCGGCCCCATCCTCCCAGTATCCAGGTTTCCAGGCAGTCGTCACAGGTGCCCATCTGGAAGGTGGTAACGCCCCGGCCGTGGTGGTGGGAGTTGATCAACCCGGGGAAGACCAGGTAGTTGGGACCCCCTATCTCTTCGTCGGCGGTGTGGTTGGCTTTGAGGGCGGTGTAATCGCCCACGTCTTCTATCACTCCGTCCCGCTGAAAGACCGCGCCGTCGGTGAGCACGGTGCTGGAGCCGGCGTCTTGCCCGGCCCGGCAGATCACGTACTTGCCTCGAATCAACGTGGTGGCCATGGTAATTTCCTCCAACCCGTGGGGATGCCTAATTATAGGCCTGACTGACAGCTTGAGGTCTATAATGGAGGCCGAAAGTTCTGGAGACTACCGGATACTAAACACGGCGATTCATCCAAGTCTAGGATGTGCAGTATGGCTGGGCTGGAAGGCAAAGTTGCCCTGGTCACCGGGGCAGGTGGAATGCGCGGCGTGGGGCGGGCCACCGCTCTGAAGCTGGCTGGACAGGGAGCAGACATCGTGCTGACCGACGTGCACCGGGAGGCGCACGACCTGCCTCCAGGGGAGGTGAGGGCGGATTGGCGCGGCATAGACACGGTGGCGGAAGAAATCGGCGCCTTGGACCGGCGCTGCCTGCCCCTGTATTGCGATCTGGGCGAACCCGATCAGATTCAGCGCATGGTGGAGCAGGCGGTCGACCACTTCGGACATATCGACATCCTGGTCAACAACGCCAGAGCCATCATCGGGCGGGACAAGGTGCCGGTAACCGACCTACCTCAAGAGGTGTGGGACCACTTTCTGGCGATTAACACCACGGCGGTCTTTGTCTGCACCAAGTTTGTGGGTCAGGAGATGGTGCGAAGGGGCGCCGGCGGCCGGATCATTAACATCGCATCCAACGCGGCCAAGCAGGCCAGCGCCATGGGAGCCGCCTACTCGGCGTCCAAGTTCGCGGTTTTGGGGTTGACCCAGGCTTCGGCCATGGACCTGGCTCCCCACAAGATTACGGTCAACGCCGTATGTCCGGGGCCAATCAATACCGACCGGCTGAGCTATTGGGAGCGGGACCGGGCCGATGAGGAAGGAATATCCCTGGAGCAGTTCAGAGGGCAGATCGTGGAACGGGCCGGCATGGCAAGCCCTCTGGGCAGGATCGCCGAGCCCGAAGACGTGGCCAACATGGTGGCCTTCCTGGCATCAGACGACGCCGCGTTCATCACCGGGCAGGCCTACAACGTCAACGGCGGCCTGCTGTTTCACTAGTGCCGCGGGCGCTCGCCCACTTCCGAAAGGTCGTGTACAGCGATTTGTCAGGCAGCGTACCGCTGTGGCTACGTGGTAGCTGCTATTTGATTGTTAAGACTTGCCAGATGTGCGTTCTGAACTCTTAGCCACGAAACGTAATCCTGCCTTCTAGCCACACGCTTAAGAACCGCCCTTGTAGCCATCGAAGTGCAGAAGACCAGAGCGTACGTTGGTGGGCCACCGATCATGGAGATCTGGTTCAAAACAAGCTCCAGACTCAAGCCCGCTGCGATCGCTCCTGTTGAAACCGCCGTTTGCTCCACAGTGTCTGCCAAAAATCTATCCGCGGCTTTGGCTCCCTTATATACTAGAAAAGCGTTAACTAAGCCATGAAGCGCTGCAACAGCTACACTTGCGCCAAACAACTCTCCGAAAAGATTCGATAGAGCTTCGGGTCCGACATTATCAAATCCTGTCTGAACAACATCCGCTGCTTCAGAAAATGCCAACCATGATGACTATCATCAATGTAAGCCCGGATGACATCCGAAGTAACATTCCCAACGCTACGAAAGAACTTTCCAGGACTCCAAAAATGGCCTTTACGAAAATGCTTACGCAACCAAGGATGCTGACGGAAAAGTTTATAAGAGCTATCTCTCTTAAGAAGTTGGAGAGCTTTACACACGCTCATCGTAGGTGGCAAATCAGCGAACATATGTATGTGATCAGGCTCAACCTGAAGCTCATAAATCTCAATACCGTGCTGCTTCGCAATCTCCTGCAAAAAAAGCTTACAGTCTTCACGAATAAC
>JADFFS010000159.1 GCA_022568195.1 Chloroflexota bacterium | reverse complement strand
TAGAGTTACTGGCCTTCGACTGCTTCCGCATAAACCCCCACTATCACTACGGGCCCAGGTACAAGAACGAGCGAATCTTCATCGATACCACACTGGTGGCCGACTCCCTGGATTGGGTGCTAGCCCAGTTCAAGGATGGCAACCTACCGGCCATGATCGAGCGGGCGGGCTATCCCACCCTCGCCGCCGGCCTGGACCGGGCACTGGTGGCGAGAAAGGTGCTGGAGGTGGAGTCCACACTTGAGGCTATGGCACAAGCAGACCCTAGGTAGAAGCCAAGGCAGTATCTCCGGGCCACGCCTGGGGTGACGGCTTGCGCAATTGAAGACGCCGCAGGAACTTCCAAATCCCTACAGCGTCTCCATCTCCGTCTGAGGATATGTGACCTTTGGCCCTTGGGTCAGGGTCCGTCCGGCCCTATTACGCCGGTCCTAGTCCAAAGTAAACTGCTATTGAAGGGAGACTGACAAAGGCGGACGACCCCCTTGGAGCAGTGAAGCGGACGAGGCCAGTTGTCTCCCTTCCCCGTCCAGATCGTCAAAGGAGGTAGACGTGGTTCACTTGATAGTCTGGAATCATGCGTGGAAATTCCCTGATACGGCCCCCGTCGGCCCTTGGCACAAAGCAACAGGATAATTTCCTGGCCGGCGGGGGCATCCCAAATCCCGGAAGCCTCGCGACATTTAACAATTGAACCGATGATCGCTGCCCGGGCGTCTTCGACCCATCCACGAAGGCTGACTGAAGGCCCCTCAATTACCAGCGGCCGGTTGCTTCGATCATGATGATCGGAAAATGGCGAGGCGAAAGGCAAATCGGTAGACATTAAGGGGCCAGGCCTGGGCAAAACCTTGGGGCTTGGCCCCTAACCATTCTCCGGTATAGAGGTGCCAATGGCCCAGTCCAAGCTCCACTTGTCGTTATCCCAACAGGAAGACACCGAGGGGGTGCGGAATCTGGGGGACCAAATCAGGTCCGATTATGACGGATTGTCTCTATTGCTATTAGAGAGCCTTTCAATGCCTTTGGAAGGGGGTGTAAGTGACATCGTCTTCAAACTCCTGGAGGGTTGACGAAAATCCACTTTGGACTCGTGTCTGAAAATCCGCAGGCGCATGAGGGTCTAACGGGAGAGGGCTAAGTTATGGCAGGCACAACCACAGTAATCCTGGGTGGCGGTGTCGGCGGCCTGGTAACGGCCAACGAGCTTCGCCGACGGCTAGGCGCAGAGCACCGTGTGCTACTGGTGGACAAGAATTCCAAGCACGTATTCTGGCCCTCCTTGCTCTGGCTCCAAGTAGGTCTTCGAGAGCCTCGGGCGATAACTAGAGAACTGGCGGTGCTGGAACGGAAAAACATCCAGGTAATCCGGGGCGAGGTTGATTCCATCGATCCCACACAAAGGACAGTGCGGGTGGCCCGCCAAATTCTGGAGGCCGACTTTCTGGTGGTTTCATTAGGCGCCCAGTTGGACCCGGGCCTGATACCCGGTTTGGCCCAGGCAGGACACAACCTCTATTCGCTGGACGGAGCGACCGAGATCCGGGACGCCCGCAAAGCAATATCCCAGGGAACAGTGGTGGTGCTGGTGGCCAGAACGCCCTTCAAGTGCCCGGCCGCTCCCTACGAGGCGGCCATGTTGCTGGAATGGGACCTGCGCAAACGAAAAGTTCGTGACCGTGTCAACATGGCCCTATATTCCCCAGAGCCTGGTCCCATGAGTGTGGCAGGGCCGGAGGTTTCAGCCGGGGTTAGACGGCTAATCGAGGAACGCGATATCGCCTACTTTCCTGAGCACCAGGTCGAAGAGGTCGACCCCGATACTAGAACACTGCGTTTCACCAACGAGACACAGGCCCATTGCGACTTCCTGGTCTACGTGCCGCCTCACGTTGCTCCACCCGTCGTCACGGAGGCGGGGATGACCGGAGAGAGTGGCTGGGTGCCGGTGGACCGCCACACGATGGAGACCAGATTTCCCGGAGTCTACGCCATAGGAGACGTTACGAGTATCCCATTATCCATGGGTCTCCCCCTCCCCAAGGCGGGGGTCTTCGCTCACCGTCAAGGAGAGGCCGTGGCACAGAGCATAGGGGCTCGGGTGAACGGTAGGGGCCAGGCCGCCATCTTTAACGGACACGGCGAGTGTTTCATCGAGGCCGGCGGAGGCAAAGCGGGCTTCGGCCGGGGCAACTTTTACGCTGAGCCCAGTCCCACCATCAAACTTTACAAGCCAGGACGACACTGGCATGCGGGCAAGGTCCTGCTTGAGAAGGAGTGGTGGCGGAGGTGGTTTTAATCATACCCAACCCAATTGGTGTGGCAACCTGCTGGTACCCCACTTCGGCACCTCGGAAAGGAAATTTAAGCGAGGACACCATGCTGCACACCAACGATCTGTTGATGAACCTGGCCAGGACCGGTGACGGGGTGGTTGCCGTCGACGAACAACAAGCCATACTTTTCTGCGAACTCGCTTAAATAAAAGTGGATCCAAATGTGCAGATTCTGAATCACTAAGGAGGCTGTTATGTCTAAAGTTACGTCTAGGGTTTCTGGCGAGTTAACCGTTCTGAACGAGGATCCTTTGGTCGCCGGGACGCCCTTGAGTACGATGGATAGCGAGGAGACGCCCGCCAGAAGCTTTTTTGTGCGGAACCATTTCCCGATTCCCAGCCTGGATATATCCAACTGGGGATTGTCCGTCACTGGGGAAGTGGAGCGACCTCTCCGACTGAATTACGATGACTTAAAGCGTCTACCGAGCAAAGAGATCGGCGCCCTGCTGGAGTGCGCCGGAAATAGTCGAGCGACGGTGCAGCCTCCCATAGAGGGTCTCCTCTGGGACCACGGTGGCGTGGGTAGCGCCCGCTGGGCTGGGGTGCCATTGCGTGCCGTACTAGAGCGGGCTGGGTTGCTGACTACCGCGAAGGAAGTGCTGCTGGAGGGAGCCGACCATGGCAAAGAGCGCGGAGAAGCTGGTGAGCTAAGTTTTGCTATGAGCCTGCCCATGGACAAAGCCTTACACCCGGATACGCTGCTGGCTTATGAGATGAATGGAGAGGCTCTTTCGCCAGAACATGGCTACCCGCTGCGTGTGGTCGTGCCGGGTTGGTACGGCATGACCTCTGTTAAGTGGTTGGCGAACATTAAAGTGTTGGACCACCCCTTTGATGGGTTCCATCAGACCAGGTACTACGTGTATGTTGAGGAAGGCGCCGAAAATGGCTCACCAAAGGAGCGCGTCACATCTTTACAGGTCAAATCGTTTATTACCTGGCCTGACAGAGGCCACCTACTAGTGGCCGGCAGACACCAGATTCGGGGAGTGGCTTGGTCGGGGCGAGGACCTGTTTCCAAAGTCGAGGTGAGCACTGATGACGGACGTACCTGGCTAGATGCTAATCTCGAGGACTCCAAGTCTCCATATGCTTGGCAGCGATGGGGATTTTCTTGGGAAGCTGACCGACCGGGGTATTTTCTCCTCCGAGCCCGAGCCACTGATAGGGAGGGTAATGTCCAACCAGCGAAGGCCCAATGGAACTACCGTGGATTTGCCAACAACTCCATCCACGCCGTCCCCGTTGAGGTACGCTCAGATAGGTAAGAGGAGCCTCCCGAAGTCAGACACAAACCGGCACAACGGCCCTCTCCTTGCAATGCTGGGGACACATTCGGGGGAAACTGAGTATCCTTCCCTAAGAGATGTGGGCCCATCAAACTGGAATAACCGAACGAAGCCGAGGAGATAGAACTTACCGTAAGCCGGCTGGGGAATTCGACTATTCCCCTCGGGTGCTGTGGTTCCGCATGATTGGTCACGCGTAGTGTGGACCCAAGAGGGCGGGGGCAACCTATGCTAGCCGGGTAGATGGACAGGCTGAGGGGCCAGAGCTGTTTGAGGCCCGGCAACAAGTGCGGCCCGAAAAAGTTCGAGCGGTGCTCATAGAGACCCACCAGCATAGACTCGAACCGCATAATCTGTTTGAGTCGTCGGGAGATATTAGGGTCGTGGCTCCTATTGAGCGATTGTTGGTCGAACATCTGTCGACTGTAGCCGCTCTAGCAGTCAAACCATGCCAGGTCGTTGGAGAGGGTCTTGCTTGTTATGGTTGAGGAGCACGGCTAATATCTTAACGGCTAATGGGCAGCACGCATCATCTTCGAGATTCGTGCGAAGTATGGGAATCTTTTGCTACGACCGGCTGTTGAACTCGTCTTGTTGCCGATAGTCTACCGGAGGCTCATCTGAATCCTTGTCTCCGAGCAGACGAGTCGCCGATTCCGTTAAGTCTGGCAAGGGCCGGCGAAGTGCCTCCAATATCTCCGGCGTAGCCACCAAGTGTTTCCGCTTCCGGCGAGGTGCTCCTATCCTGACAACCTTGGCTTCAGCACATTGGTCAGGCTGTTGGGAAACGGATGGTCCGACTTCGTTCCCCTGGACTCCGGCTGCTATCGAGTTTGTGCCTTCGGTCCGGCGGTCATCCGCATGAGTCGCCCTTTGCGGCTCTTCTTCCAACACGTCCGCATTGGGTTCGCGTCCTCCATTCCAAATTCTCAATGCCTCCACCAGAGTTCTCCTCATTTCTCCGGAAGTCACCAATTCCCTTACAACCCCCGGCCAGTCCCCTCTATGAGCCTGGTCTAAGACACTAAAAAACATCACCAGCCCTTCGCGCACGATGTCCATTTCGCTGCGGCCGCCCCGCTCCATTTGCTCCAAATGGTGCTGGGCCAGGCGGCGCCGATACTCAGGAGATTTGGCGATTTCCTGCTCGATATAGTCATCGAGCGTCTGCTTGGGCAGCTCTATGTGGTACATTTTGGCGATGATCTGCTTAGTCAGTTCGGGGTCATTGTCTAAGACTTCGGGTATTCGCTCGCGCACCAGTTTTCAATCTCCTCCTTCATGGCCCTAAATTTTTGTTGCTGTGGACCCCGTTGTTCCCGATCGATGCTCTGTCCTCTGCCACCTTTGGGCCTGCCATTTCTTCGGTTCATGCCGTTCTCCCTCAGGATCTTGTTCACTGTCCTCGAGGAGCGTCCCACGCTTCCTGCAATTTCATGGGTACCGAGTCCCTGCTCCCGAAGTTCCAAAATAGCCGCACGCTCGTCATCGCTTACGTGGGTAAACGAATACGGTGCGCCAGTGTGCCTCCGTTTACTTTCTGTGTCCCTTTGTTTACCTCGGCGTTTACCGTCGGTCCCTCTGCCGACGATTATCCGGATCGCCCTCAGGCACCATGCGAATAGTGAGATCATCATCTCGGTCCTTTCGTTTTCCTAATTGGCGGAGTTGGGTTCGAACGAGACCTCTTGCCGACTTCCAATATCGCTGCTGCATGCAGCGTCGACACGAGGCTTGCGATGTTTGGCGGCAAGTCTGCCCGCACTTGCACGTTGTACTGCCTATGGCCAGAGCGCTGGGTCGACTTGGTATTGCGGTCAGCTTTACGGTTGGTCTCGCTCGGCCCCGAAGACGGCGAACTCCTCCGATGGACACTTCTGGTTGCGGTTTCGACTGCCATGTCTTCAGGATATCGGTCTTCGATATTGTGTCAATATGACATGAAATGCGCCATAATTATTGATATTCAATGCCTAATCTGTTATTGTGATGATGCAAACTGATTTCAAAAGGGGCTAATGCCATGGCGAAAATCACTGACGAAATGGCGGCCCAGTTTGTCCGCCTCAATAGCTTGGGCCGTTCCTATCGGGCCATCGGCAAGATGTTTGGCGTTGATCCCAGGACCGTTAAGAGCAAGGTCCAAGGGGCCCGGGGGGTCGTGGAAAGGGACCACTGGGAATCGGTGACCCGGCAGGTTGATGCCAAATACCTGGAGGACCACTACCGGCTAATCGTCCGGGTGGCGGTGGGAGTTCTCAGGGCGGTAAGGGGATCGCGTCTACCAACGGAGCCGCACCAGAATGCCCGGGTGTTACTCGACTATCACGTGGGAACAGAGGTGATGGAGGCGCGGGACGTATGGGAACAGGTGGGAATACGTTACGGACTGGACGATGCCCCGATTGGCGAAGACGAAGACCTGGCCACGTCGATGGCCCGCAAGCTGTTCTCGGCGTTGGGGCAGCATCAGCCGGAGTTGGAAAGGACCATAGACACATGGCAGAAATGCCACGCGCAGCTTGTAAATATGAGGAGGAGGCTGATCAAAGAGACTGGAGAATTGCTTGGCCGCAAGATGGGACGGACTGAGCCCAATGACGGGATTGCTGTCGCAGACCTGGCCTTAAATTGGGTGTTTGGAAAGTCCCAGGCAGCTTCCGCTGAGGCATCTGCTAAGCCCGAGATGCTCGCCGAACTGTTAATGGAGGACGCTATGGCAATAGGTAACGTACATCAGTCCGAAGATGGTTCCGAGTCTCAATCCATTACCGCGCAGCGGGCAATACTCGAGCAGATCATTCGCATGGGAAAGCTGGAGCCCGTAGCCACCACCTACGGCCAATTTGCAACAGCAGCGGCCCAAATCGAGAGTAGAGTAACCGAGTTAATTCTTAGGAGGCAGCCCAAGGGAAAATGTTTCCTTTGCCCGCAGCCTTGAGATCCGGCGGATCGAACGACGCCTTCTGGCTATTTTCTGAACTCCAGCTCGATGGTATCGTGCCCGTATACGTAGGCCGCCTTTAACAAGGTCTGCAGGTGCGATTTCTGGCGCCGTACGTCCATCCCCTGGAAGTCTTCCAGGAAGGTCTTGATCTCTCCCGGCAGGCGCTCTGCCGCGGACGTTATGCCACTCTGTTTCTCAACCCAGCGGTCCAGCTCGTCCTGTCGGATTTGTAGGCCCTCCACCTGGCTCCGGCAAGCTTCGTTTGCCTTGACAAACTCTTTCTCATTCAAGATATCCCGCTTCAGGTAGTCTAGGTGTTTCGTGAACTGGGCTTCCAGGTCCTTCAGGGCTCGTTCGACCTCTTCAAGTTCGGACTCCCTGGTTTTAATTTCTTGGGTTTCCGCTGCAGCCAGATGCGCCTGAACCAGTTCCGGGTCGGAAAACTGGCCCAGGTATTCCAGGACGGCTCTCTCAAGCTTGGGGGCCGAGTGGCTGTTATAGAAGGAGCATAATGCTCTGGACTTGGTACCCCGGGAGCACCGGTAATTCAGGTACTGCTTGCCCTTATACGGAGCACCGGCCTTTCCTGTCATGGGACCGCCGCAATGCCCGCAACGTGCAATGCCGCTGAGCAGATAGAAGCTGCTGTGGGTCCTCCCCCTCCCAGTCTCTCGTCGAATGGTTTGCCTGTCTTGGAGACGTTGCCATTCGTCTTCCGAAAGTATCGCTGGGAAGAAGTCCTTGACCCGTACAATCTCGGGCTGAGGATTTCCTTTTCGCGGGTGTTTGCCGTAGGCCAACGTGCCTACCAATGCTTCGTTACTCAGTATCCGCTGCACCGTGAAAGATGCGAAGGGGCGGCCGCCTCGAGCACGGTATCCCATTCCAGTCAAGGTGTCCCCGATCCTCTTGTAGCCCAGGTTCTCTTCCACCGCCAGACGATACATTTCCCTGAGCACGGGAGCTTCCAAGGGGTCGATCTCCCACTTAGTCTCCCGACCTTGATAGACCCTCTTCAGGCCAAAGGGCGCCCGCGCCGCATGAACACCTTTTTGCACCGCTCTACTCATATTTGCTTTGACTCTCTCCGAGGTGCGCCGGCTTTCTGCTCCTGCAATCCCCGCTTTGATGAGTAGTAGAAGCTCATCCTTGATGTCTTCGTCGGTGGCAACGACCGACACCCCCGAGTCTTGTAGCTGCCAATAACGTTGTAGGATCTCCCCGGGATTACGGCCAAATCGGTCTAGAAACTGGACGACCACGGTGTCCGCACCGCCGTCCATGACGTACTCTAACATGCGGCGGTACTCCACCCGGTCATCCCGCCTTCCGGAGACCACGTCGGTGAAGACCGCCACCGGCGTCGAGTCGTTACGCTGACAAAATTCTTGGAACCTGGCTTCCTGGGTCTCCAAAGAGCTGTGCCGTTCTCCGGTTTGGCCCGGGCTGGAGAC
>JADFFS010000158.1 GCA_022568195.1 Chloroflexota bacterium | reverse complement strand
AGCTCAAGGATATCCGGGCCGTGATGACCGTTATCGGCGGCAACGTGGTCTGGAGCAACGGCCTTTAGCCGCCTGGAAAGAGGCCGGGGGTGAAGGAGCAGGGCTAGCGGCTACGCTCGCGGATGTAACCCGGCAATGCCAGCAATGACCGGCGTGCGTCGCAATCGGGCAGGTCGTCCAGGGACCGGGTAGCCTTGTCGCAATACTCTCGGATCACCTCGAAGCACTCGGCGACGATACCGGAGTTCTTAATCATGTCCAGCGTCTGCCGCAGCTTGCCATCCTCGCCCCGGTCCCGGAACAGCGCCTCGATGGGGTTGTCCTTGGGATAGCGCTCCAACAGCATAATGGTAGGCAGTGTCAGCACGCCCTGAAGCAGGTCGTTCCCCACCGGCTTGCCCAGCTCGGCGGAGTCCCCCTGGACGTCCAGCAGGTCGTCCACCATCTGAAATGCCATGCCGATATTGGAGCCATAGTTGCGCAGCGCCTGGATCTGGGGCTCCGGCGCGCCACCCAAAATTGCCCCCGTCTCCGCCGCGGTGCAGAACAGGGAAGCGGTTTTGCGGTGAATGCGGTCGTGGTAAAGGTCCCATGCCTGCTCGATGTTGAACGCGTTTAAATATTCCATCAACTCGCCGCTGGCCAGGTCCATGATGGTCTCCGAGAACCGGCGAATGACCCGCACGTTGTTGGTGTCGCAAACAAAGGTAGCGGACGTGGCGAAGAGGAAATCGCCAAACAGTACCGCCACGTGTTTATCCCATTTGTGGCTGATGGTGGCCCGTCCCCGGCGCAGATCCGAATTGTCCACGGTGTCGTCATGAATCAGGGTTGCTAGATGGAGCAACTCCACGGCGCTGGCCATAACTAGGGGCTTCTCGGGATCGTGGGGGTAAAAGTCAGAGGCCAACAGCGTGATGGCGGGACGAATCCGTTTGCCACCGGAGTTTAGAGCGTAGGTCAATAGGGATTCCAGGTGATCAGGGTTACTCCTGGGCAAATCGCGCAGACGCTCTTCCACCTGGCTTAGCTGGGATTGGACCGGGGCGTAGATTGTCGCCGTGAGCTCATCCAGGCCTTTAAGCAACTTGCCCCCTACGCGACCTTTCAGGCAACCCGGGCGCCAAGGCGTTCAGTCTCTTCTTCCACCACTTGGGTGTCGAGCTTGGTGTACAGGGGCGCCGGCTGGCGCAAGGCCTTGCCGGGCTCGATGGCGTCTATGGCCGCTTGGAAATCCCAGGCGCCGGACTCGACCCGTCCGTCGAATCCCAGGAACTCGTGCAGCTTCTGGGAGCTGAAAGGAAGGAACGGAGATAGCAACACCTTGAGACAATTGATCACGCTGATGGCGCACCAGAGAGTCGTAGCAGCCTCGGCCCGGTCTTCTTTGATTGACCGCCAAGGCGCTCGTGTATCCAGGTACCGGTTGGCCTCTTGGGCCAGGGAAAAGGCGCCGGCGATGGCTGCTTTGAAGTGGCAGGCATGTAGGTCCTGGTCCATCTTCTCCATGGTTGCGCGAGCGGTATCGAGCAGCCCTTGCTCCAACTCGCCCAAGGGGCCCGGAGAAGGTACATTGCCGTCGAAGTTGCGGTAGGTGAAGGACAACACGCGGTGCACCAGGTTTCCATAGGTCGCCACCAGCTCGTCGTTGTTGCGGCGCACGAACTCGGCCCAGGAGAAATCAGTGTCGCCGGACTCGGGCATGTTGATCGACAGCAAGTATCGCAACGGGTCGGGGTCGTAGCGGTCCAGGTAATCATGCACCCACACCGCCCAGTTCTCGCTGGTGGAAAACTTCCGGCCTTCCAGGCTGAGGAACTCGTTGGCGGGAACGTCATAGGGCAGATTGAGCCCGCCGTATGCCATCAGCATGGCCGGCCAGATAATCGTGTGGAAGGGAATGTTGTCCTTGCCAATGAAGTAGTACGACTTGGTATTCGGGTCCTTCCAGTAGTCCTGCCAACCGTCTGGCGAGCCGTTTCGCTGGGCCCATTCGGTGGCTGCGGAAAGGTAACCCGTCACCGCCTCGAACCAAACGTAGATCCGCTTGCCCTCATAACCTTCCAGGGGAATGGGCACGCCCCATTGCAAGTCCCGGGTAATGGCCCGGTCCTTGAGGCCCCCCTCCAGGAACCGCCGGGTGAAGTTGAGCACGTTGGGCCGCCAGTGGTGCTGCTGATTGACCCAGTCCAATAAAGGCTCTTGAAACGCAGAGAGCTTGAGGAAGAAGTGCTCGGATTCCCGGAACTCGGGCTCGGTCCCAGACAACACGCAGCGCGCCTGCAACAGGTCTTGGGGATCCAGGGTCCGGCCGCAATTGTCGCACTGGTCGCCCCGGGCGCGCTCAAAGCCGCAGTGGGGACAAACGCCTTCCACGTAGCGGTCGGGCAAAAATCGATCGCAGTCGGGACAGTAAGCCAAGAGCGTGAACTTTTTGTAGAGATACCCCCGCTCCAACAGGACTCGGAACAGGTCGTGAACCACTTTCTCGTGGTTCTCCGTGTGGGTGGAAGTGAACAGGTCGAAGGAAATGCCCAGCTTGTCCCAGGTTTCCAGGAACTGGGGATGGTAACGGTTCAGGATCTCTTCGGGGGTTACGCCTTCCCGGTCGGCCCGCACCGTGATGGGCGTACCGTGGCTGTCGCTGCCCGACACCATCAGCACGTCGCTGCCCTTGAGCCGGTGGTAACGAGCGAAGATATCGGCGGCCAGGTAGCAGCCGGCCACGTGTCCCAGGTGTAGGGGGCCATTGGCATAGGGCCAAGCAACCCCAATAAATATACGTTCCGACAACAGGGGAGCTCCTTCGACAAACCCCCTTTGGTCATCCCTCGTGGTGGTGAGACAACAAGCGTCCCGCCACGCTGGGGGCAGACACCGGGGGTCGAGCGAATGTATTCTATCATACCGGCACTATACTAAAGGCCTCGGCCGCCTTGAATACATGGGTGACAAACCGGGTGACCAAACCTGATTGTATACATCGCATGGCAGCCGGTTTCTACCAGAGGTATGAAGAGCGCCCAACTAACTTTTTGTTGACAGGGCCGTGTCCGACTGTTAACATCTTTTGGTTACATATTTACGAAATCCGCGACGAACGGGAGCATTAGGGAATACCCTGTCCTAGCGAGCCGGTGGCTGGTGGAAGACCGGTGGCAGAAGGACCCCAAACTCGCCCGGGAGCGGCCCGCCTGAACTAGAGTAGGGCGCGGCGGACGGCCCCGTTAAAGGCCATAGAGCTGTTCCGGGATCCGGGCCCAAAGGCCTCTTCCGGAAAAGAAGGGTGGTACCGCGGGAATACCAGCCCGTCCCTTCATGGGATGGGTTTTTTTATTGGCCAACAGCCTGTTTGCCGCCGGTGGCGGTACGGGATATTAGGGAGTAATGATGGAGCTTACCGGCGCTGAAATCGTTTGCGAAAGTCTCCTTAAAGAGGGAGTAGACGTTTTATTCGGGTTGCCCGGAGGGGCCGTGCTGCCCTTGTACGGCGCCCTGTCCAAGTATCCCCAGCTTCGCCACATCCTGGTGCGCCACGAGCAAGCGGCGGTCATGGCCGCCGACGGATACGCTCGGGCCACCGGCAAAGTGGGCGTGTGCTCCGCCACTTCGGGACCTGGAGCCACCAACCTGGTAACGGGCATTGCCTCGGCCCAAATGGACTCCATACCCATAGTGGCCATAACCGGACAGGTGCCCCGAGCCGCCATTGGCCGCGACGCTTTCCAGGAGACTGACGTCACCGGCATTATGCTGCCGGTCACCAAGCACAACTACCTGGTGATGAACGTCGAAGACATCGCGCCTACGATCAAAGAGGCCTTCCACATCGCCCGGACCGGCAGGCCCGGACCGGTGCTGGTGGACATACCCAAGGACCTGCTGCTGGACGAGCGCACCGAGTTCATTTGGCCCGACTCGGTCAACATTCCCGGCTACAACCCCCCGGAGAAAGCCGACCCCGAGCAGGTAGCCCTGGCAGCCAAGCTAATCAACGAGGCCGAACGCCCTATTATTTTCACGGGACACGGTGTCCTTATCTCCCACGCCTACGCCCAGGTAAGGGAACTGGCGGAGAAGGCCCAGATTCCGGTGGTACCCACCTTGCTGGGCATCAGCTCATTTCCCACCAATCATTACCTGAACCTGGGAATGTCGGGTATGCACGGCATGGCTTCCTCCAGCCTAGCCATCGACCAAGCCGACTTGCTCATCTCCTTGGGGATGCGGTTCGACGACCGCATTACAGGGAGGGTCAGGGATTTCGCTCCCAACGCCAAAATAGTGCATGTCGACATCGACGCCTCGGAGATCAATAAGAACGTCAAGGTCACAGCCCCCGTGGTTGGGGACCTCAAGTACGTCCTGGACCAGTTACTCCCACTGGTGGAGCCCAATGTCCACCTGGACTGGCTGCACCAGGTAGATTCGTTGCGAGCCGAGCACCCACCATTACAGATCCGCGAGACCGACGAGCTGTTACCCCAGTTTGTCCTGAAGCAGTTGTCGGATGCCACCAAGGGGGAGTCCATTGTGGTAACCGGGGTGGGCCAGCACCAGATGTGGGCCGCCCAGTTCTGCTCCTTCCATGAGCCCAATACCTTGATCACGTCTGGTGGATTGGGTTCCATGGGTTTCGAGGTTCCCGCAGCCCTGGGCGCCAAGGTAGGGCGGCCCGAGAAAACCGTATGGTCCATCGCCGGCGACGGCGGTTTTCAAATGACGATGTGCGACCTGGCCACCGCGGTGGAAAGTAAAATCGACGTAAAATTCGCGATCCTCAACAACGGGTCGCTGGGAATGGTCCGGCAGTGGCAAAACATCTTCTACGAAGAGGACTACTTCGCCACCATCTACTCAGGCAACCCGGACTTCGTTAAGCTGGCCGAAGCCTACGGCATCACTGGAATTCGAGTGACCGAAAAAGACCAGGTGAATGCAGCAATACAACAAGCCATGGAGACTCCAGGCCCTGTGATAATCGACTTCGTGGTCAAGGAAGACGAGAACGTTTACCCAATGATCCCGGCGGGTGAATCTGTTCACGAGATGTTGGAAGAGCCTTCACCCAAGGGAATATCCTAGATGAACCGCACAGACATGCAACACACCATCGTTGCCCTGGTGGCGGATAAACCAGGGGTTTTGACCCGGATTGCCAGCTTGTTCCGCCGGCGCGGGTTCAACATCGCCAGCTTGGCCGTGGGCAAAAGCGAGCAGCCCGGCCTCTCCCGCATGACCTTCGTGGTCAATGGCGACGAGGACTCAGTAAACCAGATGACCAAACAGCTGGATAAGCTCATCGACGTGATCAAAGTATCGGATATTTCCGACGAGGAGATTGTGGCTAGAGAGCTGGCGTTGATCAAGGTCCAGACCTCGGCGTCCACCCGGGGGGAGATTATCCAGATCGTGCATCTATTCCGGGCCGACATCGTGGACGTGGGCGCCCAGTCCATGGTCATCGAGATCACCGGAGAAGAGGATAAGATCAACGCACTGCACGAGCTGCTCCTGCCCTTTGGTATCACCGAGATGCTGCGCACGGGTCTGGTGGCCATGGTGAGGGGCCGGTCCAACGGCCAGGTCAGCGACAACGTGGGCGTTGAAATCGTGAGCAACGGCTCCCACACCCCGCACTGACAAATTGAAGAAAAATCGAGAGAGGCGGCTTCGGTAACGATATGGTTAACGTGTACTACGACAAAGACGCGGATTTGGGGGTCCTGTCCGGCAAGACCATTGGAATGATTGGCTATGGCAGCCAGGGCCACGCCCATGCCTTGAACCTCAAGGACAACGGTCAAAAGGTGATCGTGGGTCTGTACCCGGAGAGCCTGAGCCGCGCCACCGCCCAGGAGGCGGGGCTGGAGGTTGCCGACGTGCCCGATGTGGCAAAAGTCGCCGACATCCTAATGATGGTTATCCCAGACCACATTCAGGGCCGGATTTACCGGGAGCAGATCGCCCCCAACCTTCGTGCGGGCAGCGCGCTGATGGTGGCTCACGGCTTCAGCATCCACTACCGGGAGGTGGTGCCGCCAGACACCGTGGACGTGATGATGGTGGCCCCCAAGGCGCCCGGCCACCGGATGCGGGAGCTGTTTCAGCAAGGCATCGGCGTACCCTCGCTGTTGGCGGTACACCAAGACGCCACGGGCAACGCCAAGGAAATCGGCCTGGCCTACGCCAAGGGTGTCGGGTGTACGGGCGCCGGGGTGTTGGAGACTACCTTCAAGGACGAGACAGAAAGCGACCTTTTCGGCGAGCAGACCATCCTGTGCGGCGGTGTCACCGCCCTGGTGCAAGCCGCGTTTGAGACATTGGTCGAGGGCGGCTATCCACCTGAAATCGCTTATTTCGAGTGCTTGCACGAGCTCAAGATGATCGTGGACCTGATTTACCAGGGCGGCTTCAACTACATGCGCTTCTCGGTCAGCGATACCGCCGAGTACGGCGACCTGACCCGGGGACCCCGGGTCATCGACGAACACGTTCGGGAGAATATGCGGGGCATTTTGCGGGACATTCAGGACGGAAGCTTTGCCCGGGAATGGATCGCTGAAAACGACGAAGGACGCAAGCGGTTCAATCCCCTGCGGGAACAAGCGCGCAGCAGTCCTATCGAGGAGGTCGGCAAGCAGCTGAGGTCCATGATGCCTTGGCTCGACCCCAAAGAGGTGTAACGGCGTTGGCAACGACTGCCGGCAGAGACTTCCTACTGAGAACGTGAGGACAGGAAAATCTATATGAATACGCGGGAGATGTTGAGAGTAGTTCGCCATCGCACGCTGGTCTTGGCCGGGCTGGGTGCGGTGGACTACGTGGTCCTGCCCCGGTGACACCAGAACCGGCACCGGAACCAACAGGACCCAACTCATCAAATAGCTAAGTAAAGGACAAGGCAAAAAAATGGCTGACGACAAAGTGCTTTTCCTGGATACCACCCTCCGGGACGGAGAGCAGTCCGCCGGCATCGGAATGACCGGCGAAGAGAAGATGGAGATCGCCCGCCAGCTACAAAAGATGCGGGTCGACATTATAGAAGCCGGCTTCGCCGCCAGCTCACCAGGTGACTTCGAGGCGGTCAGCAACATCGCCCGGGAGGTCAAGGGACCCATCATCGCTTCTCTGGCCCGGGCCGTCGCCAACGATATCGATCAGGCCTGGGAGGCGGTCAAACACTCGGACCGGCCTCGCATTCACGTCTTCCTCTCCTCTTCGGAGATCCACCAGATGCACCAGCTCCGCAAGAACCGGGAAGAAGTCATGGAAATGGCAGTCACCATGGTGGAGCGGGCCAAGGGCCTGTGCGACGACGTGGAGTTCTCGCCCATGGACGCTACCCGGACCAACCGCGAATACCTGTTTCAGATGATGACCGAGGTGATCCGGGCGGGCGCCACCACCATCAACATCGCCGACACAGTGGGCTACGCCATTCCCTCGGACTTCGCCGATCTGCTGCGCGACCTTCGCCGCTCGGTGCCCGGCATCGACGGCGTGACCCTTAGCGTCCACTGCCACAACGATCTGGGACTGGCGGTTGCCAACAGCCTGGCCGCCATACAGGCCGGCGCCCTCCAGGTGGAGGGGTGCATCAACGGCATCGGCGAGCGGGCAGGCAACGCCTCCTTGGAAGAGATCATCATGGCTGTGGACACCCGGAAGGACCTCTTCAAGGTAGAAACCAGTATCGACACCACCCAGATTTACCAGACCAGCCGCATGGTCAGCCGCATCACCGGGATGTTGGTCCAAGCCAACAAAGCGGTGGTGGGAGAGAACGCTTTCCGCCATGCTTCTGGAATTCACCAGGATGGAGTCCTCAAAGACCGGTCCACCTACGAGGTGATGCAACCCGAGCGGGTGGGAGTGCCCGGCAGCACTTTGGTGCTGGGTAAGCTCAGCGGCCGGGCCGGCTTGCAAGCCCGTTTGGAGGACCTGGGTTACCAGCTTTCCCGGGAGGAGATCTCCAAGGTTTTCGAGTCGTTCAAGGTGCTGGCCGACAAGAAGCGGGAGGTCACCGACCGGGACCTGGAGATTCT
>JADFFS010000157.1 GCA_022568195.1 Chloroflexota bacterium | reverse complement strand
CTTGGAGCGGCGGGCTAAATGCCTATCCGAAAACCCAGCTATGTGGTTCGACAAGCCTGTCCTGAGCCCTTCGGTCCGTCTCAGGGTAAACTCCGCCGAAGGGCTCACCACGAACGGGGAAACTGCGTTCGCCTGGCGCCTGTCGAAGGGCCGGGACTTTCCAGTTCCCTAGTTTTCGGGTAGGCACTATGTGGCCGGCATCCGCCCCGGTCCAGGCAGGGTAAACCTTGGGTGATTTACGGAAGCAGTTGGCCGGAGCCATCCTACCGGCCCTATGCGTGGTCTTCGGTCTCCAACTTTTAAGGGTTCTGGCCGCAGGCACGATAGGCGTGGATTTGGCCACCGCCACGTTGGCTTTCTACGCACTGATCCCACTGGCCACGGCGGCGGCTATTATCTGGGTCATCCGGCTCCGAGGAACCAGGACCGCGTTGATCGCCACGGTAGCCGGGCTCGCGTTGGCGCGCCTGGCCGAGCAGGTCATATACGCTCCCAGAGAAGACCTGGTGCTGGCCATCGCCGGAGTCACCCTGTTGGCAGTCTTTCTGTCGCTCCAGGCCAGCCGGCAACTGGGCCGCGGCGCATTGGCTGGAGGGTTGTTAGCGTTGGGCATTCTCCTGGGGTTTGCGCTGGACACTGCATTGCGGGGCGCCCTGGGCCTGTTCGACTTATCCTGGCGCCGCGAAGCTTGGGCCATCGGTCTGGTCGCTTTGATGGCGCTGGTTCAAGTGTCCGCCTTGGGGCTAACCCTGCGCGGCCGGCCCAGCGACCGTACCGAACGTGGGAACGTCGGGAGCATCGTCTTGGTGGCCGTGCCCGCCGCATTAGTGCTGCTCTTGGAACTCTTGGTATTTCAGAGCATTGGCGGACAGTTGTTGCGCAGTCTCTGGCCTCAACAAACGGTGATATTCTGGCTGGTACTCTCCAACACCGTCGGCATAACCATTGGAACTGCCATTCTGGCTTGGCATAGGTCCGTCCCGGCCGTGGTAGCCATGATCGTGCTTATGATGGGCGCGGCGGTTTTTCTGGAGCGTCTGTCTGGAATCACCTATCCGTTTATTCTGGTAGGACAGGCGGGAGTCAGCGCCGCACTGGTCCTGGCGGGAATATCCCTGGGTTCCGCGGCTCGGGTGGGAAAGTTAGGCTGGACTACGACCATGGGAGGCTTGGGCCTGCTGTTGGCCGCCACCCTTCCTTTCTACCTATATGTTGGATATGGCTGGAGTCTGCTGCCCCTCATGTCGGGACTGGCCACGGCTTTGGCGGCGGTTGCCCTGATTTACGCCCTGGTGGCGGCCAGCACCATGGTCCGGCACCAGAGAATTGGGGTACACGCCTGGGTTCCCGCAGTTGCCGCCGCCGTTCTCATGATTGTGCCGGCAGTGCAGTGGGCTGTGAAGGGGGACCAATCGGACATCGGCGGGCGCGCCGGCGTCACGGCGCCGGAGATGTCCGGCTTCGACAGCCTCATGTCCCAGTTGCTGCAGAAGTGGCGCATACCCGGTGGCGCCCTGGCCATAGCCAAAGACGGCCGTTTGGTTTTGGCCCGGGGGTATGGATGGGCCGATGTGGAAGAGCAAGAGCCGGTCCAACCTGATTCCTTGTTCCGATTGGCCAGCATTTCCAAGCCGGTCACCGCGGTTGCAGTTCTGCAACTGGTGGATGAAGGCGCTCTCGACCTGGACGGGCAGGTGTTCCCGTTACTGGACTACCTTGAACCACCGCCGGTCGCCCGGAAAGATCCCAGGCTAGGTGACGTTACAACGGTCCAATTGCTGCAACACTCCGGTGGCTGGGACCGTCAACGGGGTTTCGACCCCATGTTCGTTCCAGGCCGGGCCGCCAGATCAGTCGGAGTACCAGGGCCCGCCAGTTGCGAAACCGTGGTTCGGTTTATGCTTGGGCAAGAGCTCTCATTCGAACCGGGTACGCGGCACTCCTACTCCAACTTCGGCTATTGCGTTCTGGGCCGGCTGGTGGAGCGGGCATCGGGGCTGCCCTATGAAGAGTACGTGAAGACAAGGGTTTTGGGGCCGATGGGGATTCGTCAGATGCGCATGGGCGGCTCATTGCTGGAAGACCGGGCGGTGGGCGAGGTACGATACTACTCCTATAGCGGAGCCCCCATAGTCAGGTCGGTTGTCCCGGATAACAGCCGATGGGTACCGCGGCCCTACGGAGGTTTCTACCTGGAAGCCATGGACTCCCACGGGGGCTGGATTGGGTCGGCCATCGACCTCATGCGCTTTGTCACTGCCCTGGACGGCAGCCGAAGCACCGCCTTTAACCCTCCCGAATCCCTGGCGCTGTCCCTATCCCGGCCCAAACCTCCCCTCTGGGTCGGCACGCCCTCTTACTACGGTATGGGATGGAGCGTTCGGCCCATGGGCGACGACGCCATCTGGTGGCACTCCGGGTCGCTGGACGGGACGGTGTCCATCCTGGTGCGAACCCATTACGGCATGTCCTGGGCGGCACTTTTCAACTCCAGGCCCAGGGGAAGCGAAAAGTTCCTGGCGGAGCTGATTCAGGGGATTTCCCAGGAGGCCAACCGAGTGGTCCGGTGGCCGGACCACGACCTTTTTGAGGCCTACGCCCCGCGTTGACGCCTCCGAGGCACTAATCCGATACGGCGGCCATGTTGTTGCGATTCGGCGCACAGGCCAATATTATATGGATGTTGACTCGACTTGCTTCAGCCGGTTGCTTCGGGTGTTTCCCATTCGAGGCGGTGGGTCTCCGGCCATCGGGAGTTGGCTGCCCGACCGAGCCGGTACATTCAGTAAGGAGGGAAACCATGGCGCTGGACGCCACCACAGGGCTTGGCGCAATGACCGGCGCCCGCTACATCGAAAGCCTGAAGGACGGGCGCGAGGTGTGGCTTGATGGGGAAAAGGTCCCGGACGTCACCGTCCATCCCGCCCTATCGGGCATAGTCCACGAGCTGGCCAGAATCTACGACCTACAGCATTCCGGCGAATACCGGGAGCAAATGACCTTTGTTTCCCCCGACACCGGCAACCGGTGCAGCCTTTCCTGGCTCTTGCCGCGCACCATGGAAGACCTGAAGAAAAAGCGGCGCAACAGCGAGATCTGGAACGAACAGTCTTGGGGGCAGCTTGGGCGCAGCCCGGACATTCTCGCGCCCCACATTATCACGTTGTACAACGCCCGGGAGTCCCTGTCGGCTGTGGAAAACCCCCACTGTGACTTCGGTGAAAACCTGGTGAACTACCACCGTTATTGCATGGAAAACGATTTATTCCTGACCCACGCACTGGGGGACCCTCAGGTGGACCGCAGCCAGCAGCCCCAGAACGAGCAAAGAGAGATCTCCGAGGAGGAGGTAGCCCTTCACGTGGTGGAGGAAACCAACGAAGGGGTCATCGTCAACGGCGCGAAACAGCTGGCCACCGCCGCGCCGATCAGCAACGAGACCTACGTCTCCTTGTCGGCCACCTTCGTCCGCCGGGCCGACCCCCGCTTCATCTTGGCCTTCTCCATCCCCACCAACACTCCCGGACTAAAAGCCCTTTGCCGCGAGCCGGTATCTCAATGGGCCGGCAGCTACGGCCATCCCCTGGGCATGCTCTACGACGAGCAGGACTCCATGCTCTTTTTCGAGAACGTTTTGGTGCCCTGGGACCGCATCTTCATGCTGTACGACGCCGGCCCCTTGCTGCAACGACTGGGCAGCGGCATCAACTTCCTGGGCTGGCCTAACCTGTGCCGCATCCACCAACGCATGCGCCTGATGACCGCTGTAGCCACCTTGATTGCCGAGGCCATCGGCGTGATCGAATACCGGGAGGTAGCAGCCAAGATAGGCGAGATGGTCACTTACGCCGAGGTGTGGCGCCACGCCATGGACGGTTTGGAGCACAACGCATTCATGACCGATGGAGGCCTCATGTCCCTGGGCTCCATGTCGGGCATGAACATCTTCTTCGCCCAAACTTCGGCCCGTATGGTCCAGCTATTGAGGGAGATTTCGGGCTCCGGGCTCATAATGCAGCCCAGCGAGAACGACCTGGCCAACCCAGAACTGCGCGGGTTCTTGGACAAGTACATGCGGGGTAAGGGCGTGGAGGTGGACTACAAGTCCCGGCTGTACAGGCTGGCCCACGACCTGGCGGTGTCATCCTTTGGTATGCGTCAGGAAGTTTACGAGTACTGGCACGGCGGCGACCCAAATCGAAACCGCATCAATCTGCTAAACACCTACGATCAGACTGACATGATCGACCGGATCAAGGATCTGGTCTCCAGGCCGCTGGCCCATGGCTGAACCAACCGAGCCCCCACAGCCCACCGACCCCAATCTGGAGCAGAAGGTGGCGTTCCTCAGGGACGTGTCGCTTTTCCAGTATTTGGATAAGGAAGGCATGACCCGGCTGGCCAGCCGGGTCCGCGAGGTGTCCCTTCCGGCAGGTCGCGTGCTCAAGGAAAACGAACCGGCCGACGGCCTTTACATAATCCGGTCCGGCCTGGTCAAGGTCACAAAGCCGGCGGCCAGTCACCAGGCGGAAGTTGACCTGGCCATCCTGCGCCGGGGAAATTTCTTTGGTGAAATCGGCCTAATAGACGGTCTCCCGCGCTCGGCCAGCATCACCGTGTTGGAAACGACCGAGTGCTACTTTTTGCCTCGGCCCGTCTACATCACCGCTGTGCGGGAGAACCCGGAAATAGCCCTGGGCATGTTGCCCGCGTTGGCGGCCATGGTGCGCAACGCGGACCAGATCGCCCAGACCCTGCTGGATATGTTGCTGAAAGATCGTTGATGCGGCTCGGCGTCCTTGCGTCACGGTGCCCCCGCTACGATTCCTGTATAAATCTCACGGTGTTTTAACCACAATCGGAAACAATCCAGAACTGGCTTCTAGTTTCCTACTTACTGATTCCATGTTTGACACCATTTATGCCTACTGCTATCGTGTTGCCAACGCGGAATCGCCCAGGAGGATAAGTCTGTGCTTACGGCGGAAGAGAACGAACGATTAACTCGAGTTGGACCCGGGACCCCTATGGGCAACCTGATGAGGCGCTACTGGCAACCCATAGCCGCTATGTCCCAACTGGAGGACCGCGCCACCCGGCCGATCCGGCTATTGGGAGAGAACCTGGTCCTTTACAAAGACCGGCGGGGCCGATTGGGTCTGATCGGGGATCAGTGTCCCCACCGGAAGGTCAACATGGTATACGGAATACCCGAGGATGAAGGGTTGCGCTGTCCCTACCATGGCTGGCTATTCAACCACGAGGGCCGCTGCTTGGAGCAGCCCTACGAAAAAGCCGAAGACCCATTTGAAGCCTTCAAAGATAAGGTGACCACCACGGCCTACCCCGTCCAAGAGTTGGGCGGGCTGGTGTTCGCCTACCTGGGCCCGGAGCCCGCGCCCTTGCTGCCACGCTGGGACCTGCTGGTATGGGATAATGTGTACCGGGACATCGGAATGGCCGTACTGCCCTGCAACTACCTGCAAATCATGGAAAACTCGGTCGACCCGGTCCATGCCGAATGGCTCCACGGTCATTTTGCCAACTACGTCTGGGAGCAGTTGGGTCAGACCGACCGCATTCGTCCCATCCCAGCGCACCAGATGATCGGATTCGACGAGTTCGAGTACGGCATCATCAAGCGCCGGATTCTGGAAGGACAAACCGAGGACGACGTCAACTGGAAGCTGGGCCACCCTCTGGTCTTTCCCAACCTTCTGAAGGTTGGCGGGTTCCAGTACCGAGTCCCCATTGACGACTACCAAACCCTGCATATCTGGTACTACACCTACGCTCCCCCTGCCGGTACCCACGTGCCCGAAAACGAGCCGATACCTTTCTATCAGGTACCCGTCCCCGAGCTGTCCGAAGGCGGTCTACCCGACTGGTCTTACCTGGACTTCACCGCCGGGCAGGACATTGTCATGTGGTATACCCAGGGCGCCATCGCCGACCGAACCAGTGAATCTCTGGGGCGGTCGGACAAAGGGCTGATACTCTATCGCCAGCAACTGATGGACAATATCGCCAAGGTGGAACGGGGCGAGGACCCCATGAATGTGTTCCGCGACCCCGGAGAGAACGAATACCTGAGGTTGCCCACCGAAGAGTCCGAGGGCACCAGGCGAATGGGAGCTACCGGCCAGCTTGGGCGAATGGCTTCCAGCGCGGGCGCGGCCGGCGGAGCCACCAAGTTCAGCCCGGTGCTCAACCGGGGAGATGGCGCCACCGCAGTCACGGCCGAAGAGGTCCTGACCGGGGATTAGACGCGAGCCCTGCGTGCGGCAGTGGAAGACCCCTGATGGAGACGGCCCCACCAGCTTGTCGGTTGCGGGGCCGCTCTGTTGTCCATTCCGTCACCTGAACCTAACTCCGCGCGGCGACTCTGCGCCTGGGAAATAATGGGAATCAAATTGAGGTGAACGGCAGTGACCATCGCTGACAACAATTCACCGGTCTTAAACCTGGGCATCATTGGGCTTGGCGGCGGAGCCAGCCAGATGATTCCGGCGTTCTTGAAGCATCCCCACATCAACCTGATGGCGGCCGCCGACATCGACCAGGAGCAGTTGGACCGCTTTCGCAGCGAGCTCCACGGGGATACATACAGCAGCGCCGAAGCCCTGTGTCAAAGCAACAACGTGGATGTGATATACATCGCCACGCCCAACCAGTTCCATATCGAGCATGCCCTGATGGCGCTGGAGAACAAAAAACACGTCCTGATCGAAAAGCCGATGACCCTGACCCTGGATGACGCCGACGAAATGATCCGGGCGGCGCGGCGCAACGAGATGCAGTTGACCGTCAACGTGAAACATAGCTTCGAACCCCGCATCCGGAAAATCCGGGAAATGGTGCTCAATGGGGAGTTGGGCCGGTTGCGCATGCTCAACTACTGGTACTTCAACGACTGGCTGTACAGTCCCCGCACCAAAGAAGAGCTGACCCCCGAGCTGGGAGGAGGGGTGCCCTGGCGGCAAGGCCCTCACCAGATCGACATCCTGCGTACCATCGCCGGCGGCCAGGTAAGAAGCGTCCGGGCGATGACCGGCGTTTGGGACGAGAACCGCCCGGTGGCGGGGCACTACAGCAGCTTCTTGGAGTTCGAGAACGGGGTGGTTGCCACGGCGGTGTACAGCGGCTACGACCATTTTAACTCCAGGGAGTTCACTTACCGGGTCGACGAGGGCGACGACTGGCCCGATCCCCCGGTCCACGCCCGGGCCCGCGCCGCTCTGCGCCAAGCAGGCAGCGCCGAAGCGGAAACGGCCATGAAGCGGGAACGGCGGTTTGGAGGTAGCGGCCGCACGGCCCAAGGGGCGGCGCCGGACCAACGGCGGCCGACGCCATGGATCCTGGGTGGACCGCTGGTGGTCAGCTTCGATAAAGGAGACGTCCGGCTAACCCCCGACGGTCTGTTGGTCTACGGCGATGAAAGCAAGCAAGAGGTTTCGTTGACCTCCGGCCGCGACGGCCGTGATGGAGTCATCGACCAGGTCTATGACGCCGTGGTCCACGGCAAGCGGCCCGCCAATGACGGGGAGTGGGGCATGGCTACCCTGGAAGTGGTACTTGCATTGTTCCAATCAGGCCAAGAGCGGAAAGAGATATACCTCTCCCACCAGATCGCAACCATCGACTGAACGGTCCGCCTCGGTGGGGGATGTATCGATTAGGCTTTCGTCATCCCGGCGAAGGCCAGAATCCATGGAACGTCTGCATCACCTTCGTGCCTGGACACCGGCTTCCGCCGGTGTGACGGTCAGGACTCTTTCTATTGCTCTTTGCATTCCCGTTTTCAATAATTTCGCCGCAATCAAAACCGACTCCGTGGTGATTCCGTCGGTCCGGGTCAACTGATTGATGTGCTCCAATCGATGGCTTAGACAGCAATCGAGAGAGAGAATTAAGGTTGCCCCGGCTCAACCACAGAGCCGAGGCAACCACTTGGATCAAAGGGCAAATTGGATGCTAGAATCCGTCGACCGTCGCGTGTGCCACCAAGTAGATATTTCCAGACAATCCGCCGATTGTATATGAGTCGCTGCTTGCACTGGCCAATTCATCGTGAATGGTGGGGTAGTGCCCAGGAGCAACCGTGAAATCACCG
>JADFFS010000156.1 GCA_022568195.1 Chloroflexota bacterium | reverse complement strand
CATCATGGTCTGGGCCAGGCCGGGTTGCATGACCCCCAGGCCGATTCTCAACCCAGCCAGCCCGGCCCATTTGCTGAAGGTTCGTAGCACCACCAGGTTGGGGTACTCGTCCACCAAGGGCATGACCGTGCGGCCGCAAAACTCATAGTAGGTCTCGTCCACCACCACCATAAGGTCAAAGTCCAGCAGTGCGCGTATCTGGGACTCGGTGGCGATGTTGCCGGTGGGGTTGTTGGGGGAGGCGAAGAAGCAGGCTTTGGACTTTGGGGTTACCGCCAGCTTGATGGCCTCCACGTCGATCTCGAAGTTCTCGTCCCGGGGGACAGACAGGGCCTCGCCGCCGCAGATCTCCGAGGAAAAGGCGTACATTCCAAAGGTAGGAGACGGGATGATGATGTTGTCGCCGACCCCCACGAAGATGCGCAATAGCAGGTCGATCAGCTCGTCGCTGCCGTTGCCCGCCACGATGTGGTCCGGAGGAACGTCCAGGTAGTCGGATAGTATCTCCCGCAACCGGCGCTGATCCGGGTCGGGATAGTGGTTGTAGTTCTGGAAGCTGCCCAGGGCCTCCAGTACCTTGGGTGAGGGCCCGTAGGGGTTCTCGTTCCCGTTGAGCCGGATAACCCGGTCCGCGGGTATACCGGCGCGCTCGGCCATCACGTCGGTGGGGTCGACTCCATGGTACGTGTTTAGCTTTCGAATGTGGGGCAGCATCAAGGCTCTGCTGTCATTCATATTCCATCATCCGTGCGTTTTAAGGCTTTCCAGCCTGACGTTGATGGCGCTGGCATGGCCTTCCAGGCCTTCGGCGTTGGCGATGTGCACCGCCGAAGGGCCCAACCGTTGAAAGTCGTCGCGACTCAATCCCACCACCGGCATGCGACGCAGAAACTGGTGGACGCTCAGGGCGGAGCTAAACCGGGCCGTGCCGCCGGTGGGCATAACGTGGCTGGGGCCGGCAATGTAGTCCCCCATTACCTCGGGGGAGAACTCTCCCAGGAAAAGGCCGCCGGCGTTCTTCACTCGTTCCACCCAAGCCCAGGGGTCGTCCACCATCAGGCACAGGTGCTCCGGAGCGATTCGGTTGACCAGGTCAACTCCCTGTTCCACCGAGTCCACCAGCACCACCCGTCCCTGGCGGTCCAGGGCGCTTCTTGCCATGTCCCCCCGGGGCAGGTCTGCCAGCAGCAGGTCAAGCTGTTCGCCTACTTTTTGCACCAGGTCCTCGGAGTTGGTTATGAGGATGGCGGTCGCCAGAGGGTCGTGTTCCGCCTGGGCGATCAAGTCGGCGGCACAGAAGGTTGGATTGGCGTTTTCGTCGGCCACCACGATGGTCTCGGTGGGGCCGAAGACCCCGTCGATGTCTACCTGTCCTTGCACCAGTTTTTTGGCCAGAGACACGAACAGGTTTCCAGGGCCGCAGATTTTGTCCACTTTGGGCACCGACTGGGTGCCATAAGCCATGGCGCCGATGGCGGGCACTCCACCTACCTGGAAAACGGAATCAACCCCGGCGATCTCCGCCGCGACCAACACCGCCGGGTTCAGCGGTTCCCGTCCCCGGCGCGGCGTGGCCAATACGATCTCCCGCACCCCGGCGACCCGGGCCGGGATTGCGGTCATCAACACGGTTGAGGGATAGGCCGCGGTCCCTCCGGGGGCATATAGTCCCACCCGGTCCAGGGGCCTGAGCAACTCTCCCAGCCCTTGTTCTTCGTCCATCCAGCTCTTGGGCATGACCGCCTGATGGAAGCTCTTTACCCGGCTGGCGGCCAGCTCCAGGGAGTCCCGGAGCTCCGTCGACACCGCGTCCCTGGCTTGCTTCATCTGGGACTCCGAGACGCGCAGCTCATCCAATTCGATGTCGTCCAGCTGCCGGGCATAGTGGCGCACCGCCACGTCGCCGTTGCCCCGCACGTCGCTGAGCATGCGAACAACCGACTCCTCGGGGCTAACGCCCTCACCAAAGACCTGCCGGGTGCGGTTCAGCACCGACTCGGGCAATTCGCCCAGGTCCAGGGGGTCGGTACGGGTCAGGATCTCCTCGGCGCTGTCAACGCCTCGTATCAGCTTAAGCTCCACTGATGTACTCTCGGGACGCCACCACCGTTTCTTCCAGCACCTGCTTGCGGTAGGCGGTCAGCTTTTCCTCTGGAATCTTCTCGTAGACCCGCTCCAGACTGTAGGGCATTTCCTGCAAGAACCGGTCGACCGTTTGCTGGACGTCGTCGTTGTCCCGATACATCCGGTTCAACGCCCGCTTGAGCCGGTCCCAAGAGAATTCCCAGCCGATGAACCGGCGCACCCAATCTCGCCATTCCTGAAGCACTTCGGCCTCGAGAAACCCCACTTCCACGCCCTGGTCGGCGCAGATCATAGCCTCACTGGCGCTGCGGTAGCCGGTCATCTTATCGAAGGTCTGACGGTCCATGTCTAGCTGAAGCGCCCGGTCCCAAATGTGGGCCTCCACTTCACTGTCCGTGATCATGTTGTGGTTGTCGAAGTGGGGACGGAACATGGTGGTGATCCACACCTCGTCGGCAATCAGGTGACTTATGTATCCCAGTAGGAAGGCTCTGGTGGCGGGAGACATGTCGGGATGGTCGGCCAGCTCGGGATAGCGTTGCAGCATGGTGCGGGCGCCGGTGCCCACTTCCTCCACCGACAAGGGAGCGAAGTGGGTGCGCTCCCGGGGCCACCGGGTCATGGCCCGTATGTCCGGCGCGGTGGAGCCCAGGTAATAGCTGCCGATGTGGTCGAAAACGTGGCCCCAATCCAGGATCTCGGCGGCTTGCTCAGCCAGATAAATATGTAGGGGGAGGTTCGGCATCTGCCTATGATACCCCTCGTTGGCCGTCCTTGTCGAAAATCTGCTTGTCAAATATCTGGCTATAGGCCGCCGAGTAGCCGTCGAACAAATAGCTGACCTGGGAGGCGGCGATATCCACGGCGCCGCAACTGCGCAGGTGGTCCACGGCGTCCAGCAAGTGTTCCTTCTTGACCAGCAAGCTAACGCTGTACCAGTCTTGCTCCTCCACGTTGTAGACCCGGGCGATGGTGGGTCCCCGCAGGCCGGCCAAGTCGGGCCGGGCCAGTATGTGGCCGCTTACCTCCTCGGCGCTGGACCCCTGGACGTTGGCCGTCAGACGGTAGAAAGGTTCCGCCCGCAGGTGGGCCTCCATCGCTTCGATGAGAGACCGGGCCAGGTGTTTTCCCTTGCCGGCAGCGGCCAACCGCGGGGAGTTTGCTATAAGGCAAGCCTGGGATGCCAGGATGGTGCCCTCGTCCAGGGTCTTGAGCCGATTTTCCCTCAAGGTGGCGCCGGTGGCGCTGACGTCGGCGATCAGGTCGGCGTAGCCGGCGGCGGGGGCGGCTTCCATGGCGCCGCTGGCGGGCACCAAAGTGAAGTAATTGATGCCCCGGCCAAACAGGTAATGGCGCAGCAAGCGGGGGTATTTGGTGGCGATACGCAGTTGTTTGCCTTGCTGGCGAAACTCCAGCGCCAGGTCCGCCAGGTCGGCCACCGAGGTTACGTCCAGCCACGAATCGGGCACGGCCAGGACGAAGTCGCAGCGCCCAAAATGCAGGTCGTCGATCACGGTGGTGACGATGTCGGCGTCATGACGAAATTCCAGGTACCGGTCCAAGCCGGTCATTCCCAGCTCGGCGCTGCCTTCCTCAACTTTCTGGGTGATGTCGGCGGTGCGCTGGAAAAGGACCTCCACGCCGGGCAGCGCGGGGATGGTGGCGGTATAGCGCCGGGCGCTGGGGCGGCGCACGGGCAGACCGCAAGCCTCCATGAAACTCAACGACGGCTCGTACAGGTCGCCGTCGCTGGGCAGGACCAACCTTAGCGCGTCTATCTCGTTTCCCGCCATGTCAATGCGTTAATCCCGTCTAGAATCCGGTTCAACTCGCTTTGCCTCAAAAGCGTCCTCAGCGTGTCACCCTGAGCTTGCCGAAGGGTCTCCCCCAGGTGAGCCACGCGAGGAAGATCCTTCTCCTTCTGCGGAAGGATCAGGATGACAAGCTTGGGGCACGGCCGGTCCAACCGGGTGGCTGGTCTGGTTCCCATCATGGTCTACCACGATAACCCGGGAGATTCCCTTCTTGCTGCAGTAAGCCAAAGCCTGCTTTAAATCCAGGCCGCAAACATCCAACTCCGCGGGGATTCCTTGCTCTCGTAAACTCAAGGCTACTTTGAGAGCGTGGCCGTAGCTGCTTGTGTCCTCGGCCAGCACCAAGCCCCCGGAAGGACCTGGCGTTGCTTGGTGATTGGCGTCAACGTCACCGGTCAGCGCCAGCAAGGCTTCCAGGTTGAAGGCGAAGCCCAGTGCCGGTAAAGGCTTGGGACTCCCCAAGGCCAGGGCCAATTCATCATAACGGCCTCCGCCGCCCAAGGGAGCGGCGCAGTCCGGATGGGTTACCTCGAAAACCAGGCCGTTGTAGTAGGCCAGCCCCCGCACCAGACCCAGGTTCAGCACCAGCCTGCCGGAAATACCCGGTTCGGCGGAAACCAGGTCCAGAAATTCTTCCAGACGTTCAACCGCGACGGTGTTTGAACCGGCTTTATCGACCAGGTTCCGGACCGCTGCCAGGACTGCCTGAGGTTCCCCTCGAATCGCGGCCAGTTCTCCGACCAGCTCCATGGCTCGGACCACAGTCGCCCGGTCGTCTCCGCCCCGCAGTTTTCGCAACAGGCGGTCAACCACTTCGCCGGGTTGCCGCTGCCCCAACTGGTCGGCCGCCGACCACTGCAAAAAGCCCTGGAGCACCTTGCGGGACTGGGTGTCGTCCAGACCGGCGATGGCCTGGCTCAGGTAGTCATCGGGGGCGTCCGGGGCGGCCACGTGCAGGTGCTCAGCGCGTTCCAGCATCGCGGAGACTGCCTGGGGACCTTCTTTCAGCTGGGAAATACTGGCAATCACAAAGGTCCGGGCGCGGTCGGAGACGCCGGTTGCATCCAGGACGCTGTGGAACAGATCCAGGTCGGTCATCTCCAGACGGCAATTCTCTATTCCCAGGTGCGAAGGTACCCGTGCCGCCAGGCTCAACAGCTCCACGTCGGCCATGACGCTGGAAGAACCCAACAGCTCGGCGCCCAATTGGGTAAACTGGCCGCGGCCGTCTCCTTCCTCTTCGTAACGGAAGACGGGTCCCGCATATTGCCAGCGCGAGGGCAGGTCAATCTCGCCGGCGTGTTCCAGGTAGTGGCGCATGATGGGAGACGTGAACTCGGGACGCAGGCTCACCGGGTTGCTTCCGGCGTCGGTGAAGCTGTACATCTGGGAGGCCATCTCCCCGCCGGCCTTACGCAGGAACAGCTCGGTAGGCTCCAGGATGGGCGTGTCCAACCAGTGGTAGCCGTAGCTGCCGATCAATTCCACCAGCCGGTCCTGGAGGTCTCGTTTCCTCCGCCAGGCGGCCTGGGAAAGGTCATTCATCCCCTGGAGTCGCGCCACTGGTCTCATTGAATTACCGGGTTTACCGAATTCGACATGAATCGGGATTTGTTAGCTATTTTATATCAGGTACCAGGTAGGTTCAACGAGGCGCGGAGTGCGGCATTGGGCCTAAAATCGCTAGGGACGAGCGTTCAGGCCGCCATCAACGTACACAGGTTGGCCGGTGGTGTAGTCGCAGGCTTCGGAGCACAGGTAAACCAGGAGAGGACCGATATCCCTGGGGTGGCCCATGCGGCGCAGCGGGGTGTAGCGGACCAGCAAGTCTTCTTGCTGGACGTCCAGCGGCACGTCCTCGGCGGTGAACAGGCCGGTGCCCAGGGCATTGACCCTAATGTTGTGGCGGCCCCATTCCAGGGCCAGGCAGCGGGTCAGGGACAGCACCCCCGCCTGGCTGGCGGCAAAGGCCGAACCGTTGATCATGCCCCGCTCGGCCAGCTCCGACACCACGTTGACGATCCGCCCATACCCCCGTTCGACCATTCGCCGTCCGATCTCTTGAGTGATAAGAAAGGTAGCTTTTAAGTTGCGCGATAGGACCGTGTCCCAATCATCCAGGGTAATCTCCCCGATGGGTTGGGCGAACATGCTCCGAGCATCGTTGACCAGGATGTCCACCGGACGATTGTGGCGGTCCAGGGCCTCAACAAACTGGCCCAAACCCGATGGCGTCGCCATATCGGCTACCACGCCGCCAAGGGCACCATCCCGATCAAGGGCCTCCACGATGGCGTCCAGATGCGGTTGACGCCGGGCCACGGCGAAGACCGAAGCTCCTGCCTCCGCCAGCGCCCGGGCCAACCAGGGAGCCTGGTCTCCGCCGGCGGTGGCAAGGACGGCGATTCGACCGGAAAGACTGAACTCGGGTAACACCGGCATGGCTAAACCCCAATGTAATCAACCCTTGATTCCCCCTTTCGTAAAGGGGGGTTGGGGGGATTTGCTGACGCTGACCGCTGACGGCTTGGTCTAAGCTTCCAGGGGAATGACCGGCGCATGGCCCGTGGGGATGATGCCCCCGGCCAGGCCGCCTCCGTCGGCGATGATCATCTCTCCGGTCATGTAGTCCGAGGCGTCTGAGGCCAGGAACACGGCCACCGGCCCCAGGTCTTCAGGCCGCCCCAGCTTGCCTATGGGCAGGAAGTCCCCGGACCTGGGCAGGGTTCCCCGGATATCGGCTTCGGTACTGGCGGTGGGGATATAGCCAGGGACTATGCTGTTGGCGGTGACGCCATGCCGCGCCAGGTTAAAAGACAACACGCGGGTTAGCTGGATGATCCCGCCCTTGCTGCAACAGTACATATAAATGTCCCGGCCTGCCCGCAGGCCAAAGCCGGACGCCACGTTGATAATCTTCCCTTTGCCCTGATCTACCATGGTCTGGGACACCGCACGGGCGCAGTAGAAGGCGCCGGTAAGGTTGACGTCCATCACCAGCTTCCACTCGTCGTCGGTGATGTCCCAGATGGGCTTGCTGACGTTTTCCTGAACCGCCCCGGCATTGTTGATCAGCACGTCCAGCCGCCCGAATTGGTCCAGTGTGGCCGCAACCAGGCGATCGACCTGAGCGGAGTCGGTAACGTCGGTGGATAGGGCCAGGGCCTCCCTGCCCAGGTCCTTCACTTCGTTGGCTGCGGCATCGATGGGACCCTGTCTTCGGCCGGCGATAACCAGGTTGGCTCCGGCCCTGGCCAGCGCTCGAACCATGGCCAGCCCCAGCCCGATGCCCCCCTGGGCGTGTGCGTCCGCCTCGCGACCTCGACGAAATGGTTTGAAGATCGTGCGTGCTTCGGAACGATCGATGCCGGGACCGGAATCCACCACGTCCAGATGCACATTGCCGTTCTCGCCGCTGAGCTGCACGCACACCACCGGATTCGCCGCACCCCGCGTGTGGCGACAGGCGTTGTTGATCAGCACACCGGCAATCTGCCTGATCACACTGATATCGGTGTGCAGCCGCTTGTCGGCGGCAAGAAGGTTGTCCATTCGAATCTCGATCTCATTTTCCTCGCACGGCTTGCTCAGCGTTTCATCGATGGACTCGAGCAGCGAAGCGCTCGACATCTCGACTAAGTTCAGCCGCACCTTGTGGTTCTCGAGCCGTGCGTATTCGAGCACACCCTCCACCAATCGCGACAGGCGAAGCGACTCCCTGTTCAGCGTGTCGAGATACTCGCTCTGTTTGTCTTGCGGCACGAGACCGGCCGAAAGCATGTCGGCGTAGAGGCGAAACGTCGTCAACGGCGTACGCAACTCGTGCGTCACGGCGTAGGCGAACTGCATGCGGCGCTCCGTCAAGGCGACCAGGTTTCTGAACCCAAGGCCGGCCACCACCAAGACGGCAATGGCGGCGCCCCATGTGATCAGCAACATGCCGGCAACGGATCGCCACGCGTCGCCTGTCGGCAGCGGCGGCAGATCTGAAACCCGCAACAGCGCAGGAACCGTATACATGGTCAAGCGACTATCCTGAGGCTGCGGCGGTGCGTCATCCGAATAGGGCACCAACTCCGCTTCCGGAAAGTCGCCCTCGATCTGGGCAAGCAATTCGCGTTTAAGACGACTCCAATCTCCGACAAAGCCCTGGTAGACCACACGGTCGTCGATATACCCCTGTCGGACGCACGCCAGCTTCGCGCGACCGCTCGGCGATGGCTCCAGCCAGAAGGTGGCCATACCTCGACCCGGTACAATACGCACCGATACGATT
>JADFFS010000155.1 GCA_022568195.1 Chloroflexota bacterium | reverse complement strand
GTTGGGAGCACGGCGACTACTGCTTTAGCGTCCTGACCCCCGAAAGAAGCACTGATGGTTGCGTTGCCCGGGCTTATGGCTTTCACCAGCCCTGTGTCTATGCCCACAAGTGCCACCGACGGGTTGTCGCTGGACCAGGTCACCGCGCGGCCGAGTAGCTCTGTCCCTTGGGCATCCCTTACTGTCGCCGTCAGCAGCAAGTCTTGGCCCGCCTCGAGGGAGAGGGTCCCCGGCTGGACTTCCAGCGAAGCCACCCCTTGCTGCTTTTGGGGCACCTCGGTGACAATGTTTTGGGGCACCTCGGTGACGATGTTTTGGGGGACCTCGGTGACAATCGTTGGAGAGGGTCCGGTGACAGTTGTTGGAGTGGGTCCGGTGCCGATCGTCGGGGTGGGATTGGAGGGCGTGGGAGGGACCACGGTGAAAAGGACACCGCCGCCGCCGCAGGCCACCGCCGCTGCCATGAGCCCGCCCAAAGCCAATGCCAACATCCGGGCACCCAGTTCCCGGCCGGTGTTCTTAAACAAATTGCCTGGGTTTCGACCAATGGTCATGGATTAGGATTACAGGGCCACGATACAGATATTTACTGGATTCACAACCGGCTCCCATCGGGCCGCACCTGCTATTTCCCGTTCCCGCATGACCTCAGATTCGGCTAAGTCTGGCATACCCATTGTCACCAGGAATACGCTCAAGGGGACACCACGGTTGCATGGAGAACCACCGGCGGCCCATGGTCATTTTAGACTGGAAAAACTTATTTTAAGAGTGCCGTCGGCTTGGCTTGTATCACTCGTGTTTTTGAGGTTCAAGACCCAACCGTCCACACGCCGGGCGATGAGGTCTTCATCCAACTTGAAGTCAACCGAAGGGTTGTCGCTGCTCACCTGCAAAGGTTTTCTAACGGGGCTACCATCAGGTGCCAGCAGGATAACCTCCAGGAACTCAGCACCGCCACTCCAGTCGGCGGTGGCCCTTATCTTAACTGGTGAAGAGTCGGGCAGTGGAACACCGAAGTTTATGTCACTTCCCGGATCTATGAGAAATTCTCCCTCGAAGCCACCACCACCCCGAGTGAACAGGAAAATCGCCACTATAACGATACCAACCACCACCAGACTGGCAACAACCACAGGCAACAGCCGTCGAAGCCCACCACCGGAAACTACTGCCGCCGCCCCCGGAGCTCCTCGGACGATTCTACGGGTTCCCACCCGCGGCAACCTGGGTGCGGAGCGCCGCCGCGCTAGGGTCCCAACCGTACGCGTCAACCACTCGCCAAAGCGAGGAGTAACCTCCAAGCCACCGGGAACCGTCTTCGGCTCGCTTACGTCTCCATTGGGGGTAGCGGTCAAAGTGAAGCTGTAGAGTTTGGGGCGGCCTTTAAACGGCCGTCTACTTGGCTCCACGTCTAGTAGGATTTCCGCCGTCTCTCCCGGAGCTACTCGAGGTTGGCGGGTTTCGAAGTAAAAATGGCACAGATCTTCCGGATCTAGCCCCTCTAAGTTAAAGTCCAGCTCTGCGTTGCCGTTATTCGTGATGATAAGGCTGTACTGTCCTTTGGGGCCGGTCATCCTTTGGGGGTTTATGTCCAGGCTATAGGAGTAGAAGGGCTTAACCTCCAGCTTCCCCGATACGACTGATTCCTGCGTGGGATCTTTCTGAGAGGTAACCTTCACCGTAAAGGGATAATCGTTGGCGATTGCGGCGCTGGACTTTGGCGGACTGATGGTGAGGGTGCTAGTGCCTTCGTCTCGAGGCATGAGGGAGGAATTGGGAACCGACAATTTGAACCAAGACGAGTCCAGTCCTTGGACCTCAATGAGAAACAAATCCACCACGTTACTGGCGTTTTGCATAGTGATGACCACCTCGGCGGTGTCGCCGGGGCTTATGTCGATGTTGTCCGGAGCCATCGTGACTCTTATAAAGTCAGACATTCAGCTCCATCCTAGTCGCGGCGGGCTAATGCTCATACATTAGGACCGAATGCTGCTGGATTCTTTGGGAAGAGTATATACCCAGATTAATCCCGAATTCCACAGCCGCCCTGATCGACGCCCGAGATGCCGGCGCGTCGGGCCGGCCGCCATCCCACAAGCAACCGTAGTCCCCGTCGCTGAACACGATGCCGTCATTCTCGAGCAATTCGGGCGTCCCGTTGATGCCTTCGGGAGCTTCGGCGAAAAGGTGATAAGCGTCGAATAGATCGTGGCCCCGGGACAAGGGCGACAGCGTTCTATCCAAACGCTCTGCCATCGCTTTATAAGAGTCGCTAAAGGGCGCGCCGGCTTTAGCGCCTTTGGCGCCGGCCCCACAGATTTCCCCGACGAGGACGCCGCCGCGAGCCAGGAAGGTTTGCAGAACCTCCTGCCACGCCTCGGTGAGCGTAAACTCTTCCCGACCGGCTAATAGAAGCATGTGGCAATCCCGGATTTCCTCATTCAAGCTGATGGGGCCTTTGAACGCCGCCTGGTACCCCGTTGTGGAGTTAATTGCCCGGACTAAACCCTGGGCGCCGGCGAGGTGACGGGTTTGCCCGTCGTCTGCGTTCTCCAGGGGCACCACACCGATGCCCACTTCCCCCAGCGCGTGCGGGCCCGATATCATTCTGTGACGCAGGTCGATCTGGTCCGCCTGGGGGTGCCTGTAGGATTGGGGATCGGAAATCGTTGTTCCGGCACCGGAAATCTCGACTCGAGCCAACTCAACGTAGGCTTCATCAGGAAGCTCCCGCCGTTCCTCCAGCGTGTACCCTTCCAGGATATATCGGGCCTGCGGCTCCCCTTCCCCGGGAGTATCAGCCATCTCGTCGGCTACTTCCCGGTACCGGATAACAATATAGGCGGTACCTTGCTCTGCCATCTGCAGGTAGAAACGCTGGGGTTCTCCGACGATTATGGTATGGCCTTCGGAGTCCAAAGCGACCCCTGAATAAATCACCACGGAATTGTCAGGAGGATTCCAGGCGACCACATCGAGGCCAAGGACCACACCGGGACTGTGCATGGATACGGTGTGTAACCGATGCTGGGCCCGATGATAATCGTGGGCGTCAGACCAGGTGCTAACATCGACGATTAGGCCACGGTAAGGGTTCAACCGGCGCAGAGGCTTTTTGATCATGTCATCTAAGGACAATCCCGCACCTCCTGGGGCCTAGAGACTATATCAACCGGCACTTATTCAGTCAAATATCCCTCCGGGTAAAATCCCGGCGGCGCCGTCACCCGCCCCTTCCCTCAGCCAGTTCCAAGTTAGCTTGTTGTCCATGCAGGCCCATGTCATTGCTTGGGGAATAGCCTGCCGGCCCACATTTCCATCTTAAATACGGACATGACAGACCGTTTCATCCTGGGTATTAAGGGCCGTGGCTCAGCAGGGTCGTCACGCCCTTCCCCCACGGAGCTTGAATTAGGCAAGGTTGGAAGATTGAACCGGGGTGAGATCGCCGCCCTGTTGGGCGTGGCACCCTTCAATCAAGACGACGGTATCCTCAGGAGAAAACGTACGGTGTGGGACAGGCGAGCCAGGTGAGGGCTGCACTGTACATAGCCGCCGTGGTGAAAAGTCAGCCACGTCCTATGAACCTATCTGGCGCCTCTGTGCCGCCGGCAAGCCCAAGAAAGTCGCCCTGGCAGCCTGCACGCGCAGGCTCCTGACCATCCTCAACGTGATTGCCAGAAATCATTGTACCTGGATCCCAGTTGGTTAAAAACCCTGGCATTCACGACGGTTGCTGTCAAAGCGCGGGCACACCGGTCGCCGTTCGACAAATCCCCAGATTCCCCCGGAGGGCAAGTAGCGACCGCCGGCCGTGGTGCTATTGGCAACCAGGATAAAAAATTCTCAGCCCCTCGGCCACACGCAGGATAAACTCCGCGAGGAATCCCGGCGTTGCGCTGATATCCGTCGCCGTCCGCCGGTGGAGGCTCCCAGAAAAAGCCGGCCCGAAGTCTATCACCGGTTCCTATTGGCCGTCCGGGTCAACTGCAGGGTGTAGCTGGTATGAGCCGGTTTCTCCGCCTCGATGATTGCCCTTACCTGGCTCTCGCTCACCGAGTCCGGGTCATCCAACTCCAGTGTCACAGTGAAAGTGTACTGGTTTCCTCCCCCCAAAACCGTGTCCCAGCCCAACCTGGTCTCCCCTGTCAGGGGTATGCCTCCGAAGTCCTCGGTGATTCTGGGTTCGGTACCGGTGTACACTCGCAAATATTCGGAGAGACCGTGGCGGGTTCCCCGCCATTGATACAGTTCTACAGCGGATTTGACCAGACCCCTGCGCCGCTCCAGGGGCCAGCTTTCGTCTAGCACCAGGTCGACCCAGGACGCTAGCCAAGGCAGAAGTTCGCTGGGGGTCGTCCCGGGGTCGAAATAGTATTTCAGGTTATCCACCACCCCTTCAAGGGGACCCATGATACTTTCAAAAATCATGAGGAAGCGGCCGAGAAAGTCGCTCTCGGAGTAGATGGCGGGCAGAAACTTTAGATAGGTACTCCTACTGGCGAGAGGAGTCCTTGCTGCGGCCTCTTCTCTGGTGGCAACAACCATGCTATCCCCCTGAGACGCAGGTTACGGTGTGGGCGTGAGAGCACAATAGGCTGGTGGGCGGGATAGTCAAAGTCTGGGCGGCCTCACCTCGTTCGCCCGTCGCTATGTCAACCGGGAAGATACTTAGCTCTTCGGTGTACTCCACTCCTGGGACCGACTGGATCTGGGAGTACAACTCCGAAACAAATAAATCCCGGCCGAAGGGCCACCCTGTGCCGTCGGGACCCCCTTGAACCGGATGTATGAATCGGTACAGCTTCTCCTCCACGTTCCGCCGGACGGTCTCAGAGTCTGCTCCGGCGCGCACCCTTACGCGAGCTTCCACGGAAACCCATCGATAGTCGGGCTCGGACACGACCAACGCGGTGGTCAGAAGCCGCCGTTGGTCCAGATACTCCTTGACCTGCTGCAATAGCTCGGCAGGAGGGCGGAGTTCTTCGGGTGACACTTGTTGCTGGTCGGCAGGTAAAGCAGGCACTAAAAGCACCTGCACCACGCCGGGGCGGGCTTCTCCCGGTGCGCCGCCAGGCTCCGGCTGAACACAGCGGGCACGGCCTACCGAAGGCGAAGCTTCCTGGGCTAGGAACTCGAAGTCTTCGGCGGTCACCGCCCGGTTCCTGGTACGCATGGTTTGGGGGCCGCGCAGCTTGGCATTTTCGATGTTTTCGGGCTCCACACCCCCGGTGGCCGCTCGCCGATTGGATACCGATGCCACGTAGGGAATGGATGACTTGGTAACAGTGAGGGTCGCTCTCCCCACGTTGCCCTTAAAGCCCCCGCCAAACCGGTACGACGATAGCCGCACCTGCAACCCTCCCGAGATAATGGCCCCATATCGAGTGTCCTCTCCATTGGGAGACCGGATAGACGGGCCGAATTGAATTTCTCCCGCTACCGGATCGCAGACAAAGTGCTTGTCATTGGGAGTCGACTGGGAAAAATCCTCCACTTGTTCCCATTGCTCCCAGCCGGTATTGTCCTCCCGCTCCACTTCAACCGTCTCTCCTGGCCCTAGGGCTAGCATGGGAACCTGGGAAACTCCAAACGTCTGGCCGGGCTTGCCATTGCTGGCACCCAAATTTTCTCCCACAACCTGGATCGCGTTGTGAGCCATGACCGAGCCGCCAACCGAATGGTAGGAAACCGACCTAAGCTGTGGGGAGGACTCGTAGGAACCCTGCTCCGGAGTAAAGGGCGTGATCCGGCACCTTATCCAATAACCTTCCCGCAATTCCACCACCCTGGGGCTTGCGGTGGAAGGGACGTGGAATATTATCTGCCCCGGCTCGTTGAGCCCTTGAGTGTTGTCGGCCTCCAGCCACGCCGAGGCTTCCGGTGATCGGTCAAAAGCCAGCCAGTCCTGGGCGGCCCCGTCCCAATATTCCCATAGGAGAGGCGGATCGGACGGATTTATGCCGACGGCTACCGTCTCCTCGCACTCAAGGTTCACTACCAGCGTGTTGCTCCGCAGGTCGGTACTGAATCCCAGGTAAAAAGAATTATCCGGCTCAGGTATGGGGCTCCAAGGAAAGAGGTCGATATGCCGCAGGTGCGAATCAGCCGCCGCACCTACAACGCCCGCCAGGTCCTCCCATTGCCTCATCAGCGGCAACCGGTCCTCGAACTGGGTGTGGTCGCGGCTGAGCAAAAAATAGTCTAGAACGGGTGGAGTTATTGCCAGGTCTTCGGTGGTACCGAACACGATGGCTTCCTGGGCTTCTGTGCGTACTGTGGCCACCTCGGTTCCTTTGGGAATGACCACCGCGGGCTCTTGGGCGGCGGTGAGCCGGAAGGTCACCTCCGCTGAAGCGGGAGCCGCCGGCGTCAACCGCACTCCAAGCAGCTCTAGGAATTTCACATAGTTCTTATCGGGAACTTTGTTAAGGCGATAAATCAAGACCTCGGTCATCCAAGCAAACAACTCGATCAGCGTAATCCCGGGATCGCTGAGATTATGATCTGTCCACTCCGGACAATAAAGCGGGATTCGCCGGCGGGCCTCGTTTACCAAGTCTTGAAATGAACGGTCGTCTAAGTCAGGGACCGGTAGCGGCATGGTCCTACTCCTCGGTGGGTATCAAATAGAAGGGATATACCAGGTTCCTTTCCTCATTGGTGCTTTTTACCCTGTACTGGATATCTATCATGATTTGGGTGTGATCTCCGGCAACTTGTTGCACGTCCACACCGGTTACTTCAATCCTGGGCTCCCAACGGGCCAGGGCCTCCTGAACATGGTAGGCAAAGAGGCCAGCGGTGGTAGCGTTGTACGGAGCGAAAATAAAGTCGTGAATGCCGGAGCCGAAATCCGGCCGCATCACCCTTTCACCCTTGGCGGTGCTCAAGATAATCGTGATGGCCTGCTCTATGTCACGGTCATAACCGGCGACGGCCAAGCCACCCCGCCCATCCACTCCCATGGGGAAACGCCAACCCTGTCCCAGGAATTCTCTTCCATGTCCGTTGAGGTACACGCTCAGCCTCCTATCATCACGGTGGGGCAGCCAACGGTGATGGTGCCCCCATGGGCGGTGCTGTCTCCCATTCTGGCGGCCGGAGTGCCGCCGATCATGACGGTAGCCGAACCCATAATGATGGAATCTGGGGGTCCCACACACACGGCCATGCCACCCACGGTGGCCGCCGGCATCCCCCCAATCATCACGGTGGGAACTCCGGGAGGCATGATGGGCCCCCCTACATGAGGGACCACGCCCGTGACCATAGGACAGACGTGCGGGTCTCCCACTCTGGCTGCCATCGGCATAGCAATCCCCCTCCGTTGTTGAACTTGCCGGCCCGGCTCTTAGTTGATATTGACGATCCCGCCCTTCAAGTTGGCAATGGCGGATGCTTCGATTGTGACCTGGATTCCGCTGATGTCCATGTCGGAACCGGCCTCGACCGAGGTCGCGGCAGTGGACTTGATGTCCAGGCTTCCTCCGGCGGATATCTCGATGTCGCCGGTAGCTTCGATCTTCAAGTTGCCGCCCGACTTTATCTCCACGTCGCCCCCACCGTCCAGGGTAATTTTGCCCGGCCCGGTGATGGTGATATCGCCGTTGGATAGAATCTGCAACAGTTCGTCGTCGGGGCGGACCACAACGCGGCTATCGTCCCCGGGTCCCATGATCCCGATATAGCGCTCCCCTGATTTATCACTGATGAGCAGCTTTAAACCTTCGCGGGACTCGATCCCCCTGAAGTTAACTCCGCCAGCGCCCGTTATTTGGGAGTTTTTGGCTGGTGGTTTGTCCTTGCTGTTCCACAGACCTCCGAGAACGTAGGGTCTGTGGATGTCTCCATGCTCGAAGGCCACCAACACCTCGTCGCCCACTTCCGGCAGCCACAGCATGCCCCGGCCGCTACCCGACCCGGGGGCGGCTATTCGCGCCCAGTCGCTCTCCACGCTGTCGTCAAGCCACGGGAATTCCACTTTGACCCGGCAGAGCTCCTCGGGGTCGTTGTTGTCGGTTACCAGGCCCACCACCACGCCTCCGCCGTAGGCCAACTCCCTGGGTTTTGAACCCGAGTCCACCGCTTCGGCCAGGGTCATCGACCGGCGCCCGCCTACCCCAACTGAAGTAGTATAGCCTTCCTGCGCGGACCTACGGTGGGTTGAGGC
>JADFFS010000154.1 GCA_022568195.1 Chloroflexota bacterium | reverse complement strand
CTGCCACTGCAATGATTGCCGCGAATCCTCTAATTCCGATTGCCATTGCTAACTCCTTTCTCGCCGTTCTTGGCATTTCCGACGATTGCTTGGATCTTGTATCACTGCTCTGTATATATAGACGGAGTGACCCACTGAAAAGTTGCTTTTGTACGTCTCAGGTTATCGAGGTTTTAGATCGCTATCATCCCCCGGAAGGCGGACATTCCCTAGTCAATCCGGTCCATCAGGTTCTCGTCCTGGACTAACCACTTCGCTTTCCGAGTGACGCTATCCCTCGTTGTCCCGTTATGCTCGGGGATGTCTTACGGGAGATTGCCGAGCGTATGGTGACCTTCCTGAGAGACGAGGCGAAGGTCAGCTAATGACGCGTAAGTGTCTAGCTGAAATCCAAAAAAACACCAAGCATCGGGGCTCGGTCCGGGTTACGGGGCGCCGAACCAGACCGCTGAGGTTGGGCACCGGCCGGTGATGACGGCCGGAATCTGGTCTGGCCGGGCGCCCTCGTCGAGGCTGATGCCACCACCGCCGATGAGAAGCCGGGGGCTTTCGCCCGATTTCACCGCCGAGATGGCTCCCGCTGCCTCGTCGATGCGATCGACGTGCCACACCACAATCGTGTTGTCGATGACCAGGCATCCGTCCACGATCTCGGGTGTCCCACCGTGCAATGCGTTCATAGCGAACTCAGGTTGATGTTGGAACACCCAGACTCCATCGATCTGAAGTGCTTCGATGCCAGCCGGGTCCTCCGCGCTCTTTCTTGGTTCGGCGTCTACATCTGTCGAGGTCGTTCCGGTGGTTGACGCTTCATCTTTCGCCGAAGCCGGTTCGGTTCCACTTCCGCATGCCGCCACGACGACCATCAATACTGCAACTCCAAGGATTGCTGCCAGACCTCTCATCCTGCTCATTTCCCGTTGCTCCATTCCTGTTGTCAACCGTGACCTTGGCACTTTCTGTTACATCCTCGGAGGAGATTCTAACCATATCATCTGCTTGCCTCCACGATTCGGAGGTCAGCGAACCGCCGCGGCCGCATGGTTCTCCTGGAGAAGACGGAAGAAGGCGATGGCCAGCAGAATAAGGAGGCCGGTACGACCAAGTTGGAAGAGGAGGGATATCCCATCGAGAGTTCGGGTTACGGTTCCAATGTTCCATCCCACGTCTATGAGAAGGTCCGTTACCGGCATGATCAGGTTGCCGCCAATGACCGTCAAGGCTATGAGGCCCGCGAACGCCGTGAGACCAAGCCTCAGCGCAGCACTCTTGCGGCGACGGTAGGCAATCAAGCTAATAACGACGCCAGCTATCCACGGCGCGCTCCCTATCAGGGTGCTGATAGTTGTATTCATCACCTCCATCACATTTCATCCTTTCTCTGAGATGACGGAATGGCAGCAGCGCGCATCACGATCAACCAGTAGGCGTATACAAGCATGATAGTGCCCACCAAACCCAACAAAAGCGGAAGACCCAGAAGGTAGAAGGCCACCCCAAGATCGCTCCGAGACGGGGCTTGAACACGCATAATCGAGCCCACCACGAGGATCAGGGCCGTGCTGCCAAGAACCAGCAGGGTTCCAATCAGAGCAAGCCTGCTCTCGCGATTCGGGAAGCTCCGCCAAGCTCGGAACAGGATCACGACCACCACAAGCCAGCCGGCGACGCCCAGTAGTCCACTAAGAAAATCCATCCTGCCCATCCTACGAGATTTAACGGTTAACAACGACCGGAAAAGCAAAGCCCCCGGCCTGAACCGGGGGCTCTCAAGTGGCTAGGGCTAGGCTCATCTAACCCAACCGGCTGCTCATATATGCGTCGCACCATGCTTTTTCTCTGGCTAGCTCAGCTTTCCGGACCAGTTCGCGATTCGCATGCGCTGGGACCTTCTTCGATTTTGATCCACCAAACAAATTGTTAAATCGGATATTCATGACTTCCCTCCTATTGTTGGACTCTACCGAGTGCCCGGATGATTACACTGATAGGATGCCATAAACATCTATTGTTTTCGTCCCTCAATATATTGATTGCGTCATAGATAATAAGGACTAGCCTCCAGCCCATCCTTTGGGCAAAGCAAAACCCCCGGGCTAAACCGGGGGCATGTGTTCGGTAGTCAGCCTGGAGCGGTCTAGGCCACCGCTCAGCAGCTATTGGGCGAGGGGATAAAAAGAACGTAATGGAAGAGTTTTATGACACAATTGGGCAGCGATTGGAAGGAATCGAAGGTAAAGTAGGGAGGACAGAAGGTGGTACCGGGGGAACCTGTATGGTTCTTTAGAGGGAATCCCGGTTTACGGTGCAGGTGATGGCGATTGAAGTTGGTCGGGGCGCCCGGATTCGAACCGGGGGCCCCCTGCACCCCATGCAGGTGCGCTACCTGGCTGCGCTACGCCCCGACTCTTGTAGAATATCACACCGAATTTCCTGCTTCAAGGCGGCTCACCTGATCCGGCATTAGCCCCCCGAACCCCATGGGGCGACAGCGAATGATGGCGGTTCATCTGGTCAAGGCTCGACGATTCGGTCCTTACTGTCCCTGACATGCTCGCGCTCGAAATTGGGAATGAGTTCCCGAGACGACTGGCCGCCTTGATACTCCCGGCGCAGGTGGGCATAATGTTCGGCAAGCTGAACAAAGCAAATCTGCCGGTGGAACCAAGCCAAAACATGGAGGGATTCCATGGCCGGACCTCTGCAAGGGGTAACAGTAGTCGATTTCACCGAGATCATCGCCGGCCCCCTGGCGGGGAGGCTACTGGCCGAGATGGGCGCCGACGTTATCAAGGTGGAGCCACCCTGGGGTGAGCCTTGGCGGGCCAGCCAGAAGTTTTCGCCCACCGAAAGCCGCGGATTCATGGTGTACAACCGGGGCAAGCGCAGCCTGCCCCTGGATTTAACCAAGCCTGACGCACAGGAAGTGCTGCGCCGCCTCATACCCAAGGTAGACGTGACCCTGGCCAACTTCAGACCCGACGTTGCGGCCAAGCTGGGCGTGGACTACCCCACTTTACGCCAGTTGAACCCTCAACTGATTTACTGCGAGATCACAGCCTACGGCCGGGAGGGGCCCGACGCCCACCGGCCCGGATACGACATGATCTTGCAGGCCATGTCTGGATTGATGGCGTCGGAAACCAAAATAGAAAACGGTATTCCCCAACAGATCTGGTCCAGCCCCCTGATCGACACCACCTCGGGTTTCTCCTTGGCTTGGTGCGTATGCGGCGCCCTGTACGCCCGGGAACGCACCGGACAGGGACAGAAGATAGAAACCAGCTTGTTGGGTTCTGCTCTGGCTTTGCTGGGTTCCCGTTTCCTGCACGTGGAAAACCTGGACCGGGATATGCGGCTTCGAGCTCTGGAGGACATCGCCGCCAAGCGAGCGTCATCGGCGCCCTATGATGAGCTGCTGGCCGCCTCACCGGGTAGCCGCCGCCAGCGCCACCACGCCAACGTGTACTACCGAATCTACATGACCAAGGATGGCCCCATCGGCGTCGGTTGCCTTAGCGACCCCCTGCGGCGGCGCCTGCTGGAGACCTTGGACTTGACCGACCCGGCCTTGGAGTCCGGGTGGGACCCCAACACTCCAGAGGCCCAGGAAAATACCCTCAGACTGCAAGACGCAGCCGAAAAGCTGTTCCGCGCAAAGACGTCGGCGGATTGGCTGAGCCTGCTGGAACAGCGGGGCATACCCGCCGGGCCGGTCCGGTTCGTGGAGGAGCTTTTCGATGACCCGCAGATCCGGGCCAACGGCCTGGTGACTGAAGTGGAGCATCGGGATGCCGGCAAGGTTAAGATGATCGGACCCCTGGCCCAGTTCAGCGAGACCCCCATGGTTGCAGACTCGCCTTCTCCCGCTCTGGGCGAGCACACCGGGGAAATCTTGGGTGCATTGGGGTACTCCGAGGAGGAAATCCAGCGCCTGAAACGCGACCGGGTCGTGGAATAGGGGGTTCCGGGACGCCACCAGCAAAGGTCATGGGCTAAAACGACGAACAGGGGTGACGGCGGCGTCACCCCTGTTACTAGGAAATCCCGGCAATCCCACTAATCGATGTACAGGTGACGGTTCATCCCACCCCCCGGACACCGCAGCCGGTACACGGTGGGTTTACCCCAAGCCGGAGAGAAACTCGGTAACCGCGCTGGCAAATTCCTGGGGTTTCTCGATTTGCGGGGAATGCCCGCAGTTGTCGATTACTTTAAGGGTGGAATTGGACAGGGCGTCGTGATAAAGCTCCCCACAGTTTTCGGGTATGATCGCGTCCTGTCGCCCCCAGACTATCAAGGTGGGCGTGTCCACCGTGCTCAAGTAGTGGGGAAGACTGGGGTTATAAAAGTAGGGCTTCCAGCACAATCGCGAGGCCATCTCCCGGTTGGAGTGGTCCACCAACGCTTCTTCAGTGGTCAATTCCGCGCTGTATTGCTCGTAGTTGGGCACTTGAGAGGTATCGTAAAACCTCAAGCTCGCGCGTGTCTGGGCGGAAACCATGAAGATTTCGGCTATCTCCCCTTCTTTGGGCCGGATGCCCGCCGCGTCGATCAAGACCAGCCCCTTCAGGTTTTGGTGGGACATGGCCGCCATCTCGGCCGCCAGCCATCCGCCCATGGATGAGCCCATCAAAACGTACTGCTCCAACTTCAAGTCCTGGACCATTTGCAGGTTGAAGTGGGCTAGGTCGGGGATGGTGCTGATCCACTGGGGGCGCGGGGTGCCGTTGAACCCCGGCATGGAAGGAGCGTAGACCGTGTGAGTCTGGGCCAAAGCCTCGTGGTAGGGCTGCCAGCCGGAGTTGCCGCCGGCGCCGTGGAGGTACAGCAGGGGCGGACCGGAGCCCCCGGAAAACATCTGTACTTCGGTCCCGGATACCGTGATACTGGACTCGTTTTGCAATCGTGTTGCCGTCATTGTCTCAACTCGCTTGTGATTTGATTGTACGGCCCCATCCGATTGATCCAGATCATCTTAGCCAAGGGGATGGCCGCATCAGGAAACAAGCCGATTCTGGTGCAAATCAGCGGCCATGTCAACCCAGGGGCAGCCGCCCAGCTTGACCAGGCTTGACACGGAGACAGCCAGCTTAATACCATGAATTCAAGGATCGATTCCGAGGGACGGGTCCGCTCCAACCCGTGCGCCCTGGCAAGCCATCGGTCCCACCGGGAGCACCCCACCGCTGGGGATTAGTCTAGTGGTAAGACACCTGACTCTGGATCAGGCATCCCAGGTTCGAATCCTGGATCCCCAGCCAAAGTTTCTCAATAAGTAAACCCGCATGAAGTATACAGTGACAATCGAAAAAGGCCGTGAGTCCGGGTAGGTAGCGCACTGCCCGGCCCTTGAGGGCTGGGTATCTCAAGGAACGGACAAGAAAACAATCGGCGCCAGGGCATTTTTTTGAACCCACTGAAACAGAAGTTGCGATCCCGACAATGATTCCGGCCAACGATAATCAGCGGAGCGCCCGCCGAGATGAATAGCCAGGTATCGGCCGAGCAGCAAAAAATGAAGGCCCCGCCCCGATTGCATCGGGGCGGGGCCTTGTTGGGCGATGACAGCGCTCTACCGCCGTATTCGCCTTGGACTAGTCGTCGTCGTCATTGGAGGGAGTGTAGATAGGTCCTTGGCTCACTAAGACCAGCATCATCTGGCCATCCCGCTCCACCAGCTCGAAGGTGGAAGGACTTCCATTGTTGGCTTCGATGGTGTAGGTAACGGGAGCAACGATCCGGTTGACTACGGGATCGTCGTCATCGGCGCTGGCTATGCCGCCCAGGGGCACGGCAATCATGGTCGCCATCAGGGCGCCCGCGACCAGCAAGGTCATGTTCTTGGCTGTGTTCTTTAAGGTTAGGGTCCGCATTTTGGAATTTCCTCCTTTGGTTTGCCAGCCGTTTTGATTGGGTTGCTGGCCAGGTTCCGGACCCAAGCCCGCCATCCTCAATTCGGCTTTCTACTCAATATGATGCAACGACGACATCAGGGATTCATTGGGCAAGTCCACAATTCCGACGATGGCCCGCTGCGTTGCAATTGGGGCATCCGATTCACTACAATGGGCGTAGGCATAAACAAGTGGGCCGCTCGTCATAGGGCGTCCATTCACTCGACACCAAGGACTTGGAGAATGGGGCGAAAAGCTCTCCTGGTAATTATCTCGGGGGCCTTCTTCTTGGCAGCGTGCTCCACCACCACAGAGCCGGTCCAACCGGTTGCTGAGTCCGCCACGGCAGCGCCTGCGGTAGAGAGCGCCGTGCCGGCCGCCGTCCCGGCGACCGCCGCCAATCCCCTACAGGCCAACCATCCCAGAGGCGGCAGACTCGTCCGGCTGTTCGTCGATCCACCCACCCTGGACCCTCACCTGGCCACCGACAATAGGTCCGGCGCCATAGTCAACGAGATTTTCGGCGGCCTGGTCACCATAAATCCCGAGATAGAATTGACCCCAGACCTGGCCGAGGGATGGGATATAAGCCAAGACGGACTGGTTTACACTTTTCGGCTGCGCCAGGATGCCAAATTCCATGACGGCAAGCCCGTCACGGCTGAGGACGTCCGCTGGTCTCTGGAACGCTCCACCGATCCCGCCACCGAATCGCCGGTGGCCGAACAATACCTGGGCGACATCATAGGCGTACCCGACAAATTGAACGGCGGGGCCCAGACAATCCAAGGTCTTCGAGTTGTAGACAACCATACGGTGGAACTGACCATTGATGCCCCAAAATCCTATTTCCTGGCCAAGCTGACCTACCCCACCGGCTTCGTGGTAGACCGGGCCAACGTAGAGGCTAACCCTAGGAAGTGGGTATTTGAACCCAACGGCACCGGTCCTTTCAAACTGACCCGCTACGATGTGGGCGAAGTCATGATCCTTTCTCGCAACGAGTTTTATCACCTGGGGCCCCCATTCCTGGACGAGGTTGAGTTTATCCTCAGCGGCGGCGACGCCATGCTGATGTACGAAAACGACGAGATCCATCTGACCGGGGTAGGGCTGGCCGACCTGGAACGTCTCCAGGACCCCGGCAACCCCATGAACGCCGAGCTGGCCACTGCGCCCCCGGCCTTCAGCGTTTCATACGTCGGCATGAACGTGAATCTGCCGCCCTTCGACGACCCAAAAGTGCGCCAGGCGCTCAACTACGCGGTGGACAAGCGGGGTATCGCCACCAGGACCCTGTCCGATCTGGTGGTGCCGGCCAAGGGCATAATCCCGCCGGGATTTCCGTCCTACAACCCCGGCTTGCGTGGATATGAATTCGATCCCGTGAAAGCTAAGCGCCTGCTCCAGGAGTCGCGATACGGGGCTGATCTGGAGAACTTCCCTCGTATTACATTGACCGTGGCCGGTAGCTTCGGCTCCAACGTGGGCCTGGACATGGAAGCCATGCTCCAGATGTGGCAGGAAAACCTGGGGATCCGGGTGGATATTCAACAAACCGAATGGGCTACTTTCCTACAAGACCTGCACCAGCGGCGCTTCCAGATGTTCACCGTGGCTTGGGGCGCTGACTATCCGGACCCGGAAAACTTCTTGGACATTCTTTTCCACAGCGGCAGCAGCAACAACCACATGGCCTACAACAGCCCTGAGGTAGATGCCCTCCTGGAGCAGGCCCGCGTCGAGCCGGACCAAACAACCCGTTACAACCTCTACAACCGTATCGAGCAGATGATCATCGACGACGCTCCTTGGGTCCCCCTGTGGCACAGCTCGGAGCGGAAGGTGTTGATCAAACCCAATGTGAGGGACTATTTCCTGGTTCCCATGACCATCCCCAAGCTTCGATTCGTGTATCTTACCGACAACTGAGGCACTGGCAGTCTCCCCGATTACATCGGGGCGATGCCCGCCCCCCTCTTGGTTGACACGGGGTAGGGCCGAACGTATGATGCCGGTGGCCCGGGGGGCGCCCACCTCCGATGCGATCGGGGCGGTCGCTTGAAGACCCGGAGAGGTTGGTTTTAGAGCGGACCATGGACAAACTTAGAGCGGTCTGGCGCGTCATCGCCAGCTGGTACGTTTCCGGCCCCTTGCTGGCCATCTTGGGCATTGTCCTGGGGACCCTGGTCTTTTTCTACGTCTTCCCCGGCAAGCCCAAGATCGGCGTCATCGACATCCCCTTCACCATAATCAACGACAACTCCTCCTTCGTCATCAGCGCTTTCAT
>JADFFS010000153.1 GCA_022568195.1 Chloroflexota bacterium | reverse complement strand
CCGGCCCAGGCGGCCGGCGCGGCCGGCGTTTAGAGCGCCCCGCCCAATCATCTCTGGGACTTGCCAGCATCACCCAACCGTTCCATGACGTTTCTCACTGACTCTTTGGCCCGGCTGTAGTCATAGGTGGCGTAGCGCCGTTGGCGTAGCTGGACCACGTCGCCGTTAAAGAACCGCTCGTAGAGCGCCTGCCGGGAGCCGAACTGGGTGCCCACCAAGTCCCAAGCCAGGCGGAAGAGCCTGATGCGGTCCGGAGCGTCGATGGCGGCCCCCTGGTAGAACTTGCCGATGTCCGCGGCCAATGGTCCCTTCACGTCTTCCTCGTTGGGCGTGAGCATCAGCCCTCCGGCGGCCAGCTGCTCGACTATCCAAATGACCCGCACGTATGCGTCCGGGTACCAGTGTCTCATGGCGATCCAGGGTTCGGCAGCGGGCCAGATGCCCTCTCCTTCGTAGGGACCGGCGTCGGCCTCCGCGGCCCTGAGGTAGGACCGAACCGTCTCCAGGATGTCCACTATCTCGGCTATTTTCTCCTGCACGTGGCTGTAAATGTTGATGCCGATGGCCTCGGCGATGCCGTGGGTTATCCCCAGGATAAACTCCAGCTTGGCAATGTTTTTGACCGCCACCTGCTGCATGTACTGGCGCCACAGAGTAACCCGTTGCAGCGCATAATTGGCCAGCTCCACGTCCTGGTAGGCGAATACCCTTTCCCAGGGAATCAGCACGTCGTCAAACACAGCCAGAGCGTCCATCTCGTCGTACTGTCCTGACAGCGGATAGTCGTACAGAGAGCCGCCCCGGTCGTATGACTGGCGGCAGATAAATTTCAGGCCGGGGGTGTCCACCGGGATAGCAAAGCTGATGCAGTATTTCTGGTCTTCTTCCGCCTCGGCCCGCAGGGGCCGGTACACCGGGGCGTATATCTCGTCGGAGAAGGGCGCCAGGGTTGCCAACAGCTTGGCTCCCCGAACGATAACTCCCTGGCTGGTGGTGTCCACGACGCCCAGAGCCACGTAGGGGTCGGGCAACTCGCTAATGGGAACGGACCGGTCGACTTGGGGGTGCCCGAAGGCGTGGGTTAGGCACAGGTCCTTTTCCCGGATATATTCGTGGTACGCCCGCAGGTTGTCGGCGTACATCTTCTCATTCCGGCCGTAGACATGGGCTGCCTGGCGCATGGCGGTGATCTGAATGTTCACGTAGTCGGGTGTGCGCCCCAGCATGCCGTAGGACGACTCGGCGATGATTTCCAGCGCCTTTCTGCGCCGCAGCAGGTCCTCATAGCTTTCGGGAACCAGATAGGAGAGGGCAACGGCATCCCCGCTGGTGGGTGACTTGAAAGTCATCTGGTCGTGGTACTGGGGGGATACCTGGAGGTCGTAAATCCCTGCCAGGGTATGCGCCATGCGGGTCAGTTTGGGGTGAGCAGTCACGTCGGCAATCCGCTCACCCTCCAGCCAAATTTCGCGACCGTCCCGCAAGCCCTCCAGAAACTGTTCTCCGCTGCGAACTGCCATACTCTGTCCTAGTCGGGAATCTCGCGGGATTTTCAATCGGCCATGTGGTCCCTGGCTTGGGAAGCGCTAGACGCCGTTGGGCTGGCAGGCCCGCATCACCGCCAGCACCGAATCGGCATCCGGACGGGCGGCTACCACCCGGACGATCGCCACGTCCAGGCCTTGAGATAACCTGGTGAAGGCCTCGGCAGCCCCCTCCGCCGGGCCATAGTAACCGACGCTGCGCAGCAACTCGGTGGGGAATGCGTCGGCGACTTCGTCTCGGGAGGCGCCTTCCTTGCGCATTCGGTCCAGGGCGGCCAGTTCCTCGACGTAGCCCATGCGCTCGAAATGGCCCCGGTAGCCCAGTCTGCGCTCCCTTTCCGTGGGCACCTGCTGGCCCAAGGCGTAGCCCATGGTGGCGCGGGCGTAGGCGCGGCGGGCGGTGTCGGGATCGTCGTCAATGCAGACCCGGATATATTCAACCACCTTTACCTCGGACGGGTCCCGGTTCACCCGGGCCGCGCCTTCGGCGATGCGCTCCCGGCTCCAGGCAATCTGCTCGGGAGTGCACCAATTCAAGCAGACTCCGTCGGCCAGCTCGCCGGCCAAGCGCAGCATCTCCGGACCCAAGGCCCCCAGGTACACCGGCGTACGAGGGGCAGGGCTTATGTCCAGCTTGATTCCACGTAGCGTCACCACCTCGCCCTGGTAGTCGGCTTCTTCACCGGCCACCAAGCCCCGCACGGTGATTAGATAGTCTCGCATCATGGACAGCGCCGACAGGCGGCGCAGGCCCAGGGCTTGCCGGGAGCGGGGCCGGTAAGCCCCGCCGGAACCGATCCCCATCAGGAAGCGGCCGCCGGTGAGCTGGCTCAGGGTGCCACCGCTCATGGCAAATGCAACCGGCGTCCGGTACATCACCGGCGACACCGCGATACCGGTGGTCAGGCCTTCGGGGACCACCTCCCGGGTGGCCGCCCACCGCTGGGCGCAAAGCTGAAAGGAGTCCTGGCCCGTGCCCTCGGGGGTCCAAATGCTGGTGTAACCCATCCGGGCGGCCTCCTGGGAAGCCTCGATCTGGCCCGAGAACGAAAGGCCCAATGATGCATCCAGTCCCACTCCGATTTCCATCAGGTCTCCTCCAGCATTGCATGTTTACGGTTGGCGGGGAATTCTCCGATAGTTCCCCTGAACCAATGTGGTCTATAAAGGATTTCCACCAGTAATATACACCCCCTGGCTGCCAATTCGCTGGGCCTGCAGAGTTCGGTTGCGCCGGACATTCGTAACCGTTAATCTATGGAAGCTCCAATTCTTGGCCAGGAGGCAAGCTGATGAGTATCTCACGGTTGTACACCGGCGACGACGGGCAGTCACACCTGGAAGAGCTGGACCTGGCGTCCCATCCTGAGTTGACCACCCTGCATACCGCCACCGGAGTCTCTTTCCGGGAGACCCCAGCGGGAACTTTCTCCGACTGGCACAACGGTCCCAGGCGCCAGTACGTGATTACGTTGTCCGGAGAGGTGGAGATCGGCCTGGGTGACGGGTCGGTGCACCGGTTTGGGCCCGGACACGTCAACCTGGTTGAGGACTTGACGGGACAGGGCCACACCACCCGGTCCGTGGGCAGTGCGCCGCGCTTGTCGGTCACGATTCCCTTGGGAGACTGAAACTTTCCAGAAAAACCTGGAGGGGGATTGTGCGCCGGGTTTCACCCCCACTCTAACTCTCTCCCGTCCAGAGAGAGAATTTGATCCTGTCTCCTAAGGGGAAAGGTTAGAGCCTGCCCTGAGCGCAGCCGAAGGGATTGGGGTCTTATTACCCCAACAATTCCCGGGCGGTTTCAAAGACGCTATCGAACATGGGAACGGTCAACCGCCCGGTCTGGGTGTTCTGCTGGCTGGGATGGTATGAACCAATCAGGGTCACACCCCCATCCAGGGCATAACTGACGCGGTGGCCGAACTTGGGCCGGGGAGAGGCCAGGGTCAGCCCCCGTGGCGGCAAGGTTGTCAGGAAAGCGTCAAACGCGATTTTACCCAACGCGACCACCACCCGGACTTGGGACATCAGCTCCAGTTCCCGGATCAGGTAGGGCAGGCACTCGGCCCGCTCCTCCTTCGAGGGCTTGTTGGCCGGAGGAGCGCAGCGCAAGGCCGCGGTGATGAGGGTGTCGTGCAGGATGAGACCGTCTTCCCGGTGCTTGGAGTCGGGGGAGCTGGCAAACCCGAACCTGTACAGAGCGCCGAACAGCCAGTCCGCGCTGCGGTCGCCGGTGAACATCCGACCCGTCCGGTTGCCGCCGTGGGCCGCCGGGGCCAGCCCCACGATTAACAAACGGGCGTGTGGGTCGCCGAAGGCCGGCAGGGGCTTGCCCCAATACTCCCAGTTGCTGTACATGGGCCGGCGCTTCAAGGCCACTTCTTCCCGGTGAGCCACCAGCCTGGGACACTTGGCGCAAGCGACTATGGTTTCCTGCAATCGTTCCAGGTCGGTCATTTGAGACGAAATCGCTGAGGGTATCCGCAGGGCATAATGGATCGACTATACACGGGGCGCAAATGCCCCGCAACAGACGCCAAGTCGTGGTCTTGAGCGTCTAGATGCCTATGTCGGCCGGAGTGAGCCTTACCCTGTCAGGTAGGAGAGTGGGATGGAGCCAGGGGTATCGGTTGAGATTCGCGATAGCATCGCCTGGATGACTATCCAGGGTCGAGGCGACCTGAATCTGCTGGGTTTACAGGTGTTTCGGGAACTGAGCCTCCGGCTGGATGAAGTCGCCAGCGGCCAGCAGGTCCGGGTCATTATCTTGCGGGGCGCGGGTGACCGGGCATTCTCGGCAGGAGTCGACCTGCAGGAGATGAAGGCCCTCACGCCTTTAACGGCAGAGCAATTTATCCGGACCCTCCACCAAGCCATGCGAAAGCTCATCACGTCGCCGCTACCGGTCGTCGCCGCGATTCAAGGACCATGTTTAGGCGGAGCTTTGGAGTTGGCGCTGGCCTGCGACCTGAGGATCTGCGCCGATGACGCCAGCTTCGGACTACCCGAGGTCAGGGTAGGGCTGCCTTCAGTAATCGAGGCCTCGTTGCTTCCCCGCACCATAGGGTTGGGGCGCGCCCGGGCTATGGTGCTCACCGGGGAGTCCGTAAACGCGCAGGAAGCCCACCGGATAGGCCTGGTGGATCAGGTGACGCCAAAAAACCGGTTGATGGGACAGGCGGCCGAAGCGGTCCAGGGGTTCATGGGGATGAGCCCCTACGTACTGTCAGTGCAGAAAGACATTATCTCCAAGTGGCTGGAGATGGGGGAGGAGGACGCGGCGGAATACAGCATCAAGGCCTTCGCCCTATGCTTCGCCACAGGCCACCCCGAGGAGGCAATGAACGCCTTTTTGGAGAAGCGCCCGGCCGAGTTCTAGAGATAACCTTAAAGATCACCTAAGGAGAAACAACATGCCCGAATCCAACGACGTGTTCGAGATCATGCGTACCACCCGGGCCATGCGTAGACTGAAGCCCGATCCGGTCCCCGATGAGTTGATCCACAAGATCCTGGAGGCCGGGATATGCGCCGCCAGCGGGGGCAACCGGCAACCCTGGCGCTTCTTGGTGCTGAAGGACCAGGAAATCAAGAAGAAGGTGCAGGCCTACTACAAGCGCGCCTTCGATGAGGTGGTGGGTCCCCGGTATCTATCCAGCGCGCCGCCGCCCGGGTCCAGTACTGGGCGATACCGGCGGCAGCACAGCGCGGTGGAGTACCTGACTGACCACTTCCACGAAGCCCCCATCTGGATCGTGGCCTGCCTTGACCACGGTCAGGATACTCCGACTCGTTCTTCCGGCGCCTCGATCTATCCCGCGGTGCAGAACATGCTGTTAGCTGCCCGGGCGCTGGGCCTTGGAGCAACGCTGACCAGCCGTCACCTGCAATTCGAGGCCGAGGTCGAGGCCATCCTGGGGTTGCCCACTGGAGTGCACTCCTATGCCATTCTTCCCATTGGCTATCCGCTGGGAAACTTCGGCCCAGTGGGCCGGGGAGAGCTGTCCGAGTTCGTGTACTTGGATCGCTGGGGAGCCGGCTACCCCGGCCTCGCCTAGGGCTTGAGCGCGGGCCTCGCGGGCCGGCCGTTGGTATCCCGAATAGCTCTACCCGATATGATATGCTGGTTACACGTACCGGGATACTAGAGCTTGTCGTTGCTGACACCCAGGGAGGGCGCCACCGTGAACTGTCCCCGATGCGAGGCCCAACTCAAGGTTGAAAAGTACAAAGGAATCGAGGTTGACCGCTGCCCCGAATGCAAGGGCCTTTGGCTGGATCACCCCGAGCTTGACCAGCTGGAAGACACGGTCATGGACGACGATGACTTGAAGGGGACCATGGAGTATGCACGCAGGGCCAGCGAGATTTCCTGCCCGAAGTGCGGCGTCTTGATGACCACGTTTAACTACCGGGCCTACAACCTGCCCATCGACTACTGTCCCGACGAGCACGGTTTCTGGTTGGACAAAGGAGAGGAGGAGCGGGTCTTGGAGTTGATCAAGCAACGCACCAAGGACCTGAAACGGTCTTCGAACGCCGAGGTGGAGTGGGGCAAGTTCCTGGGAAGGATGGGGTCCAGATCCTTCATGGAGAAAGTCAAGGACCTGTTCAAGGGCTGAAGAAAGGGCTCATCTCTCTTACACCGGCTCGGATACCGGGACGGTGTCGTAAGCCGTGCGGCCAGGCTATCCGGCCAACACAGAACCGGCGAAATACACCGCCGCGCAGCCGGGTAACTCCAGGGGCACGTTGTCGGTGTATCCCGGCTGACTTCCCCTAGACCAGGGCGACCCCGATATAATCGGGGTGGTGTCGGGCAATCGCCCCGCGTCGCCCCAGACCCCTCTCGGAGTTTATCCTGAGCGGAATCGAAGGGCTCGGGGTGACAATCGGAAGACCCCTAGGCCGGAAACCCCCTCGATTGAAAAAGCCAAGGTGCTATGCTAACGTGATTTCTAGGACAGCGTCTGCTTAAATATTGGGATTTGCCGCCCGTGGGAGGGCTTTTGGATAGCTTCCGGTTCTCGCCTAACACCAACCTGGCCGACAGGATAGACTGGCATCCATGGGGTGAGGAAGCTTTTGCCAAGGCCCAGGCGGAAAACAAGCCGGTGTTGCTGTCCATCTCCGCGGTTTGGTGCCACTGGTGCCACGTAATGGACGAGACCTCCTACTCCGATCCCGACGTGCAGCGGATTCTTAACGAAAACTTTGTTTGCATCCGGGCCGACAACGACCGCCGGCCCGACTTGAACGCTCGCTACAACGTGGGCGGTTGGCCTACCACCGCCTTTTTAACCGGCCACGGTGGTCTGATCGGTGGCGCGACTTACCTGCCGCCGGACCAGTTCCTGGCCATGCTGGGTGAGCTGCAACGCGCCTATCTGGAAGAGAAGTCCCCGCTTTACGACCAAGCTCGGGAACTCTTGAGCCAGCGGCAGGAACGCGCCGGCAAGGTGTGTGCCGGCCCGGAGGTGGAGGTAGCCTTCGCGGACCGGGTCGCCAGGAGCCTGGCAGGCGCCTACGACGCCGTGAACGGAGGCGTCGGTGTTGCGCCCAAGTTCCCCAATGGCCCCATCCTCCAGTATCTGGTACACCTGACGCGGACCACCGGCGAAGAATTTTACCGGGCGATGCTGGAGAAAACCCTGGACCGGATGGCCTCAGGACCTTTGTACGACCCGGAGGAGGGCGGCTTTTTCCGAAACTCCGCCAATACCGACTGGTCGGACCCTCAATTAGAAAAAATGCTGGAGGACAATGTCAGCCTGGCCCGGGTTTACCTGGACGCCTATCCTTTGCTGCATAACGACCGCTACCATCGGGTGGCTTCTCAAACGGTGGACTACCTGATCGGCAACTTGTACGACCCGGAAATTCCCGGCTTCCACGGCAGCCAGGGTGCTCACTCGGAATATTTCTCGCTGCCCTTATCCGGCCGGCGAGACCAGGAGCCTCCGGCGGTGGACCAGTATTGCTACACCAGCAGCAATGCCCAAGCGGTTTCCCTGTGCTTGCACGCTGCGTGGCGTCTGGCCCGTACCGACCTCACGGACGTTGCGCTTGCCGTGCTGGACCACATAGACCAGGGCGCCGAGTCCGGAAATTTAAGTCACGTTTATGATGGAACTGGACCGGGGCACGAGCCTACCTTCCTGGTAGACTGGGCCCACCTTTTGGTGGCCTTGGTGGACGCTCACGCATGTACCGGGCGGCAGCATTACCTGGACCGGGCCAAAGCCGTTGTTCGGGAGCTGGTGGACCGGTTTTTCGACGAGACCAACGGGGCCTTCTTTGACACCGAAAAGGACAGCCAGGCCATTGGCTATCTCCGGGTCAGGGAGAAGCCGTTGGCGGAAAACATGGCCGCGGTCACCGGTTTGCTCAAACTCCACCAGGCCACCTGGGATGCTGACTACCGGCAGATTGCGGAAACCACTTTGAGCGCCTTTGCCGACAGCTACCACGAGTCCGGAGAGCATGGGGCCGAGTACGGTCAGGCGGTTGACCTGCTGAAAAACAGCCCCGTGGAAGTTACAGTGGAGGGGAACCCCTCTCATCCCAGTACTCAAGCTATGCTGGCAGCGGCCGCGAGGCTGCCAAGCCCCAACTTGGTGATCAAGACCTTACTGGTGGATGGCTCCCAGATATCCGCGCAGGCCCATGTTTGCTTGGATACATTGTGTTTGCCGCCTGTCGAGGACCCGGACCTCTTGGCGGACACGGTGTCCAGCATGACGTCTCCCCAGGCCAGCCCCTTTGAAAATATCT
>JADFFS010000024.1 GCA_022568195.1 Chloroflexota bacterium | reverse complement strand
CACTTGTCCGGACCACGACGGTAAGAGCCAAGCCACAAAGAAACAACGAAATCCCATATGCCGCAACGGCTCGCCGGGTCCTTAGACCAGTCAATCTAGCTCCCCTCGGTGCAGCCGCGGAGCATACCATAGGAGTTCCGCATCGATCTTCGACGTTCCCCGGGCGACCGGTCACCGTCGAGGGTTAGGACGCGACCACCAAGAAGCCGCAGTGTCGATTTCAACCGACCCGCCCATGTCGGCACATGTGTTCGGTCGCGTGACGAAGCAAGTTGGCTAGTGTCGTCAGTTATGGATACTTGGGATTCGATCACTTCACGTAGACAAGTTCGGAGTTTCGCCTCGGACCCAATCCCGAAACCAGACCTAGAGCGGATTCTTGAGGCGGGGCGTAGGGCGCCCTCTTCTCGAAACGGGCAGCAGTGGGATTTCGTTGTTGTCTCCGACAAGGGACAACTCGAGCAGTTGTCACAAGTTTGGCAGGGTGCCGGTTGGGTGGTTGGGTCGGCGGCCACGATTGCGCTTGTAATACCCAAGTCCGATGGCGACGAATCTCTCATCGACCGGTTTGACCTTGGTCAGGCCCTTTACAAGCTGGGCCGCACCGACACGGCCACCGTCGTATGGCGCGACCTGATGGACGCGCGTCCCGACTTCCGAAGCATCTGCATCGCCCCGCTCCTCGACGCTTACATCATCGCGGGGGAAACGGGCAAGGCCCACCAGCTCATCGCCCAGGAACCCGAGGATGGACTGAGGTCCGTCCCCTAGGACCGGGTCACGTGCTAGGCGCCCAGGGTCCGGAAATTGGTGTCACCCCACTATCTGACCTGAGGAACCCTCAGTTATGATCATGTCGGCTTGCGCCATGTCCGACCGTTTGCTCCTCAAATTAGGCCAGAAGGGAGTAGGTCTATGACCACAACGACTGCAGTGACGACCTGCACCCCCCACCACTGGATCGTCGAGCCAGCCGATGGCCCTACCAGCAAGGGCGTCTACAGGCACTGCGGGGAGACCCGGCAGTGCCAGAATTATATGTCAACTGCCAACGCTTGGAGCATTGCCCACGAAGATCGTTACGCAAAACATTAACCACTGGTTGGCCAGAGTCTGCGGCTATGTAATAACCTCCACCTAGCTCTCTCAGGGCCACGTCTCCGCTGACGACAAGCGTAAAGGGGAGCACCAATGCCAAATGTAGGAGACCCCGTCCAAGTTCGAGTCAGCAGAGCCCTCTCCGGTGGCAATGCCAGATTCAGCATAGCGCCAGACGTGTCGGCATTTATACGCGGTACCATCTCTGCTGACCTCGGAGACCGATGGCAGGTCCGCCTCGGGATGGCCGTTGGGGGTAAGAACCTGGTTGAAGTGCCGAAGTAGCTTGCACAACCTCCCCCTAGGCTTCCCCGGCCCAGGCCGACAGCAGATTGGGCGTTATGGGCTGATACCGGCACCGATTGACAGGCCCGGATGTGGACGAGCCCGTGACAAGGTCAATGGCCCGCATAAACCAGTATAGGGATTGGCGGACGGCGAGTTGCAGGGTCTGTAACGACTACGGCACCGTGGTTTGCCCAAGGTGCGAGGGAAGTGGAAAGGCTGCGGTACGTCCCAGCGAGATGTGCCCTTACTGCGTGGGGACGGGCGTGGCGGACTGCCCGAATTGCGGAATATTGGCGCAGGAACCGCCGGTCCAAGAAACCGGTGGCGGTAGTCCGGATGCCGTCCTGGCTGCCCAGGACATCCGGCAAAGGGTTAGTTTCCTGGGGCAAGTCGAGATTTTCCAACATCTCAGCAAAGCTACGTTGGAGAGGCTGGCAAGCCGGGTTCGCTCGGTCTCCCTGGTCGATGGCCACATCTTCGAGGAAAACGAACCCACAGATGGCCTGTACATCATCACGTCTGGGATGGTCAGGGTAACCAAGCCAGCGGGAACCGGGGAGGTAGAGGTCGATCTGGCCACACTGACCCGGGGAAATTTCTTCGGTGAGATCGGTCTGATCGACGGCCTACCCCGCTCGGCCAAGGTTACCGCTATGGAACCCACAGAATGTTACTTTCTGCCCCGGCCGGTCTTTCTCACCGCCCTGAGGGAAAGCCCCGAGATCGCCTTGGCTCTGCTTCCTGCCCTTACTCGCATGGTGCGCAGCGCCGACGTCATCGCCCAAACCCTTCTGTCGATGTTTTTGAAAGACAAATAAGGGACACAGCGGTCCGGAGTTTGACCCCCTGACGCCTAGGGCCCAGGTGAAGGTTCTCCTCCCTCACCGTCACTCCCTTTGCGGTGGGTTTTATCTGGACCTGCCCTCCGGCCGCCGACATTCACAACCTCCACCTAGCCTTGCCCGGCACGTCGACTGTTTACTATTCAAGTTAGTGGTTGAATCCGATTAATGCCAGTCCTCACACAATAGCCGCAGGTTGGCCAGAGCCTGTGGCTATGGCTAAAACCTCCCCCTAGCCCTCCCCGGTCCCCCTTCCCGTCACCTCCGCGCCCCAGGCTATCGGACGGAGACATCTTCTGGTGGCACTGTGCCACGCTCCCCTGGGCCATCGTCTTGGAGTAGGTCTCAGTTTAAAACGCGCTGAATTTCTTGCTAACACTCCTCACCAGTGGACAACACGGGGCAACACCGTAGGCACTAATGGCCCAGGGCCGGGCGGACGTGTTATAAAAACGTATTGGCAACATAGAGCAACAGGGAGGTAATGGCCCTTTCTAGGCGGAGACCAAGGGGTCGAATCCCTTACGCGCTACCAAAAATAGGCATAAAATGAAGCCCCTGGGGTTAACCTGGGGGCTTTTGCGTTGGGATGTGCCAACCAGGACACTACGAGGAAAGACGCGTCAAACCAGTTAAAACCTAGCCGAAAAGCCGATGGAGTTGTTCTACTAGGATGGCCATTTATTTTCGAGGGAATCCTTAGTCTTGGCGGGACTGCTTGGAAAAGCCCTACAACGAGTCGTCGTAGGACTAGGAAGGCTACTCTGGACGTTGGTCCGCCTGGCGGCCGGCGCCCATCCTCTTCAAACCGGCAAAAAGGGACCGGGCGCCAGGATAACCGGGAGGACGGCGGTCCGCATTAGGCGGGACTGGAACGACCACCGAATCGGCACGGCTCGTTGGTCCGACTTGGCCAATCCCAGGTGGGACATGGTGTCCGGGGGAACCCAAGTCCGGACACCTCAACCCTTTGTCCACGCCTACGTGTGGTGCAACAAAGTGAAAGGGGACATCGCCCACTCCTGCATCCACGGGCCAGGCCCTCACAACATCAAGGTGTGCATCGTGAAAAAAGACAACAGTAAAGAGGTCTGGAATTACCTGATGAAGATAGTGGGGTCAAAACCGCCCAGACGGTATTTTGCGGGCAAATAGTCCGGGTAAAAATCCTAGAAGACCAGGTTGCTCCAAAAGGTCCAACTGATGGGGATCACCTCGCCGGTCGGGCCCTGCTGGTTTCCCAGTATGGCTGTTGATGCCTCTAAAAGAGTAAACTGCTCCCGGCCAGGTCAACCCTCGGTGCTATACTCTCCGCTATGACCCCCCTCTCCCTGGGCCTCGTTCTGCTGTCCGCGCTGGCTCACTCCACTTGGAACTTGCTACTCAAACGTTCCACCGACCCAGAGCTTTTCGTATGGTGGCTGCTGGTGGCGGGCAGCGTTTTGCTGATGCCCCTGGGATTGGTGCTCTACTGGCTTCACCCCTTGGGCCAAACCGGCTGGCTGTTCGTCCTGGCCACGGTGGTGCTGCACATCCTGTACTTTTTGCTGCTGGGACGGAGTTACGCCCGGGCGGACCTTTCCCTGGTCTATCCCATCGCCCGAGGCATGGGACCCATGCTGGTGCCAATTCTGGCGGTGGTGTTCCTACGCGAGACCATCTCGGGGCTGGCCATCGCTGGGATCGTGGCCATCGTCGTGGGTATTTACGCGGTCTCCTTGTCCGGCGCAATCCGCCAGCTAATGCGGCAACCCTTGAACTTGCTGCGCAATCCGGGCACCCGTTATGCCATCCTCACCGGCCTGACCATCGCAACCTACGCCATCGTCGACAAAAGGGGTGTGAGCCATGTGCAGCCGTTTCTATACATGTACTTGATGATCCTGGGATGCGCCCTGGGGTTGGCGCCCTACGTGCTGAGCAAGTGGGAGGCCAGGGTCATCGGTGCGGAGTGGCGCGCTAACCCCAGGCCCATCATCGCAGCCGGACTGTTGACTTTCCTGGGCTACGGATTGGTGTTGACCGCTTTTTCCATGTCTAGGGTGAGCTACGTCGCCCCGGCTCGAGAGGTGGGTATCGTGCTTGGAGTGTTGATGGGCGTGTTCATCCTCAAAGAGCCTTTTGGCGCGGCTCGTATCATCGGCTCCATTATCGTCGTGGCGGGACTGGTGCTTATCGCAGTGGCCCCTTAGCCTCACTCACTACGTGGCGTGGGCCACCCCGGCGTCATATCGGTGTTGTATAATGTGCGAGGCCACCGGCAGGCTGCTTCCTCCCGTCTTCCCAGCTTGGATTAGTCTGCCTGCTGAAATCCCCAGTCTGGAATCGGCCGGAGGATACCCATAACGGGGTTGGCCTATAACGGCATTGGAAGGTAAAAATGATTGATCAAGAGAGGCTGGTCAACTCCTTCTGCGAAATGGTGCGTATAGACAGCCCTTCCGACGAAGAAGAAGAGGTAGCCAAGCATCTGACGGAGAGGTTGACCCAACTGGGGTTTCAGGTCCAGCGCGACGCCCACGGCAACGTTATCGCTTCCGAGGAGGGCGAAGACCCCCTGCTGCTCTCCGCCCACATGGACACGGTGGAGCCAGGCCGAGGCATCAAGCCCGAGGTTCGGGGCGACCGCATAGTGTCCGACGGCACCACCATCCTGGGCGGTGACTGCAAAGCAGGGGTGTCGGCCATTCTGGAAGGCCTGCAGTCGGTGAAGGATGAAGGGCTGTCGCGCCGCCCGCTGCAGGTGGTGTTCACCCGGGGAGAGGAGATCGGACTGATCGGCGCCACCAACCTGGATTACTCCATGATCAGGGCCAAGGAGTCGGTGGTGTTTGACGGCAACGGACCGGTCAATACCATCACCGGGGCCAGCCCGACCTACATGAGCTTCGACGTGACGATCAAGGGGCGGGCGGCTCACGCCGGAGTCGAGCCGGAAAAGGGGCTTTCCGCCATCCGCATAGCCACGGAGATCATCTCCCAGTTGCCCCAAGGCCGTCTGGATGAAGAAACCACCTTCAACGTGGGGTTCATCTCTGGTGGGTCGGTACGTAACGCCGTTCCGGCCGAGGCGACCTTCGGTGGCGAGTTCCGAAGCCGCAACACCGAGACCCTGGACCTGCTGCGCATGGAGATGCTGGCCAAGCTGGAACAAGCCCGGCAACGCTACGGTGAAGCCTCCATCGAAGAGGACTTTGAAGTTCTGTTCCACATGTACAACCTGGACCCCAACGACCAGATAGTGAAGCTGGTGACCCGGGTGATGGGCGATCTGAACCTGCGCCCCAATATCCAACCGTCGGGCGGCGGCACCGACGCCAACGTGATGCGCCACCACGGAATTGAGTGCGTGGTGGTCGGCATGTCAACCAACGAGATGCACACCGTCAACGAATACGTGGTGGTGCCCGACCTGGTGACCACTGCCCGTTTTTGCCACATGGTGGTGACGGCGGACCGGTAGCAATTAGCCGTCAGCCGTCGGGCGCCAGGTTGGTTGAATGCCAACGATTTCTGGGTTCCAACGAAAACCCCTGATAGCTGAATGCTGACCGCTGATAGCTTGTGAAGGAAGTAATTATGAACGGAGCGGAACTGAAAGCAATCTTGAAAGAGGGCGGCCGAGTCTTCGGCACCATGCTGAGTGTCGGCCGGAACCCTCGCTGGATACCGGTGCTGGACGGCGTGGGCCTGGACTACGTGGTCATCGACACCGAGCACAACCCCCGCAGCCGGGGCGAGTTGGGCGACTTCTTGACCATGTTCAACACCACCGGCGTGGTGCCCATTGTCCGTATTCCGATACCCGACTCCCACTACGTCACCATGGCCCTGGACGCCGGCGCCCAGGGTGTGCTGGCCCCATATTGCGAGACCGTGGACCAGGTCAAGGAGGTTGTGGCCGCAGCCAAGTGGCGGCCTTTGAAAGGCGATGCGCTACGCCGGTTGATCGAGACCGGAGAGCACGTCAGCGATAGCACCAGGGCCTACCTGGAAGACCGCAACAAGAATAGCGTGGTCATCATCGGGATCGAAAGCGTGGCCGCAGTGAAGAATCTACCGGAGATTCTCAAGGTTCCGGGAATCGACGGTATCTTCGTTGGGCCAAACGACATGAGCATTTCCCTGGGGTTTCCGGACCAGTACGACCGAGAGGAATATCAGTCCACGGTGAAATACGTTATCGACACCGCCGGCGCTCAGGGGATCGCCGTGTTGGTCCATCACCAGACCCCGGAGCTATCCAGCTTCTGGATCAGCCAGGGTGCCCGATTTATTCTTCACGGCACGGACCGCAGGGCGCTGGCCGAAGGCTTCCGCACCGAGTTCTCCCGGCTGCGGGAGGTGGCTAAGGAGATGGGCTGAGACCGGCGTCCTGGTCCCATCGCTGGCGCAGGGATTCCACGTACACTTTGTCGTAGTCGCCGTAGTGGGCGTTGGCGCCCAGATCGGCTAGTTGCTCGGCCCACATGTACTCCACGTCCTCCCATCGGACGGGATACGGCGTTTGATCGAAGAACTGGGTAACCGCTTCGTTAGGTCCAGCCGCCTCGACGTAGCCCATCATCTGGAAGTTGTCATACTGGTTGCCATGGTCGGAAAAGAACTTTCCCTTCATGGACGCCATTACTATAAAGGTGGGCATGGTTCTAGCTTTCAGCCGCCAGCGATCAGGCATCAGCCGTCAGCTTGACCTGCCTTTTCAAAAGCGGGACGGGGATTAAATCGCTGATAGCTGATCGCTATTTTGTAAGGATGTGGACGGTGGTAACGTCTCCGGCGCCGGAGCATTGGGCCAGCCCCACCCGGGCATCGGCTATCTGGCGCGGGCCGGCTTCCCCACGTAGTTGGGTAACGGTCTCGTGAATCATGCGGATTCCCGTGGCCCCAAAGGGGTGGCCCATGGCCAGCAGGCCGCCGTCGGTGTTGGTGGGAATATCGCCGGACAGAGCGGTGCGTTCCTCCACCGTGGCGCGCCAAGCCTCTCCGAAGGGGACCAAGTGCAAAGCCTCTAGCTGTTGCAACTCGCCGATGGTGGCCGCATCGTGGACCTGCACCAGGTCCACGTCCTCGGGCCCTAATCCGCTCCTCTCGTAAGCTTCCAGCGCCGCTGGCTCGGTGCGATAAGGGCTGAACGCCGAATGGTCGCTGCCCTGGCCGTTGTAATTACCCGAGCGCAGCACCGCGGCGGCTACCCGGACGGCTCTACCCTCGCCGATACCGTAGCGGTCCAAGGCCTCGCGGGCACACAGGACCGCGGCAGCTGCTCCCTCGCTGGTCGGGCAGCACTGGAAAAGGGTTAAAGGGTCGGCAATCGGGCGGGATCGCAGCACCTGTTCCAGGGTATAGGTCTGGGTGCGGTGCGCGTAGGGATTGAGGGAACCGTTTTGCCGGGCCTTGACCGCCACCTGAGCCAGCGCGGCCTCCGGTGCGCCGGTGTCCTCCATGTAACGCCGCATGCGTAGGGCATACCCTGCCATCATGTGGTCGCCGCCGATGTACCGGTCGGGGCTGTCTTCGGCGGTGACGGTTACGGGACCCCGCGGCACCTTTTCCGCCCCGAAGGCCAGGGCCATGTCGAACATGCCGGTGGTGATGCCCCAATAAGCCTGCCAGAAGGCGGTGGACCCGCTGGAGCAAGCGTTTTCCACGTTGATGATGGGTATCCCGGTGAGGCCCACCTGGGCCAGGGCGGTCTCTCCCACCGACATACCCTGGTAGTAGACATGGCCGAAGTAGGCTACCTGGATGTCCCGCCACCTGACCCCGGCATCCTTGAGGGCGGGCGCCACTGCCTCCAAGGCCAGGGTGGCCATGTCCTTTTCCGGAAACCGCCCGAAGGGGTGGAGCCCTACCCCCACCACCATAACGTCACGGCCGGGGCGAAACTGGGTCAAGAATTTGCCTCCTTCGATTGGCTTGAGCGGCGGCTCACGTGGGGGAACTTGGTGAAGAGTGAAGGTGGACCATCCGCTCCTATCCGCTGCTACAGCCTGCTCACCCAATATGAGGGCCGACGGTGCTGGTGAGCGACGGCCAGGACTTGAACCGTTCCCTCTGACTCACGAAAGAGAACCGTGAATGGAAACCGCCTTAGTCTAATGCGACGAATATCCGGTTCACGCTCGATTTGGTAGCGGTTTGGGGCCTGGCAAATACGGTCTAAGATAGATTCGAACTCGGCGAGGTAGGATGCGCCAAGTCCTGCTTGCCGAGTCTCGTAGTAAGCGACGGTTTCAAGATGCTCCGCTTCTGCTTCCGGGTGAAACTGGTAGATCACCTTAGAAGCGATCTTGCTTTCCGTCGGACCTCATCCGCGGATATGGGCTGGACGTCCCCGCGGTCAAGTTCACGTGCTCGGCGGTCGGCCTCAACAAGCCATGCTTGTTCTAATTCCTCTTCGGAGAGAGTGTCGAGGCTCAAAAGCAGCTTTTGTGCGAGCTTGGCACGATCTTCCGGAGGCAGACCAAGTGCCTCATGTTCAACGGTCTGGGGGTCCATATGGTCACCTCTCGCTACATGTCTCTAGAGTTCGAATATCTTCGCATGTTGCAGAATGTCACACAATATGGAACATGACAACCGCCTCATTCCCTTCAGCATCCGAAAGACACCATTGTCACTGATTTAGAACCTGCCTCCGCTCGGGCGCTCAGCGAGTACCCTCTCCACAATTTCATCAAGAAGTTGAATCTCCCCCTTGAGGTGCAACCGTTGTTCCTCGTAGGTAAGACCGTAAGAAACGAATGGCCACACTTCTTTCCTGTAATTGCAGCTAAACGCGGCTGGCCAATCGGCCCGAGGCCGGATCTGGACGTCCCTAAATTCCTCAAACTCTTCCAGCGTCAAATCAATCGATTCCAAGTTTCGCTCCTTGGGAGATTAGGCTGGCGTGAGGCTAGTCTGCCATTAAACTGGCCGCCATTTGTAGACCATCTTGCCGGTCTTGTCTGACTCTGGCCCTTCGCCCGCCGCCCGCAGAACCAGCTCGACCTCCATGCCGATGGCCAAGTCCTCCACCGGCGTGTCGACTACCTCCGCCAGCACCTGGGGACCTTCGGGAAGCTCCACCTGGCCGAGGATGTAGGGCACCGGGCCCGGCCAACCCGCCGACGGTACCCTGACTACGGTGTAGCTGTACAGCGTGCCACGCTGGCCAAATTCTATGGCCTCCAGTTTATCCGAAGTGCAACTCTGGCAGAAGGTTCCCGATCCGAACACGGTGACGCCGCATTCCCGGCAGCGAAGGCCCAGAAGAACACCCTCGGTTCCGGCTTCGTTGGTCAGCTTGAGGCGTTTGGGGTCAATGGATTCTGGCATGGCGTGACCGATCTCCAGTATTGGGGAGGTTCAGCTTAATCCGGGCGGTTTGGGCTGTCAACCAATGAAGGCCATTGACCCGGTCGCGCCTACATGATAGTTTGGGGCCGCGACTCAAAACCAAGGATAAAGGTTCGAGAAAGGTTCGAGATGGCGGATATTGTCCGTCCGGAGGATACCCACCGGTTGATGTGGGAGATGTCTCTGGGCGAATTTCTTGACCAGGCGGTGCGCCGGGAGCCCCACAAGGTTTTTGTGGAGATGTCCGGCCATGAGCTTACGTACAGTGAGTTCCGGCAGGCTGCGCGGGAAACGGCGGAGTTGTTCCAGTCGATGGGTGTCGGCAAGGGCGACCGGGTCTGCCTGCTTCTGCCCAACTGCGTGGAATTCTTGTACTGCTGGTTCGGTCTTTCCCTGCTGGGCGCCATCAGCGTCCCCATAAACACGGCTTACAAGCGGGATGAGACCGCCTACATCTTGAACGACGCCGAAGCCTGCGCGCTGGTGGCTCACGAGACCCTGGCCGAGGTCGCCCAGGAAGCCGCCGATCTGGCCCCCAGCATCCGTCACCGGCTGTTGGTGGCAGGGGGACCCCCTTCGTCTGCATCCCGAGAACCAGGCCAAGAAGGTTGGACCATCTTCTCGCAGGTCCTATCCCGATCGCAGCCATTAGCGTCGGCGCCGCCCGTGTCTCCCAACGACATCTCGATGTTGGTATACACCTCGGGAACCACCGGCAACCCCAAAGGTGTCATGGTTAGCCACCAAATGTACGTGGCTGCCGGGCAAGGGTTCGCCCACTGGACCCAAGCGACACCGGAGGACCGATTCTTTACCTGCCTGCCCTATTATCATGCCAACGTCCAGTATTACTCGACCATGGGCGCAATGGCCGCCGGAGCTACTTTGGTGGTGGCCGACCGGTTCAGCGCCTCCCGGTTCTGGGACCAAGTACGCCAAGCCAGGGCGACTGTGGTCAATTTCATCGGCATGATGATGCCCGTTCTGGCCAAACAACCGGAGTCTCCAAACGACCTGGATAACCTGGTCCGCCTGTTCTACGGTTCACCGTCATTCCCGCCCGAGTTCCTGGCTGAATTCCAGGAGAGGTTCGGCACCGACATCATCGTCGGCTTTGGTATGACCGAGACCTGCTACGGGACCATCGAGAGCATCGGCGAGACCCGCCGCCCGGGCTCTTCCGGGCAGCCTCGCCAGCACCCAGACCCACGCTTCGTGAACCAGGTCCGCATCGCCGGCGCTGAAACCGGGGAACCGGTTGGTTTGAACACTGTAGGGGAAATCACCATTACGAACCCGGCCACCATGCAGGGCTACTGGCGGAATGAAGAGCAGACCCGGCAATCGCTGCGTGACGGCTGGCTTTTCACCGGCGACCTGGGCTGGATGGACGAGGACGGATTCCTCTACTTCGTGGACCGTAAGAAGGATATCATCCGGCGTCGTGGCGAGAATATCTCTTCCCAGGAAGTGGAGGACGTCATCAAGCGCCATGCCGATGTCATGGACTGCGCGGTAATCGCGGTACCTTCGGAGTTGGGAGAGGACGAAGTCAAAGCCTACGTGGCGGTGCGGCCGGAGACTCAACTGAAACCCGAGGACATAATCCACTGGTGCGCCCAACACCTGGCTTACTTCAAAGTTCCCCGTTACTTGGAGATGCGGCAGGAGTTGCCCCGCACGCCCAGCCTCCGGGTACGCAAGGACCTGCTGCGTCAGGAGAAGGAGGACCTTACTCAGGGCTGTTTCGACCGGGAAGCAGCGGGGATTCAAATCCGCTGACGCGAGCCATCAGCCTTCAGCGGTCAGCGGTCAGCTTTGTATCCCTTCCCGCTATCCTGCTGTCACCGGTGGGGAGTAGGGAGAGCTGATAGCTGAGAGCTGACAGCTAACAAGGAGGAGATATGGCAGAGCGTCGCTACTGGCTTTTCAAGTCTGAACCCACGGCCTATTCCTTCGCCGACCTGCAGGCGGAGGAAGACCAGACGGCCGAGTGGGACGGCGTCCGCAACTACCAGGTCCGCAACTTCATGCGCGACGACATGAGGGTAGGAGACGGAGTGCTGTTCTACCACAGCAGCGCCAAGCCCCTTGCCGTGGTGGGCACGGCCAGGATAGTCCGGGAGGCCTACGCCGACAGTACCGCGCTGGACCCGGCGGAAAAGCACTACGACGCCAAGAGCTCTCCAGACAACCCCATCTGGCTAATGGTGGATATCAAGGCAGAACAAGAGTTCAAGCGCCCGGTTACCCTGGACGAGATCAAGCAAAACCCGCGATTGCAAAACATGCTGGTGATACGCCGGGGCATGAGACTTTCGATCCAACCGGTGACCCAAGAAGAGTGGGATGAAGTGGTTGGCATGGATTCCGGGGATTCCGGGTAAGGCTGATCGACCGTAGGAGGTTTTGATGCCTGATTACAACTACAACACATTGCTGGTGGACAAGAAGGACCAGATTCTGACCATTACCCTGAACCGCCCCGAACGGCTAAACGCCGTGGATGAGGTCATGCACGGGGAGTTGGAGGATGTGTTCGCCACGGTGGGCCGTGACGGCGAGGTCAGCGCCGTGGTGCTAACCGGCGCGGGCCGGGGCTTCTGCTCCGGAGGCGACGTGCGGGCGATGGACGAGCGAGGAGGGGCCATTGCGCTGCAACACCGGCCTATAGGGGCGGTCTCCATAAGTGGCCGGCGGCTGATACACAACATGCTGTGGGTGGAGCAGCCGATGATCTGCGCTCTCAACGGCGTGGCCGCCGGGCTGGGCGCAACCATCGCGCTCTTCTGCGACATAATCTACGCCTCGGACCAGGCCAGGATTGGCGATACCCACGTTCGCGCCGGTCTGGTGGCCGGAGATGGCGGCGCGGTGATCTGGCCCGCTCTGATCGGCATGGCCAAGGCCAAGGAGCTCTTGATGACAGGCGACATCATTGATGCCCAGGAAGCGGAACGCATCGGCCTGATCAACAAGGTTGTCCCCCACGACGATCTCATGGACACGGTCATGGCCCTGGCCAAGAGGCTGGCCACCGGACCGGCCCTGGCCATTCGAGGCACCAAGCACGCTCTCAACAAGCGGATTTGGTCTGAGCTCAATCTGTCTCTGGACATGGGATTGGCGCTGGAGGAGCGCAGCTCCCGCCACGACGACCACAAGGAAGCGGCCAAGGCATTCGTGGAAAAACGTACGCCCCAGTACAAAGGGACGATCTAGCGAAATTTCAATTTGAAAACGACCAATGTCATTCCGACGGCAGGGACCCCGATTACATCGGGGTGGGCGTGGGTGGAGCGCCCCGCCCGAGGTGCTTCGCCGCTACGGCTGGCTCAGCATGACATTTTGGGAGCAATCACGGGTAATCAATACCGGCCAATCTATCACAATCAGCTCGACGCTATACTAGCGAGCAGCCATCGTTGCGGCTGAGATTCGGGAGAGGTTTGTGAGCAACCAGGACATTGAAGCCGCGTGGAACTACCACGAAGCGACCAAGCTGGCCTACATCAATCTCCGCACCAAACCACCGCTTTACAAGTCCTATCCCTCTCTCCCCGTGGTTGACCTGCCTTCGGACTTGCCGCCCATTGACGTTCCGGCTTCGGAGGCCGTGGCAATGGGCGGGAGCGGGCCCCGGGCGGGCGAGGGAGCAACCTCCACATCCCTGGACCTCACCGCCCTGGCCCAGATCCTGTTTTTCTCGGCGGGGCTGGTGCACAAGCTTGTCCTGCCGGTGGCCGGAGAGGTGCATTACCGGGCCGCATCCTCTGCCGGAGCCCTGTACCCCATCGAGGTTTACCTTGTATGCCGGGACCTGCCGGGTTTGGACGCTGGCGTCTACCATTTCTCCCCCGCCGATTTCACCCTGGCGCAACTGCGGGCTGGAGACTTTCGCGCCGAGCTGACGGCCGCCGCCGGGGAGAACCAGGACGTGGGGTCTGCCCCGGCGACCCTGGTTTTCACCGCCAATTTCTGGCGCAGCGCCTGGAAGTACCGGGCCCGGGGCTATCGTTACTGCTTTTGGGACTGCGGGACCATCCTGGCCAACCTGCTGGCGGTTTGCTCCGGTCTGGGGCTGCCGGCACAGGTGGTGGCGGGATTCGTGGACCAGCGCGTCGACCGCTTGGTGGGCATCCAGTCAGATGAGGAAGCCAGCGTTTGTCTGGTTGCCATCGGCGCTGGCTCCCAGGCCCAGCCTCCTCCGGCTTCGGGCCGGATAACCCCCCAGGTTATTCCCTCGACCGGCGGCGGTTCGGAAAAGATTGCCTACCCGGAAGCCGACCGGCTTCACGCCGCTTCTTGTTTGGTTTCAGGCACAGAGGTGACGGCTTGGCGGCAGCAGGGTGGGGCGCCGGATTTTCCCAGGAAATCCCAAGCCCCGCCGGGCGGCAGCGCCAGATCCCCTCATCCTTTCACTGGAGAAATTGGCGGGGAAATTGGCACAGGCGAGATCCCCTTGGACCAGGTTATAAGGAGCCGAGGCTCCACCCGGCGCTTTGCTCGCCAGGCTATCTCCCGTACCCAGTTGGAGAGAGTTCTGCACAGCTCCACGGCCGGAGTCCCTTGGGACTTCCTGGGGACACCCGGCGCAAGCCTGGTGGATACCTATCTGATAGTAAACGCGGTGGATGGTGTCCCCTCGGGAGCCTACTATCTGAACCGGGCGACCCGTGGGTTGGACTTACTGCGCGAAGGGGCTTTCCGGCAGGAAGCCGGACATTTGTGCTTCGAGCAGGCCTTGGGGGCCGACGCCAGCGCGATAGCCTACTTCATGGCCGACCTGGGAAAAATTCTGCCCCTGTATGGCAACCGGGGATACCGGACCGCCCAACTTGAAGCCGGCGTGGTTGGGGGAAACATGTACTTGTGCGCCCACTCCCTGGGCCTGGGCGCAACCGGCATGACCTTCTACGACGATGAGGTCACCGAGTTCTTCTCGCCCCATGCGGCGGGAAAGAGCCTGATGTTTCTGGTGGCCCTGGGTGTAACCGCCGAGTTGAACCGGGTCCGCCCCTTCAGGTCCCGGATTGGGGTATTGCTTGACTCCCTGGCCCGGGGAGCAGGCAGTCCCATGCCAACCAACCAGGAGTAGCGCAAAAAGTCTGAGCAGTTGAGCTCGGCGCCGCCCGCGACTACCTCTGGTCCATCAGGACAGGCAGTCTCCATCCGGCGAGCCGTAGTCATTCAACACATTGTCAATGCGCCCGGATTCGATTGCCATAACCCGACAAAGCGACCAGGCTCAGCGCCAGGCCCGGGTTACCGAAGATGCGAGTGTAAAGAGTCTCAGATTCGCCGTCAACAAGACCGGTGGAGATGCGCTCTCCCACCGGCTATAATCTGCCCTGCGGAGGCGCCCAATGATCGCGGCTGGCTCAGCGCCTTGGTGGAGCTAGGAGCCGCCATGTCAGGAGCTGGGACCAACAACGGACTCGTATGTTATGAGAGGAGAGGCCATGGAAACCGTAGGATTTATCGGACTGGGCAACATGGGCGGAGGGATGGCGGGAAACATTCAGAAGGCCGGGTATCCAATGGTGGTCTTCGATATCAGAGAAGAGGTGGTCAAGCCCTTCTTGGACGGGGGCGCCCGCCTGGCCAGCTCACCGGCCGAGGTCGCCCGGCTAAGCGACGTAATCCTGACGTCTTTGCCCGGACCGAGGGAAGTGGAGCAGGTGGCCACCGGAGCCGAGGGTGTCCTGGAAGGGATCAATCCCGGCGGCATCTACGTGGACCTGTCCACCAGCCGGCCCACGTTGATCCGGGAGATCGAGCCAAAATTCCGCGAGAAAGGGTGCCACGTGCTGGACGCCCCGGTCAGTGGCGGCAAGTCGGGGGCGGCGACGCGAAACCTGGCGGTCATGGTGGGCGGCGAACGGGAGATCTTCGATCGGATCAAACCGTTGCTCGATGCTTTTGGGGACAAGGTATTTTACGCGGGAAGCATCGGGGCCGGCAGCGTGGCCAAACTGGTGCACAACATGATCGGCCACGGCGTAAGGCAGGCCATCGCCGAGGGCTTGACCTTGGGTGTCAAGGCTGGAGTGGAGCCCGAAGCCCTGTGGCAGTGTGTGCGCCGCGGGTCGCTGGGCCGGATGAGCGGACTGCACGAGGGCATCGCTCGGACCGTGTTCCGGGGCGAGTTCGAGCCAGCCAGCTTTTCCCTGGCATTGTCGCGAAAAGACGTGGGCTTGGCTACCGATCTGGGCCGGGAGTTCAACGTCCCAATGCCGCTGGCCAACCTGGTCGAACAGATAGCCATCGAGGGCATGAACAGGGGCTGGGGCGACAAGGACAGCAGCGTCACCTTTTTGTTGCAGGAGGAGCAAGCAGGAGTGGAGGTGCGGGCGCCCCACGTGGACCCGGCCCAAGCGGCCCGCTTCATCAGCACCCACCCTGAGGCTTAGCCGCCGGTGGGCAAAAGCAGCGGCAGGGGCCAAGTCAGCCGGTACAGAGGTACTACGCTGCGGCATTCGCGACCGGGGAATTCTGGCTCCTCAGGTACTAACGGGTCGGACCAGGAGTGGTGTTTCCCGGAAAACCAGAGGCCCCGAGAGGAAGTTAGTCCTCTTGGGGCCCGTTGTATCTATTCATATCCCCTCCGGTTTTGAACGCTCCCACGGATGGGCTTCAGCGCCGGAGCACCCTAACTCAGGGAATGGATATCAGTTGGAGGCTGGGGATTTGGCGATAACTCCCAACTCTTTCCACAGATCGTTGAGCAGGTCTCGGTCGCTGGGCATCCCGTTGGCCGTGCGGATAGGCAGCGCCTCGCGCCCGCTCCAAAGGGTATTGAGGTCTTCGTTGATTAGCTCGACGATGGCGTTTCTAACGCCCGTTTCCACGCCGATGTCCGGGTAGAGCTTCCAGCAGTCGGCCATAACGAGCTTCATCCACTCTTCCTGGGTGGTGGCTTGGCCCCGGTCCTCCTCGAAGTGCCAGGAATACCATGCCCACACCATCTCCCGGAAGATAGTCATGTCCGATGCTGGCGCGCCGACGATGGACATCTGTACGTCGAACCGGTGGTTGTTGCCCGGGTGCCCTTCCACCGCGGCAAACTTGCGTCCTCCACCCAGTCCCCTCAGGACCAGGTCATGGACGTTGGGTGCGGTGATACCGACCCCGGAGGCTGAGTCCACGTGACCCACGCCGACCTCGCCGACCCGCCACAACCTATCCTCCATGGCGGCGGTGCCGCGGCGCATTTCGTCCAGTAGCTCCCCCAGGTCGTCACCGAATTTTATCCCGTTGGAGATCAGGGAAAGGAAGCCGGCTTCTACGGATACGGTATCCCGAATCTTCTCCGCGACAGCCAGAGAGAGCAGCTCTTCCAGTTCGTCGACGCCTATTCGATTGGTGCCGAAAACCGGCAAACCGGTCAGGGATTGCCGCACTGTATCGGCCACTTCCTCGATGTCGCGAGGACTCATCTGGAACCGGTCCAGGATCCTACCCGCAATGTCCAGGGCTTGGTTGCCGTTCAGCAGATTTCGGACCGTGGGGTCTTCGCTCTCAAAGATCCAAAGGTCGGGATCGTTCACCTGCTGGAAGAGGACACCCCCTCTTACCGCACGCTTTTTCAGCGCATCGGTAACTTCGTACCACGAAGCTTTGTATTCCTTGATCTGCTCTTCCATCCCTTTGATAATTATCGCCACGTGGTTCTGGCAAATGGTTTCCAGCCACTCGTCGGTCTCTCTCTTCCAACGATTCAATCGATTGCCCCGCTTATCCGGGGCGAGATCGTCGTAGGAGTATTCGGAAACCAGTGGCTCGTTCCTTTCAACGATTCGTGACGAGAGGTTCTCCCACCGGTTGACGCCGGGGTCCTGCAGGGGGGTCTGAATCATACCTTGCAGGTATAGATTCTCCAGCCTGATGCGGATTTGCCGTTGCAGATCGTCCTGCTTGAGGTCGACCAGGCTGCGGGCCCGGGCTTGTTCGTTTCTGATCTGGTCCTTGGCATCCAGAATGGTTCGGTCAGCAACGTTGACGTCGGGTTTCAATTGGTCGAACACCATCTGAAACGCTTTTTCCACGTCTTCCAGGACAACGTGTACGCCGGCATGGATCTGATCCAGCGCCTCTTGCCTGCTGGTGCCCGGCGTGTCCATAGACAAGAAAGCCAAGGGGTCCCCTGGCCGCAACCGTTGGGATGCGTCATTGTAGGAGATTCTGTTTTTGCCCAATATGCTGCGCATCATGATGTGACCTACCTGTAACCCGCGTTCCACTTGGTCTGGAGGAATTTCCGGGCGGTCAAGGTGAAAAATCCATCCAGGAGGCTGACTTCCTTGGAGCTTATGGAGCCGAACCGGGCGTCTACCTTGTTGTTCGCTTCTCGCATGGTCTCGTGGTACCGGGCCCACAAGTCTGAGCCGGTACCCCAGGCATCCGCCACCAGGTTCTCCAGCAGGCGAGCCACGTGAGCCCTTTGTGCCGGGATAGAGTCTTTGGGTGAACGGTGAATCAGCGCCAGGTCGAAGTGAGGCCCAATGGCATGCACGGTTTTGTCAGGATAGACGGTCACCCTGTAGGTATCATCTCCGGTATGCTCTCCCTCGCCCGCCTTCACGCCGGTCGCCGCGCGTAGGAACTGGATGGTTGCGTACGTATTCCTCAACTGCAAGGGGTAGCTGTTGTCCGGGTCCCGGGACATTCCCCGTTGAGGCATCAGCAGGTGGAGCACCGTGCTGAAGTTGTAGGCCGTGCCCCTGGCTTCGGACAAGGCCGCCAGTAAAATCGGAAGCGCCCCGATGGTGCCACCGCCCAAGAAGGCTACCAAGTGAATCCGCAGGTAGGTTTTCCCTTCGTAGTAGGGACAAACGTCACCGATCAAAGCGTCGATATGGCCCCTGATGTTGGCGTAGTTGTAACGAGCGGCTACTCCGGCGTTGGCCAGCATACCCAGAGCGCCTTCCCGAGACAGGCTGAGGTGCCGAAGCTCCGGCACGCACTCGGTGATCCAAGGACGCATGTCCCGGAGGTTGGAAAAATGGGGGAGGTTCAACCCGATGAACCGGGCCGCCCGGTTGATTTCATCCCTGGTGGCTTCCCTGGTATCCATGTACAGGAACCCCAAGGACTTTCGGTCTGCGGCGTTCCAACTGGAGGTCGCGTCTTCCAGTTGCCGGGTTATTTGGCAGGCCGTTGAGCCAAGGCCGATCACGATGGAAGGCGATGCCACCCGCTGCATAGCGCGGGCGCCCCCTAATCTGGATAGCATCGCATTGCGTACCGAGGTTGTGACCATAAATCCTCCTGAGTTCCCGGGCCCCCACTCCCATCGCTTGTATTTTGCTGCTATGTTTTATATTACGTTCTCGCTGCCTTGTCAACTTTAGTCGTCGTTTTTGGACCGTGTCTTGCGCCGTACTTCGTTGAATATCCCACGAGATGATGCGATTACTTCACATAACTCCAGAGTAATGATTGGTACTCGCAGCGTGGCTGAGTGGCCATGGCTTATTGCTATGCCATTCCTCGGCCTTGGATCATGACCCAGTTCCGAAAGCCCGTGGTCGAACGCTTGAAGGGTATTCTACAGAGACCCGTCTATGCAGACGTCCAGCACCGCTGGCTTACCGCTGGCGTAGGCCCGTTCCAATGCCGGGCCCAGAGCCGCAGGGTCCTCGATGCGCTCCCCGGCGACACCTAATGCCTGACCCAGGGCCGCCAGGTCCAACGGGTTTTCAAAGTTCATCCCCACGTATTCGCTTTCCCGCTCTTGGTCTTGCAACATGTGGCGCAGGTAGGTATCCATGTTGACTTTGAGGATTCGGTAGGAGCGGTTATTGCAGATGGCGTAAACCACCGGGATGTTGTACAGGGCGGCGGTCCACAGGGCCTGAACCGTGTACAGGGACGCGCCGTCGCCGACCACCGCCAGCACCGGCCGGCCGGGGTTGGCCAGCTGCACTCCCAGGGCTCCGGGCATGGCCCATCCCAGGGCGCCGCCGCGAATGCCGTACATGCTGCCCGGCTCGTCGAAGCTGAACTCCCTCATCAGGGCCGGACTTGAGGTAATGGCCTCGTTGGCGACGATGGTATTTGGCGGAGCAGCCTTAGCCAACTCGTGCATCATTCGTTCCACCGGCATGGGCCTGTGGTCCCACCGCTCTTTAAGCCGTTGCTGATAGGCTTGGTCCGAACGTTGGCGCTCTTGGCCCAAGGTGGCCATCCTGATTGCTGCGGCTTCCCGGGCAGGGGCAGACATGTCCTGCTCCAAGGATTCCGCCAGGTCTGCCAGCCCCGCTTGGGGGTCGGCCAGGATTCCCACCTCGGTCGGGTAGTTTTTCTCCACTTCCCAGGCGTTGTTGTCCAGATGAATCAGCTTGGTGTTGGCTGCCAGGAAGGGCTCCGGCACATATAAGAAGGATGAAAATATGTTGGCTCCAACTGCCAATATCACGTCGGCGCCACTCAACTGCTGTATGGCCGCCGGGCTGCTGGTGTTCAATATCCCGCTGTAGAGAGGATGGCTGGTCGGAAAGTTCACCTCGGAGAAGGATGCGGCATAAACGCGGGCCCCCAACTGTTCGGCGACCCGTACCAACTGGGACATGGCGCCGGATTGGGCCACCCGGTCACCCATCACGATTATGGGGTTCTCCGCTTGGGCCAGCAATCGCGACGCCTGCGCCACGGCGTCGGTATCCGGCCGGGTGTGAAAATACCCTGGCGATGACGGAGCGATGTCCACATCGGCCGTTTCGTCCATGGTGTCCCAGGGGAAAGACAGGAAGACGGGACCGGTGGGCGGAGTCTTGGCCTCCTTGAAGGCTCTGCGCACGGCCATTGGGATATCCGTTGGGTGAAGGACCTCGGCGCTCCACTTGGTGTACTGGGCGGTCATCTCCACCAGGTCCCCGGACAGGGTGGGCTCGGTAAGGTGCATCCGGGTATCCGAGTTGCCCGCGGTCAGGATCAAGGGCGTCCCGCCCCGAAATGCGTTGTAGAGGGCGCTGATGCCGTTGGCCAGACCGCCGGCGATGTGAATGTTGGCGAAGGCGGGCCGGCCGGTGGCGCGGGCGTAGCCATCTGCCATGCCTACGGCGGTCCCTTCCTGAAGCGATTGGATGTATTTCAGTTGAGGGAAATCTTGAAGCACATCCAGCAGCGGCGTCTCGCTGGTGCCGGGATTGCCGAAAATGTATTCCAAACCCTCGGCGATCAACATTTGGGCCAGGGCTTCTTTGCCGGTCATACTTGGCATTTTTGGCTCCCCTTTTACTAGTCGCTTTTAAGGTCCCTCAGCGGGAAGGCAACCCCAAACGCTGAGGGCTGACTGCTGATACCTGACGGCTATTGTTATAGGTAGATCATCCACTCCAGCAGGTTCTGGTCGGGGTCTCGGGCGTAGAGGCTGACGGCGGGAAGGCCCCCGCCGGCCCTGGCTCCACGCCTGGGCCCGGGGCCGCGAATGATTTCTACTCCGGCTTCCTCCAGCATCTTTTTGCACTGGTCCGCGGTACCGTCCCAGACGAAGCAGATGTCGGCGCAACCGGGCACCGCGGTGGGGCCTCGCAGGTCGGCCGTGAAACCCTCGGGGTGCACGTTTATCTTGGAGTCGCCGATTTGGATCGAGAATATCCTGGCTTTGCCCGCCCGCCATTCCTCCTCATCGTTGATGGTGAAGCCGATGCGTTTGTAGAATTCGATCAGCTTCTCCGCGTTGCCTGTGGGCATGGCAATGTGGTCGATACTTACCGTGGACATCAAAGACCTCCAATCGAGTTGTCAGCCGTCAGCGGTTAACTCTGACCCCTACCTGATGGCTGAAGGCTGACTGCTGACCGCTCCAGAAAATCCAGCATCATGTTGCGCACCCGGTCCGCCTCGTTGGTCATCAGGCCATGGACAGCCCCTGGAATAATGTGTAGCTCCGATCCGCCTATACATTCATGCAAGCGGTAGGCGCAGTCCACCGGTATGGTGGTGTCGGCGTCTCCGTGGACGACCATGGTGGGGATGTTCAACTCTCCCAACCTTTGCTCGATGGAATCGCCGATATCCAGATAGCTCTGGATTGTCTGGACCATGCCGTCGAACCGTACCAGGTTGATGGCCCGTAGCCGCGCAAACCGGCCGGGTTCGTTTTCCCGGATTCCAGGGTTCCGGGCCTCCAACGCCCGCTCCACGGATACCCCCCTCCCGTGGGCGGCCTCGTTGGCCAGCAACCCCTCCAGCTCCCTTTGACGGGCCTCCCGCTCCCTTGCGCTGGCGTAGGACATGGTGTTGATTAGCAACAAAGTGTCCACCATCTCGGGATGGTCCAGGGCAAAACGGGTAGCAATGGGACCACCGCCCGACGACCCGAGTACGTGGGCGCGGGTGATTTTCAGACGTTGCATCAAGGAGTGGAGGTCCTGTACCTGGTTTGCCAAGGAATAGCCGCCGGACGGCATCTCCGATTGACCGGCGGCACGGCGGTCGTAGAACACCAAGCGGAAACGGTCCGCCAGGACATCCGCGTGGTGCTCCACCATGGGGGCGCAGCCTTCCCCGCCGCCCAGTCCACCGTGGATCATCACCAGCGGTTGTCCCTGTCCGTAAACCTCGTAGTGCATCCGGTAACCGTTGATTGTTGCCTCGGGCATGTCTTTCCCCCAACACATTTACGGGATTTAATTCAGCCTGCAAGACCCCTGACGAGCCTATGGCAGCTTCCCAAATATTAGACCCAACGAGGACGACTGGCAAGAAAGAAGGCTGGCAAGCGAAGCCAGGCGGCCAACAGGCGTGGCCAAAGGGGTTGGCTCGAACGGAAGTCGCGCCACGGATCCAATTCCGCCCAAACCGTTAGTACCATTTCAATTTGAAAACGAGCATTGTCATTCCGACCGCAGGGACCCCGGTTACATCGGGGTGGGGATGGGTGGAACGGCCCTACCCCAGATGCTTCGCCGCTGAGGCTGGCTCAGCATGACATTTTCGGAGGAATGACAGGTCGTCTGAACTGGCCGATCTATCATAATCAACTTGACGCGGTACTAGTTGAAAGGCGACTGAAAGGGGCAACAACTGGGTGGGTCAGGATGAGGATTCGGGCGTGGGCTCAGGTGGGGCCTCGAGCAGATCGGCACTCCCATTCTCTAGGAAGTCCTGAACGGCGTCGCCGGCCACCACGACGTAGTAAGGGGATTCGGAGGATTTGACGACAAACCCTTCGTCTTGGTCGTCTTTCGCTCCAATCCGCAGGACCCGTTCGACGGAGCTAGCATCACCATCCTTGGTCTGGATCGTTATCACCGCTGCGGGCTGCTTCAGACCGTAGGAATCCAATTCTTCCTTGCCCAACGGGCGGAGCAATCGCAAGGAGCCAAGCATTCTGACCAACGACTGCACCTTTGTCTGGTCGAGGGCGCCGCCGGTTCCCTCGCCCGACAGTGTCCAATCTCCGCTGTCCTCTTTCTTCAGTTCCATTCGCCCTTTGCTGTTTTCCTGGGTGAGGCTCGCAATTTTGTCCTCGGGCACCGAAAAATAGACAGGGTCAACCCAGTCTGTTGGCTGGACCGAGGCGGCGGACGCAGACAGGGCTGGAGCCAGAAACACCTGGTCCTGGCCATCGGGCCGGACGTGGCCTGAGCGGGCACGAGGTGACGTGCCCAAGTAAAGCTTGTGACGGTCGCCGCCGGCCATCTCAAGCTCAATCAATCGCTCAAATTGGTCCGCTGCTACTTTCAGCCGGGGGTGGCTGGCCCTGGTTTGGGCTACCAGCGAGGCCTTGGTAATTGATACGACCCGGTTCAGGAAATCCGACAGTTTGTCCTTCTGGCATGGGTAATCGTCCGCCTCCGGCAGCACACAGCCAAAGGGGCTTCGAGTCAAACGTATCCGGCGGCCCTCGGAGTCGGTGATAGTCACTGCGGTGACGTTGACTTCCTCGAGTCCGGGAAACAATTGTCCCACATCGGCACCGGAAGAGCCGGGCCAAAATACAACGATAAGGACCACGGCCTGAAGCGCCAGGAGTCCCGCCATTACCTTGTTCTGTACGGTCATCCTTCTTCCCCGCCGCCGGTTAACCGCATCGGTGTTTCACTGCGTTGCCGGATGCTCCAAACCCCGCCCAGCATGAGAAGCGCCAAGAGGGCCACACCATAATTGAATATTTCCCAAAGTCTCTGCTCACCCTCATCCAAGGGCTTCAGCAGACGGGTATAGGCGCCACGGGAGCGGAGACCTAACAGGTCTTCGTCCTCCACCGACCAGTTCACCGCGTTTTGGAGGAATTGCAGGTTGAGAAGATACCGGTCCGCGGAAAAGCTACGGGAAAAGTTTAGAACGGTGTCGTCCAGAAACTCCGAGCTGCCAATGACTACCAGGCGCGAAGTCTCGGGAGATTTTTCGATAGGGGACCTCAGCGCCGTCCCCTCCGGCTGCTCACCATCCTGGGTTGGCGCCTGGGTTGCCTGGGTTTGCAGAGGATTGTCCTTAAAAAAGCTGTCGAATGAGCCTCGAATACTCACCGCTAATGGCAGGGACTTCCGTTCCTCCGGCGCCGGAAAACCGAATTCCGGGAACCTTTCCGGATCCGGCTGGACATTGGTGGATTCGTGAAGCCAGGAGTCTTCGGTGGACCACAGTAGCGGCACCACCTCCCGGTCCGCGTTCTCAATTTGGTCGACCTCCAAGGGCGTTGCCCATTGTAGAGTCACGGCGGGCAGATCGGCCGTTATTCGGTTATCCCTGGCCATCCCGTCCCGCCGGATATCTACGAAGAAGGGATAGTCGACGCGCTGGATCTCCGAAACACGGAACCCTCCCACTCTGCGCTCTACCGTGGCAGGAAAAGGCTCGTTTTGCGGGTCCATCACCAGGGCCTCGCCCAGGGTCACACCGTAGCTGGCCAGCATCTCTTGGAGGCCGTCCTCTGTAATTTCAACCGCCAGAAACCCTAACAATAATACGGGGGACAACTCGAACCGCCCAGCGGCCACCACGACGGCGCCACCGCCCATGAGGAACTGATCAATGGCGAACCGCTCCTTGTCATCCATTCCCTGCGGGGCGATAACCACCAGAACGTCGACCTCGGCCGGTACCCGCCCATCCTTCAGGTCAACGTTGGATACGCTGTAATTCTGCGCAAGCTGGTTCTGGACCAGGTTCCAGGACGAGATGGACCTGGGGAAACCACCAGGACGGCGTCCTGCGGGCTCTTCGGCGGGCAGCCATAGGCCAACGGTCTTTAGAAACCCAGGTACCCCACGCCGGATGGCAGAGTCGATGGACGACCGGATGTCGACTTCGGTCATCTCGCCCGATGGATATATCAGGATATTCTCCTCTCCGGTGTCGAGCACCATGTGCAAATAGTAGGATTCGGGAGAAAAAAGCGCCACAGGAAAGGGTCTCAGCCCGTAGTCCTCCAACAGGTTTTGGCGGTTGATCCCGCTATCCGGAGCGTCGGGGTCCAGGATTTCAAAGAGAAACCCTCCCTCGGCTCCTTCCTCGATCTCTTTCCCAACGCTTTCAATCCGGCCGGCCACATCCCTCAGAGACTGCGGCATGGTCTCCGGAGTAATGAAGGCGGTAAGCCTGATCGGCTCTGGCAAGGAAGCGAACACGACATCAAGACTTTGGAAGCCGGAAACCACCCGTTTGATAGAGCTCGTCAGGTCGAACTCCAGGTTCCGTAGACGGATGTCAGGTTGGCCGCCACTTTGGGGCCTTACCTCGATCAGGTCGTCGATCGTCAGCGTGACGAATTGGTCCCCATACCGGACCAGTATGTCGAAGTAGGAGTTGACCACCGAGGTTTCGTACCGCTCGGTGATGCGAAACGGCGTGGGCCTGATTCCGTAGACCTGGTTGGCTTCCCGCTCCAATGCCTCGTTGTCCCTGGGGTCGATCACCTCGGCCTTGACCATCCCGCCAGAGGCGATTTCGTACTCCCTCATCAGGTCCTTGATGTTGGGAATCAGCGGCGCCAGCAGTGGGTGGGTCCTGTCGCTGATGTATCCCCGTAAGATCAGCGGTTCCGGAAGGTTGCGTACCAGGTCGCGGGTGGCGCCGGATAGACTGAACTGCCCTTGGGCAGTCAGGTCCAATCGCAGGTTCGACAAGGGGAAAAGCCAAGTGTTGAGAATCAACAGGTTCGCGGCGACCAAAACAACTGCCAAGAGCGCGTTGCGCCGGTACACGGCTGTGTTTAGCCCGCGCCCCCACCGTTTCATGTCCACTGATGTGACGTTGAAAATGACGAAAACGATTGTCAAAGACAGGTAGTAAACCAGGTCCCTTAAGTCGATTACACCTCGCTCAATGCTTTCAAAGCGGCTACCGATACCGATGGCCCGCAAGATGGTTGCCGGTCCGTCGCCCACCAAATTGGTAAAAACTCCGGTGCCCAACAGATAGAGGATTCCGCAAATTAAAACAGTGATCATCAGGGCGACGATTTGATTTTGGGTCCGGGAAGAAACAAATAATCCGATGGACGCATAGGCCGAAGCCATTAAAACGGCAGCAAGATATCCCCCCAAGACCGGACCCCAGTCCAGGTCCCCCAGAAAACTTACGGTGATAACCAGGCTCAGGGTTAAAGCCAGAGCCAGGACGATCAACGCCATTACCGCGGCCAACTTGCCCAGGACCAGTTGAATCCGAGGCACCGGCAAGGTGAGTAGGATTTCCAGGGTGCCTGCCCGCTGTTCCTCGCTCCACTGACGCATGGTCAGGGTTGCGACCAGGAAAATCATTACGATTGGCATCCAGCGGAACAGCGGGCGGAGGTCGGCTGTGTTTCGGGCGAAGAAGGTGTCAACCCAGAAGAACAGAAAGAGGGTAACTGCCAGGAAGACTCCAACGAAGATCAGGGCCAGTGGCGAACCGAAATAGGTGCGCAACTCCTTGCGCGCAATGACGACCATCGGTCTGATTGACCTGATCATTGCTCGTCCACTAGCACCGGTGGGTTTACCTGCTCGTCGGCCTGGGAAACCAGTTCGTTGAAGACCATTTCAAGGGTCCTGACCTCCCGCCGCAGCTCCTGCAATGGCCAGTTGCTCTGCCTGGCTAAAGCAAAGACCCCGGGCCTGAGGTCCTCTTGGTCATCACCTGTAATCCGGTATTCCCAGCCGTCGGATGTTTGATGGGACTCCACTCCACGCACCCCGTTCAGCGCCCACAACTCCTCCGTGGCGTCGCTGGCCCCCGGTTGCAGCACCAGGATAACCGCTGTTTGGGAGGAGAGTTCCGAAAGGCGTGCATCCGCCCTGACCTCGCCGTTGATGAGGATGATCACCCGGTCGCAAACAGCCTCCACCTCGGACAGAATGTGGGTGGATAGCAATATTGTGCTCCGCTGGGCCAACCGGCGTATCAGGTGCCGCACTTCGACGATTTGGATAGGGTCCAAGCCGGCGGTGGGCTCATCGAGAATCAGGAGCATGGGGTTGTGCAAGATGGTTTGGGCCAGCCCCACCCGTTGGCGGAAACCTTTGCTTAGCTGACCTATCGGACGGGTCAGATATCCCTCTAAAGCCGTAGCGCGTACAGCACGTGAAAGAAGCGCGGGTTTTTCCGAGGCTGGAATCAGGCGCAAGTCGGCCATCATTTTGAGATGGGCCTGGACCGACATCTCCGGATAAAGGGGAGCGTTCTCGGGCAGGTATCCGATACGTCTCTGGACCGCCAGGGTATCGGTTAAGACGTCCAAGTCGTCTATCGTGACACGGCCTTCGTCCGGCTGGAGGTAGCCGGTGAGGACCTTCATCAGGGTGGTCTTGCCAGCGCCGTTGGGGCCGAGCAGTCCAACGATCTCTCCGGCATCTACCTGGAACGATACGTTTCGCAGTGCCTGAACCGGGCCATAAGCCTTGCAAATGCCGCTGGCTTTAATCACGGCGTCAACTCCTAGCGAGGCGATGCCTTGGCAGTAGGCTGTGACAATCAAATGCTCTACGAACAATGGATTCGGATTGGATTTTCACGCCCGGTGTTGGGAACGCCCATCATTGAAACGGCTAGGGAACCGACCAGGCGGTTCTATTCTACAAAACTCACGCTGATAAATCATCGAGGCGCACCAACAATCAGCCCGGCCCGCCGTCCCTTGTCCGGGAACGCGGGCCTCGCTACAATCTTGGAGTCAAAAGCATTCCGGATTTCCCCCTGGAGTGGAGACACCATGACCGACTTGTTATTCAGGAATGCCCGGGTGGTGGACGGCACCGGACAAACGTGGTTCCGGGCCAGCGTGGCAGTTACTGGCGACACCGTCCAAGTGATCCGGGGCGACTCCACAGCCGTCGAAGCGGCCCGCGTGATCGAGTCCGAAGGATATGTGGTCTGCCCAGGCTTCATTGACATGCATTCCCACTCTGACCTGATGATGCTGTCCCAGCCGCGACACGAGGCCAAGGTCCGCCAGGGTGTTACCACCGAGGCCCTGGGGATGGACGGCCTCTCCTACGCGCCTACTTCCCCCACCAACCTGGAGCATTTGCTTACCTACCTGGCCGCGGTCAACGGAACGCCGCCCCCCGGCGTCCGGTGGAGCAGCGTTAAAGAGTTCTTGGACCTGCTGGACAACCGGGTGGCTTGCAACGTGGTCTACTTCGTTCCCCACGCATCCATCCGGGTCGAGGCCATGGGCTGGGAAGACCGTTTGCCCACCCAGGCCGAGCTGAGACGCATGCAGGAGTTGGCCCAGCAGGGGATGCGTGACGGCGCGTTTGGCTTCTCCACCGGGCTGACCTACCCGCCGGGGGCCTACAGCGACACCGACGAGCTGGTTGCGATCTGTGACGCCATCCGAGACATGGGCGGCTTTTACATTACGCACTCCAGGTATTCCTTGGGCGACCGGCTGCTGGACCCCTTCCGAGAGGCCATCGATATCGGGCGCCGCAGCGGGGTGCCGGTGCATCTGTCCCATTACCACAGTCCGGTGGACGGCATGGGGCAGCAGATGGTGGACCTGGTGGACCAGAGCCGCGATTCGGGCGTGGACGTAACCTTCGACCAGTATCCCTATGCCGCGGCCAGCACCGTGCTCCACTCCCTGCTTCCATATTGGGTCCATGCGGGAGGTCCCGGGGCCTTGCTGCAGCGAATCCAGGACCGGCGGGTCAGGGACGAAATCGGCGACTCGGTGAACCCAATGTGGGGGCTGACCCTGGACTATTACATCTTCAGCCACCTGGGGTCGTCGAAGAACAAGGAGTGGGAAGGCCGGTCGCTGGTAGACTTGGCGAAAGCCCAGGGCAAACGAATGGTCGACGCCATCTGCGACCTGCTCATCGAGGAAAACCTGGACGTTGCCTTCGTTGCCCGTACCGGGAACCCGGACAACATCCGCACCATCGTGAGACACCCGGCCCAGATGGTGGGCTCCGATGGACTGCTGACCGGGGATATGCCCAACCCCCGCAGCTACGGGACTTTCCCTTACGTGTTGGGCCAGTTCGTTCGCGAGGAAGGATTGCTGAGGTTGGAAGAGGCCGTACGCAAGATGACCGCCATTCCAGCCCAACGCCTGGGTTTGACCGACCGGGGCATCCTTAGGGACGGCATGAAAGCGGACATAGTTGTTTTCGACCCCGGCCGGGTCCAGGCCAAAGCCACCTTCGAAGAGCCCAAGCAGTACCCCGACGGCATCGACTACGTCCTGGTCAACGGCCAGATCGTGGTCGATCAAGGGGTCCACACCGGCTCCCTGCCCGGGCGGGCATTGCGCTCTCGGTGAACGAGGGAATGAGTTATAGTGGTACTGGAATCGAGGCACGTTTCTGTCTATCTTTGGATGTCGAATAGAGGTGGCTCATGGTCCTGCAAAGAACCATCAAGGCACAGGTTAAGAAGGGCGACAAATATTATGTTGCAGAGTGTATGGAAGTGGCCGTGGTAACTCAGGGAGATACCTTGGAGGAAACCCTGGCCAATCTGCAAGAGGCGGTGGCCCTGCATCTCGAAGGCGAAGACCTTGCGGAACTTGGCTTGATGAAGGACCCGATCATTTTGGTTACGATAGAACTGGAGCCAGCAGGTGCCAAGGCTTAGGCGAGATATCCGGTGAACAAATCATCGGCATCTTGGCCGGCTTCGGATTTCGAATCCATGCGCAGAGAGGTTCACACGTAAAACTTCGCGGAGTTACACCGGACGGGAGGGTGCAGACCTTGACTATACCCAGGCACCGAGAAATGGACATCGGGACGGTCTAAGCCATATACCGTCAGGCATCGCGGTTCATACCTCGAGAGCATTTAAGGGTAAAATTTTACGCAGATTAAACAGACTTCGGGGTGACTAAACCCTATGCCCATGGTTGTATACAATCAGGCATTGCGGCATAATCCATTATCAGCCATCAGCCATCAGCCATCAGCCATCAGCCATCAGCCATCAGCCATCGGAAATTAGCGCCCGAGAATCTAGAGAATGTAGCGTTTTAGAGGGCTGAAAGCTGACGGCTGAATGCTGACCACTGACCACTGACCGCTCTCACGTCTGGAGGTCCACGATGGACTTTGAACCACGTTACACCAAAGAACAAGAGGAATTTAGGTCCGAGGTGCAGGAGTGGCTCGTACAGAACGTGCCCGAGGGCATCGAGCACCCACCGGACTCGTCACACCTCAACGAGGAGCAATACCAAAAGCGCCGGGAGCTGGGCCGCCGGTTGGGAGCCAAAGGCTGGCTGTGGGCCACCGCGCCCCAGGAATACGGCGGTGGCGGCCTTTCCCTGGACCATTCGGTGGTAATCGAAGAAGAGATCGATAGGATCGGATTGACCAACCCCCCCTACTACGACTCGGGAGGCAGGCTGGGCGGGGCTTCCATCCTTGTCTGGGGCACCGACGAGCAAAAGCAAGAGTTTCTCCCTAGGATATTCCGCGGCGAGGTCCGCACGTGGCAACTGCTTACCGAGCCCGAGGCAGGCTCCGATCTGGCCAACGTCAAATCCACGGCGGAGCGGGACGGCGACGACTACATCATCAATGGGCAGAAAATCTATGTGGGCAGCTCCCTGGGCTGCGACTACATGTGGACGCTGACCTGCACCGACAACGAGGCGCCCAGGCACGAGA
>JADFFS010000152.1 GCA_022568195.1 Chloroflexota bacterium | reverse complement strand
CAGGGAAGACACCCGGGAGGCGGCCAGAGCCTTGCTGAAATCACTCCAATAAACACCTTGGCCGCGGAGCAGCTCTGGCCCAAAAGCGCCCCCAGCGTGTCACCCTGAGCTTGTCGAAGGGTCTCCCCCAGGTGGGCCACGCGAGGAAGATCCTTCTCCTTCTGCGGAAGGATCAGGATGACAGTTTTGAGGCAAGGTCCCGTGGAGCAGGTGAATGTTTAAGATTCTCTTGGCGATTCACATTTTGGCCGCGGTCATCTTCATGGGCAACATAATCACCCTACTTCCCGTCATAATCCTGTTTCTGATGGTCATCAAGCCGTGATGGGGACAAGCAGGGCACAAACGTGACGCCGGCCGCCCCGATGCAATCGGGGTCAGGAGGAGCACTGATATGGACATGCGGCCATCCCCTCGCCAACAGGAGCTGGTGAATATCGCTTACAAACTCGCCGTGGAGCGTTTTGCCCCGCGGGCTGCCAAATACGACCGTGAGGCCGCCTTTCCGGCAGAGGACTACGCCGACCTGCGAGCGTCAGGATTGCTGGCCCTATGCGTGCCCGAAGAGCACGGAGGTTTGGGCGCCGGATTCGAGACCTATTGCCTGGTCGCCGAGCAACTGGCCCGGGGCAATGCCTCAACTGCCCTAACATTCAATATGCATTCCCTCAGCATGTTGATGATGGCCGCGCCCATACGGGAGTTGGGTCTGTCGCCGGAGGTGCACCGGCGGCACCAGGACCTGAGTGCACGGCGATTTCGCCAGGTGGTCGAAGAGGGCGTATTTTACGCCCAGCCCCACAGTGAGCCGGTGGAATCGGGCAGCGCCGACCAACTAGACGTTGGCGGCCGCCGTTTCGGAACCCGAGCGCAGCGAGTCAACGGCGGCTACCTGGTGAACGGGCGAAAGTTTTTCGTCTCTTCCGCCGGGGCGGCGGACTACTACGCTACCCCCGCTTTGCTGCAAGCAGACGGTCCTTGGGAGACGCGGACCCTCTACTTGGCCATACCCCGTGGTGCCCCCGGCGTTGAGTTCGTTGGGGAATGGGACCCCATGGGGCTGAGGGCCACCGTCAGTAGGGACATGAATCTGAAGGATGTCTGGGTTCCGGCTGACGCGGAAATCCTGCCGCCGGGCGTCTTTGGCCAGCTCTATCAACGCCATCCACATTTGTTTATCGGGTTCTCCGCTACCTTCTTGGGATTGATGCAGGCGGCCTACGACTTCACCATCGACTATCTGACCGGCCAGATGCCGGCAACATCAGCACAGCCAGGGGCATCACCCGCTGGTGGTGATGCCGTAGCCGAGATGTTGTTCACCTTGGAGGCTACCCGGGCCCTGTACTACCGGGCCATCTCCGAAGAGCAGTTGGATCCACCGGTGGAGTCTACGCAACGGGCCCGTGCCGCCCATGTCCAGGTACAGCGTTCGGTGGTGTCCCTCACCGGGGAGGCGATCCGGGTTTGTGGGGGACGGGCGACACTGAAACGGTATCCGCTGGAGCGCTACTACCGCGACGCCCGGGCGGCGGCGGTAATGCGGCCTTGGACGCAGGAGGTCGCGGTCCAACAAGCTGGAGAGACGGCGCTGGCCAAGGCAGGCTCAGATGCTTCCGCTGGCTAGGCTGCTCAAATACGATTCTCTATTACATAAGGCAATTTCAATTTTGATAACGCCCAATGTCATTCCGATCCTTCAGCGGAAGGAGAGGAATCTGGGGATGGGTGGAACGGCCCCCACCCCAGATGCTTCGCCGCTGCGGCTGGCTCAGCATGACATTTTCGGAGCAATGACAGGTCGTCTGAACCGGCTAATCTAACACAATCAACTTGACACGGTATTAATAAGGTGTAGGTAGATATTGTGGCCACAAGCAAATCGGAACACTTGCAAAACGTTCAGTCGATCCACTACGAGCTGATTGAGCTGCTGGATGGTATGGACTATTGTTTGGACTGGAAACCCGACACCTCGGCCTGGTCCGCCCGGGATCTGGTGTACCACTTGGTGGACACTCCGCCGGGAGGAATCCATGGCGTGGTGGAGGGAATCCTGTCGGGACAGCTTGCGGAATTCGACCTGTGGTCGGACCGGAACAACATGACCCCGGAGCGCCTGACCAACGAATTGGAACAGGTACGCCAGGATGTTCTCGTGGTGTTGGACGGGCTTGAGAACTCTTTGAACGGGGCAACCGAAGAGGAGCTTTCCCAAAAGTCGGCCATGGTACACCAGAGGAACCGGGGATGGGACGAACCGCGGACTGCGGAGAACCTGCTCCTGGGCCTCTTTGCCAGACACTGGCGAGAGCACCTGGAGCAGCTAAGGGAGTTGCGCCAGGCCCTCGGAATGTAAGTTAGTCAGTAAACCAGGCAGGCTAACTGTCGCTGTTGATTTTCAGCACGGTAAGAAAGGCCTCCTGGGGTATCTCCACCCGGCCAACCATCTTAAGGCGCCGCTTGCCCTCTTTCTGCCGCTCCAAAAGCTTGCGCTTGCGGGTGATGTCGCCGCCGTAGCACTTGGCCAACACGTCTTTGCGCAGGGCGCGCACCGTCTCTCTAGCAATAACCCGGGCTCCGATGGCCGCTTGAATAGGCACCTCGAACAACTGCCTGGGGATAAGACCCCGTAATCTTTGGACCACGTCGCGGCCATGGCCAACCGCAATGTCGCGGTGCAGGATCATCGACAGCGCTTCAACCGGCTGGTGGTTGACTAGAATATCCACTTTGACCAAGGGCGCCGCCTGATAACCTTGAACGGTGTAGTCCATCGAGGCATAGCCTTGGGTCCGGGATTTTAACTGATTGTAGAAATCGGCCAACAGCTCCACCAGAGGCATGCGGTACTCCATCACCACCCGGGATTGGGAGGTGTCTAGGTCGACTCCACGGCGTTGCTCCCCGGGACCCTGGATATACTCCATTCGTATAAACTCGGACCGCCGGGAGTGCATCAATTCCATTATTACGCCGACGTGCCGGCTGGGAGCAACGATGGTCAGGTCGAGAATCGGCTCTTGGATCTCCCGCATTTCATGGGGCGGCGGCAGTTTGGACGGGTTGTCCACGTATACTGTCCGGCCATCCAGCATCACCACCTGGTAAGAGACGCTGGGGGCGGTCAATATCAAATCCAGATCGTACTCCCGCTCCAAGCGCTCCTGAATGATGTCCAAGTGCATCAACCCCAGGAAACCGCAGCGAAAGCCGGAGCCCAGGGCGACGCTGTTGTCGGGCTCAATGGTGAGAGACGCATCGTTCAGCTGCAGCTTTTCCAGAGCGTCTCGCAGGTTGTTGAAGTCCTCTCCATCCGAGGGATACAGGCCGGCAAACACCATGGACTTGAGAGGTATGTACCCGGGCAACGGTTCCTGTGCAGGCAGGCGGTTGCTGGTTAGGGTGTCGCCGACATTGCATTCCCCGATGTCCTTGAACCCGGTGGCCACGTAGCCCACCTGGCCGGTGTACAAGGTGTCCACCGGTTTGGGCGACGGTCCAAAGATACCCACCTCCACGATCTCGGCCACCTTGCCGGTGGACATCACCTGCAGGCGTTGGTCTTTGGAGACCTTTCCGTCCACGACGCGAATGTGGGCGATGATTCCTTTGTAGGGGTTGTATTCTGAATCGAAGACCCTGGCGCGCAAGGGCAGGTTGGGGTCCCCCTTTGGCGATGGCACCCTTGCCACCACGGCGTCCAATACCTCTTTGGTCCCCGTGCCCTCTTTGGCCGAAACAAAGAGGATCTCATCTTCCTTAAAGCCGAAAACCTGTTGCAGTTCCGCGGCGACCCGCTGAGGCTCGGCCTGGGGCAGGTCAATTTTGTTGACCACGGGGATCAGGTCGAGGTCGTATTCCATGGCCAGCAGGGTATTGGCGATGGTCTGTGCTTCAATACCCTGGCTGGCATCCACCACCAGTAAAGCGCCTTCGGCAGCCGCCAACGCCCGGGAAACCTCGTAGCCAAAATCCACGTGGCCCGGGGTGTCGATGAGATTTAGCTGGTAGTCCTGTCCATCGAGGGCGCGGTACCGCATGGTGACCGCTTTGCCTTTGATGGTGATACCCCGCTCCCGTTCCAAGTCCATCTGGTCCATGAACTGGTCGCGCATGTCTTCGGGCCGGACGGTGCCGGTAATTTCCAGGAAACGGTCAGCCAGAGTGGACTTGCCGTGGTCGATGTGGGCGATGATGCAGAAGTTGCGTATGAATTTGGGGTCCATGCTTGGTGAATGTTATCATGCCGCTCACCCAGCCTCAAGAACAGAATGGTACGGCAATCCGCAATTCGGACAGGGCAACGAAAAAAATTAGAGGCGCCCCGATGCAATCGGGGCGCCTCTAAACAGCGCGCTTGGTGGTCCCGGGTCTCGCCTAGCTCAAGGCTCTCGAATTAATAGGAGCCGTACCCATCGGCGCGGATGCAGGCCGCCCAGTGGTTCGGCGCCACCTCCCGCAACTCCGGGAACACCTGGCTGCATTCATCGATGACGATGGGGCAGCGAGGGTGAAACACGCAGCCCGACGGAGGGTTCAACGGGCTAGGCACCTCTCCGGTGAGCAGGATGCGCTCCCGTTGGGCATCGATTACCGGGTCCGGGATGGGAACCGCGGAGAGCAGGGCCTTGGTGTAGGGATGGATAGGATTGACGTAAATCTCGTTGCGGTCCGCCATCTCCACGATGTGGCCCAGGTACATCACCCCAACCCGGTCGCTGATGTGACGCACCACCGAAAGGTCGTGGGCAATGAACAAGTAGGTCAGGTTGAACTGCTCTTGGAGGTCTTCCAGCAGGTTGATAATCTGGGCCTGAATAGAGACGTCCAAGGCGGAAACCGGCTCGTCGGCGACTATGAACTTGGGAGCGACCGACAGTGCTCGCGCAACCCCGATTCGTTGGCGTTGCCCGCCGCTGAATTCGTGGGGGAAGCGGTCGGCCATATAGGGGTTCAGACCCACGTTCTGGAGCAGATCCGCGACCCGCTCCCGGTACTCGGCTTTACTGTGCACCAGACCGTGGACGACCAGGGGCTCGCCGATGATATTGCCGGCGGTCATCCGGGGGTTCAGAGAGCTGTAGGGGTCCTGGAAGATAACCTGCATTTCCCGGCGCATGGCGCGCATCTGCCGGGAAGAAAGCTCCATCAGATTCTGCCCCTCGAAGATAACCTGTCCACCTGTGGGCTTGTATAGCTGAAGGATGCACCGGCCGGTGGTGGTCTTCCCGCAGCCGCTCTCTCCCACCAGGCCCAGGGTCTCGCCCCGCTTTACGAAAAAGCTGACGTCGTCCACCGCTTTGATGTGGGCCACTGTTCGTTGGAACAACATCCCAGAGCTAACTGGGAAGTACATCTTGAGGTTTTTGACCTCTAGCAGGATGTCCCCGTCCGGCGAGGAAGCATTACCTTGAGTTTGAGTATCCGGCATAGTTGTCATGGTTATGTGTTCTCTCCTGGCTCGTTATCGGTGGCTGCGGTGGCCTAGGGAGCGGGTTCGGCGGCGGCGCCGTTCTGAGCCAAATTCTCGGAAAAGGCCGCCTGTGCGGCGAGGGCTTCCATTTCGTCAGCCCGCCAGCAGGCCGCCAAGTGACCATCGCCTGTTGGCATCAAAGGCGGGGTATCTGTGGCGCATTTGTCCACCGCGAAGCGGCAACGTTCTCGGAAGGCGCAACCCGGCGGCAGGTTGACCAAGTCGGGGGGTTGGCCCTCTATGGGGTCCAATTTGGCCCGGCGAGGCTGGTCCAGCCGGGGCACGGAGTGCAGCAGTCCTATAGTGTATGGGTGTCTGGGGTTCGCGTAAATCTCTTTAGCCGTGCCTCGCTCGATGATCTTGCCGGCGTACATTATGTTGACCCGGTCGGCGTAACGGGCCACTACTCCCAGGTTGTGGGTGATCACGATCAGGGCGACGCCGAACTCGGTGGTCAATGCCTTCATCAGATCTAGAATCTGAGCTTGAATCGTCACGTCCAGCGCCGTGGTCGGCTCATCCGCAATGATCAGCCTGGGATCGCAACTGAGCGCCATGGCAATCATGACCCTCTGCCGCATTCCGCCGCTGAACTGGTGGGGATACTGCTTGATCCGGCTCTCCGGGTCAGGAATTCCCACCCGGAACAGCAGGTTGACGGCCTCCCTTTTAGCCTCTTGCCGGCCCATTCCCTTGTGCAGCTCCAACGTTTCGGTAAGCTGCTTTTCCACGGTCAGCACCGGGTTCAATGACGTCATGGGTTCCTGAAAGACCATGGCGATCTTGCCGCCGCGGATCTTGCGCATGTCGTCCATGTCGATCTTCAGGATGTCTTCGTCTTCAAAGAGGATTTCCCCGTTAATGATTTTGCCAGGCGGGTCGGGAATCAACCGCATCACCGACAAGGCGCTGACGCTCTTGCCGCAACCGCTCTCCCCGACCAGGCCCAGGGTTTCCCCTTCTTCTAAATCGTAGGAAACTCCATCCACCGCCTTTACCACACCTTCGAAGGTAAAGAAGTGGGTCCTAAGGTCTTTTACTTCTAATAGTGCTGGCACCTGCCCTCCTCAATCGACGCGATGGTTGTTCAAGAATTCGTTGCCTTAAATGGTGGGGAAGGGGAGACTCGAACTCCCACGCCTTTCAGCACATGATCCTAAGTCATGCTCGTCTACCAGTTCCGACACTTCCCCTCCCCAGGGCTGGTAGGCACAAAGGGTTTTCTATCACCGACGAAGGGGGCGCTCCCACAACAAACAGTTCGAGCGCTTCAACACACACTTCACCAAGCCGAGGTATTATATCTGACCCTCAGTTGGCTTGTCCATCCCATCGAACCAGAATACGATTAACCACATTGTATTGTATTCACCGGTACGATGCCTTGTCGGTCAATCGCCGCTCTTTTCCGTACAGTTATCGGGGTCCGGTGCTCCGAATTGGGGAGGTCGGCTTCTAGTCTCCCTAGGGCAATCGACTATGGTTCCCGGCAATTACCCTCGAAGAACATCCCGAAGTCAATTTCACGAGTGCGAAAGACCTCCTGCCACGTCTGAATTTCCGGGGTTTCGGCGTCCATGATCACCCTGTCAAAATCGAAAATCAGCGCGTCGATCGCCATTTCAGGGACCACCGTTTCCTGGTTAGTGGGGAATCAACTCTCTATGGCGCCCGCCTGGACCAGTGTTTAGCTGGTTGCTCATTCGGAAAGCCGGTCCGTGCCTAATTAGGTGAGGCAAGGTCAAATTGTAGGTGCTATCGCTGGCGAACCCTCAGTGGTAACACACATACCGAGTTAGCTGGGCAACGGTATTGTTTATGAGTAATTTCCCCATTTCCAGCGATGTTCCCTGCCTCACAGTAAGGAAGGATAAGATGGCCAAGGTTCTGATAGCTGACCGCCAACGATTCGTAAGAAGAGCGCTGAGAGATATCCTCGACGCAGGTGGTCACGAGGTCCAGGAAGCCACCAATGGGCAGGAAGCCATTGAGATTGCTTCCCGGGAATCGATCAACCTGGTGATCCTGGACACGGACATGCCTGGCATTGATGGCTGCCAGGTTTTGACCAAGCTTAAGGAGTCGCAACGAACCCGCGAGACACCCGTGATCATGCTCACTGAGGAATTTTCTGCCGCAGCGGAATCAAAGGTCCTGCGGCTTGGGGCTACCGACATCTTTGCCAAACCCTTTGACCACGGTATCCTGGCGATGGCCATCAGGCTGGCCCTACGAAACAGTCCCACCACGACCGAAAAAGCACGCCCTGGTCAGGTGGCCAACGAATATACGCCGGCGTCCCGCTCGACTCCCCCCATCCCCCAGGAGTTGATAGGGACCGGCGGCGCGCTGATCCCGTTGGAGAATGTTCTGAACGGGGGCATTCGCCCGGGGTCGCTGGTTTTAATCGAAGGCGCATCCCAGGCAGGCAAAAGCGTCGTCTGCCAGTATCTCACCTATGGGGCTATTTTGGGCGGCCGCAGCGTGGTGCATTTTTCTACCCAGCACACGGCCGAAAGCCTGGTCGAGCAGATGGGCTCCATAGGTCTGGACCTGTCACAGCATGTTCATGGAGACAATCTTGTTGTCTATCCCTTGGAAGCGCCTTCCGCCAATGAGGACCCAGGGAATATCTTCGCGGAGTTGGTCACCTGGATTGACGGGATCCCCCAGGGGTTGATTGTGGTTGACAGCGTGTCCGACCGGGCTGCAATCAGCGCGGACCGGGCGGTGATGGGGTTCTTTTCCTCTTGCCAACGTCTCTGCACCAAAGACAGGACCATAATCGTGGTCGCCCAATCTTCGTCAATTGACCCCCAGATGCTTCTCCGGCTCCAGGGGCTGTGCAATACCCACCTGAAATTGACCTCGCAGATGATGAGGGACAAGCCCGTGAAAACCCTGGAGGTATCCAAGGTAAACGACGTGGAAAAGCAGAGGGATAACCGCTTCACCTTCGAGGTGGAGCAGGAGATAGGGATCAGGGTCATCCCGATGGCTTCGATTAAAGGGTAAATCCCTGGCAAGGTGCGATCGGTGGCACCGCACAACACGGGTCGGATGGAGTCGGATCGCCAACTACCAGAGATCG